>NZ_CP038436.1:1528600-1834320 GCF_004683965.1 Nocardioides seonyuensis
GTGCTGGTCGTCAACACTGCGTCGCAGTGCGGCCTGACCCCGCAGTACCAGGGCCTGCAGGAGCTGCACGAGACCTACGCCGACCAGGGGCTCGTGGTGCTGGGGTTCCCGTGCGACCAGTTCAGGAACCAGGAGCCGGGGGACGAGGCGGAGATCGCGGAGTTCTGCGAGCGCAACTACGGCGTGGAGTTCCCGATGTTCGCCAAGGTCGACGTCAACGGCAAGGGTGCCCACCCGCTGTGGAAGTGGCTCAAGGACACCAAGGGCGGCATCCTCGGCGGCTCGATCAAGTGGAACTTCACCAAGTTCCTGGTCGGTCGCGACGGTCAGGTGATCGACCGCTACGCCCCGACCACCGAGCCCGCCAAGCTGGCCGGTGACATCGAGAAGGCGCTGGCCCCCTAGACCCTGCTCCTACTGCGCCGGCCCGACCTTGCGCGGCCACCAGAAGCGGTCGCCCAGGGTCAGCGCGAGGGCCGGCACCAGCACGGTGCGCACGACCAGGGTGTCGATCAGCACGCCGACGCAGATCACCGCGCCCAGCTGGGCCAGCACCACCAGCGGAAGCACGCCGAGCACGGCGAACACGGCCGCCAGCAGCACACCCGCGCTGGTGATGACGCCGCCGGTGGCGGTCAGCGCACGCAGCATCCCCTCGCGTGTGCCGTGCTCCTTGGCCTCCTCGCGGGCCCGGGTGACCAGGAAGATGTTGTAGTCGACGCCGAGCGCGACCAGGAAGAGGAAGGCAAGCAGCGGCACCCCGACATCCATCGCCGCGAACCCGAAGACGCCCGTGAACAACCACCACGCGGCACCCATGCTGGCGGCGTACGACGCGACGACCGTCGCGACCAGCAGCAACGGGGTCGCCACCGAGCGCAGCAGCACGACCAGCGCGAGCACCACCAGGAGCAGGATGACCGGAAGGATGACCAGCCGGTCGCGCTGGGCCCAGGTGCGGTCGTCGAGCGCCTCGGCGTCGCCACCGCCGACGTAGGTGTCGGTGTAGTCGTCGACCGAGGCGCGAATGTCCTCGATGGCGTCGAAGGCGGCCGGCGACCCGGGAGCGTCCGCGAGCACGGCGTCGATGCGGGTGACTCCGTCGCCCTGGTTGGTGACGCGGGCGGTCTGGACCCCTTCGACTCGGCTGACGGTGTCCGTGACCTCGGTGGCGTCCGCGCGGGTCACCACCTGGACCGGGTCGCTGATGCCGGCGGGGAACGACTCGGCGAGCCGCTCGGAGGCTGCGATGGCCTCGGGCTTCTCCAGGAACTGGTCTGCCGGGCGCAGGCCGGTGTCGATGAAGACGTTGCCGGTGGCCAGCAGGGCCAGGCCGACGAGGGTGGCAGCCACGAAGGTGCGCGGGCGGGCGGCCACCCCCCGGCCGACGCGGTTGAAGATGCCCCCGCTGTCGACCATCCGCGGGTCACCCACCTGGGGACGCTTGGGCCAGAAGACCCACCTGCCGAAGAGCACCAGCACCGCAGGCAGCACGACCAGGACGAACGTCGCGGCGATCACGATGCCGATCGCGTTCGCGACCCCGAGACCACGCGTGGCGGGGATGGCGGAGAGCACGAGGGTGAGCAGGCCCAGGAACACCGTGGTGGCGCTCGCGGTGACGGGCTCGATGGTGCGGCGCAGGGCGACGGCCATGGCCTCGTGGCGCGACTCGGTGCCCTTGAGCTCGTCGCGGTAGCGCGAGATCAGCAACAAGGCGTAGTTGGTGCCGGCGCCGAAGACGAGCACGCTCTGGATCCCGACCGTCGACTCGTCCCACGAGAGGTTGAGAGGCCCCTGCAGCCGCTCCAGGACGTTGGTCGCGACGATCGCGGCGAAGCGGTCGGCGATGCCGACCACCGTCAGCGGGATCAGCCACAGCACCGGGCTGCGGTAGGTCAGGATCAGCAGGAACGCGACCACCCCGGCGGTGGAGAGAAGCAGGCGCAGGTTGGCACCGTCGAAGACCTGGCCGATGTCGGCCTGGATTCCCGCGGGGCCCGTGACCTGGACGTCGACTCCCTCGGGGGCCTCCTCGCGCAGCTGTTCGCGCAGGTCGGTGACCTTGTCGATGTTCTCGGTGTTGGACTTCGAGGCGACCGGCAGCACGGCGTACGCCGCGGAGCCGTCCTCGGCCACCGTCAGCGGGGACTCGGCGCCCTCGCCGGGCGGGCCGCCCTCCGCCCCCGGCTGGCCGCCCTCGGCCCCCGGCATGCCGCCCTCGGAGCCGGGCTGTCCCTGCCCGCCGTCCGTGGCACCGGCAGTCGCCTCGGAGAGCAGTCCGACCGTCTGCTCGGTCAGCACGCCCACCCGGTCCTCGCCCAGGGGCTCGCCGTCCTCGGAGGACCACAGCACGATGGCCACCATGCCGTCGGACTTGGGCAGCGACTCGGCCAGCTCGATCGCCTTGGTGCTGTCGGCACCCGCCGGCCGTGAGTCGGTCGGCTTGATGTCGCGCTCCCCCTCTGCCACCCCGCCGACGACGAGCACGGCGAGGATGAGGGGAATCAGCGCCACCAGCCACGCCGTACGGCGTCCGGTGACGAAGCGGGTGAATGCAGACATCGTGGCCTCCGACGGGGGACAAGCGAGCCGGGAATGTGGTCAAGGAACTTGATTGCTAATGAAGTTAGCAATACGGTCAAGGAGTCAACAAGTCCTGACCCGGGGGGTGAGATGAGCCACGAGTCCGGACCAGCCATGCCGACCGGCTGGGCGGAGACCGAGAGCCTCCTGGCGCTGCGCGAGATGATCGCCGTGAGCGAGCGCATCAACCGTGTGGTCGCGCGCCGGGCACAGCTCGGCGAGAGCGAGCTGGTGACCCTGTCCCACCTCAGTCGCGAGCAGATCGGCCCGGCCGAGGTGGCGCGTCGGCTCGACGTCTCGACCGCGGCTGCGACCGGCATCGTCGACCGGCTGGTCGCCCGCGGCCACGTCGAGCGGCGCCCGCACGCCGGGGACCGTCGTCGTACCGAGCTGGTCATCACCGAGTCCGGCCGAGGAGAGGTCGTGGCCCACCTGCTGCCGATGTTCGTCGCTCTCGACCGGCTCGACCGGTCCTTCAGCCCCGAGGAGCGGGAGGTGGTGGCGCGCTACCTCCGGGGCGTGACAGGGGCCTACCAAGCGGTGCTGGCCGAAGGCTCGGAGCGGCCGACCGTCTAGTGACGTGACCCCCGGGAGCGTCGTGCCCGGTCACCGGCTGCGGCGAAGGACCGCACGGCACGGTGGAGAGGGGAGTCCGAGGCCTCCGCGGCGAAGGCGACCACCGCGTCCGGGATGACCGGCTCCGGCACCTCGTGCACTCGCCGAGCGAGCACCTCGACGAGTCCGCCCAGCTCAGCAGGTGGGTCGGCCCTCCTCAGGCCCGAGTCGAGGATCTGGATCGCCACCGGCCACAGACCGACCATGGCGCCGCGAAGGAACGCGTGCTCCCAGCCGCGGCCGTCACCGAGGACCCGGGCACGGTCGTCCCAGCCGGCCTCGCACGCTGTCACGGCGGCGGTCCCGTCGAGACGACCCTGCGCGCTCAGGCGTGCCAGGACCTCGAGGTCGTACGACGTCATCTCCTGGTGGACGTACTTGTCGGGCTCCCCCCTGAGTGCCTCGAGGACGTGGGCCCACACGGCCGGGTCCAGGGGACCACCGACGTCGGCGAGCGTGTGGTTGCGGCCCTGCGACCGGAAACCATGACCGAGCACCAGCAGGGGGCGGCCGGGCAGCAGGTAGGGCGCGAAGGCGCCGTGCTCCCCGCGAGTCAGCGCGGCCGCGAACCCCGGCCTGGTCGCCACGGCGTCGCAGGACTCCCAGGGCACCGGCGGCGACACCCGAACCGGGTCGGACGGCTCGTCCACAAGGGTGACGTCGAGGGTGCCCGCGAGCCACGACCGGACGGTGGCCGAGGCCGACGTGGTGAGGGCACCCCCCGGAGTGGTCACCGTTGCCGCTGTGGGCACCTCACCGGCCACGCGGGCGGCATCCGCAGGTGTGCCGTTGCGCAGCCGGTGGAGTGCGACGAGCACGTCCACGGGGCCGACACAGGTGGCCTCGGCGAGGCGGCTGAGGAGGTCATTGACGCACAGCGTCCCGTCCGACTTGCAGGGGGCGCTGACCATGCTCCCCCCGGCCTCCGCGACCAGAAGCACCTCCAGGGTGTGCAGCATCTCGAGACGGATCCGGGTCCCCAGGGAGGCCGCCCACCATCTCCCGATCACCGGCGGGTCCTGGTCGAGCAGCGAGGCCGGGGTCTCCCGCCGGAACCTCTCGCCGGACTCGGCGTACGTCATCGTCTCGGCCCAGATCTCACGCACTTCTACGGTCGAGATGCCGCGGGCGGCGACCCGCCAGTAGACCTCCGGCGTCACGACGCCCGACACCCACGCCTCGATGGCACGGGTCGTCGTGCACTCGGGGTTCAGGGCGCGGAATCCCGACATCGCCTCGCGCACGTTGGCTGCGCCGTGAAGGCGGATGAGCGCCGCGAGCTCATCGAGCAGGAACTGCTTCCGCGTTACGGAACGAGGCTGGCTCTCGTGCTTGACGCGGTTCAGCCGCTTGGGAAGGCTCTCGAGATCACGCCTCACGGGCAGCGACAACCGCTGGGGGTCCGACTCGGTGCGTTCGACCCACAGCCCCAGGTGATCGGGCACCGGCTCGGCGGCAGCAGCTGGGCCGGGGTCGTAGTCATCGGGGGGTGTGCGAGCCAGCCGCGCACCGAGCTCGTGCGCCTGTCGTCCCGCGTCCGTGTGCCCGTCCCTGGCCAGCTGGGCGAGTAAAGGAGGCAGGTCGCTCGGCCCGGGCGTCTCGGCGGCGTAGTGGGCGAGCATCCGCAGGAACGCCGACAGACCCGGCGTCGTCGACGAACGCGCCACGGACGCTTCCGCAGTCCCCATCGCCACCGGCCACACCTGGCTCATGGCCCCGCCCAGGACGAGCGCCCCGAAGTAGCGAGCAGCACGCTCGAGGTTCAGGCTGCCGGTGACCAGGAGCTCGTGCGAGACGGTGAGGAGGTCGCGGGCCTCGAGGTCGCCCTCAGCCAGGGCCGTGAGGACCTTCTCGGTTAGGCGCTCGTCCGGCACACCGGGTCTGGTGCTGAGATGGGACATCCAGCGGTGACGTAAGGAGTCGTAGGCGAAGGGCCGCTCGGGCAGCCCCGGCACGGCCATCGGCCGCAGGCCCCAGAGCCCACTCGGCCCTTGGTCGATGCTGGGGTCGATCAGCGGTGGAGGCGCGCCGGCCATGCCGCGCTTTCTGTCTATCGACACGAGGAGTCCGGGATCCGTCTCCCTCGCGGCCAAGACGTCCAGCGCGACGAGCAGCTCGTTGTGATCGAAGTATCCCCCGTCACCGTAAGGGACGAGCCTCTTCAGGAACGCGCGGCGCAGCGACTTCTCCGGACGATCCGCGACAGCGGCGGCGAGCTCCGCGAGCTCCTCCTTGGAGGTGGCGCGATCCAGGACGACCGGGAGGGCAACTGCGGCGTCAGCCGTGCCGCCGGAGGCCAGCGCCTCCTCCAAGAGAGCCTGGGCAATGGCCTCGTCAGCCCGAGACAGGTCCCTCACCCAGGTGATGAGGGCGGCCGCGTCGCCCGCCGCCAGGAGAGCTCGAAGCCGTTCCTCCACGTCCTGCTCGCCCCCGGTCTCCATCCGATCAGCGATCGTGCCTAGAGCCGGAGGCTCGCCCCTCACTGTCGCTCACTCCCGCCAGGGCAGCCCCCACGATGCCGGCGCGGTTCTGCAGCTCGGCGGGGATGATGCGCGTCTCGATGTCGATGAGGTGGCCGAAGTCGGCCCAGGCCTTGCTCACCCCGCCGCCGACGACGAAGAGGTCGGGGGTGAAGAGCCGCTCGAGGTGGCGGTAGTAGGCGGTGAGCCTCACGGCCCACTCCTCCCACGACAGCCCCTCGCGCTCGCGGGCGCTGGTGGCGGCGCGCTTCTCGGCCACCTCGCCGTCGAGGAAGAGGTGCCCCAGCTCGGAGTTGGGCACCAGGACCCCGTCGTTGATGAGGGCGGAGCCGATGCCGGTGCCCAGGGTGGTCAGCAGCACCAGGCCTTGGTGGCCCTTCGCCGCACCGAACGTGACCTCGGCCAGGCCCGCGGCGTCGGCGTCGTTGATGACGTGGACGTCACGCCCCAGCGCCTCGGTGAAGACGGCGTCGGCGTCGACGCCGATCCACGACTGGTCGATGTTGGCGGCGGAGAGCACCACCCCGCGTCGGATCACTCCTGGCACCGTCACCCCGACGGGGGTCGTCGACTCCGGGAACCTGCCGACGATCTCGCGGAACACGTCGGCGACCGCGTCGGGCGTGGCGGGTCGGGGCGTGGCGATTCGCACCCGGTCAGCGGCGAAGTCGCCCTTGTCGAGGTCGACCGGCGCGCCCTTGATGCCGGTGCCGCCGAAGTCGATGCCGAAGGGGTGGTCCGTCATGGCACCCAACCTAACGGTCAGCTGCCGAGCAGGTCGCCGATGATGCCGCCGCCCCCGCCGCCGCTCTTCTGCCCGCCCTGCGTGGAAGCGGTCCACTCGCTGGGCTGTACGACGACGAAGCCGGGACCGTGGAAGGAGTACTGGAACGCCTCGCCGGACCCGCCACGCAGCATGGACTTCATGTTCATGCTGCTGACGACGCTGGGGACGAGGTTCGCCGACCAGGCGACGCAGGCGTTGACGTCGACATAGGTGGGCTGCTGGCTGCAGTCGAGGACCACCGGCTTGCCGACGGTGCACAGGGCGACGGTGCCGGACCCCTTGACGGTCGTGTTGAAGAGGCCACCAGCCATCATGCCGGCGCCCTTGGTGCGGTTGATGTCCCACTCGAGGGTGGAGTCGAAGGCGAGCAGGTTGCGGCCGTTGACGGAAATCCCGTCGCCGCCGCCCTGGATGCCGCCGTCGAGCTGGATCAGGTAGACGTAGCCTGCCTCGTTGGCGAAGAACACCTCGCCCTGCCCGGACACACGCATCAGCGGCATGTCCTCGCTGGTGACCATCTTCTTCAGCAGCTTGCCCATGCCGCCGGCCTTCTCGTGGTCGAAGCGGACCTGGCCCTGGTAGGCGACCATCGCTCCCTTCACCGCCAGGACGTCGGGGCCGAGCGAGACGCGCAACAGCTGGTCGTTCTGGAGGCCGAAACGCTGGCCGTCGGGGATCTCGAGGTTGCCCTGGTCGAAGAGTTCGCTCTGCACGCCGCCAGCCTGCCAGAACCCGCTTGCGCTGTAACGAGCGAACCCGATCGTCGCTTGACAGGCAAGACGCTCTTGTCAACCTGCTTTACAGATCCTATGGTCTTGTAAACCTGACTTCCGGCCCAGACTCCCGAGGAGGAGCCATGCCCGGCTATCCCACCCGTTCCGTCCCCGACCGTCTCTCCCCCAGCGGCACCGTCCCCGAGGGCACCACCGCGCTGTGGAAGGACCGCAAGCGCTACCTCTGGCTGATCGGTCTCGTGGTGCCCAGCCTCGCCTTCGTCGCTCTCGCAGGCCATGCCCTCACCGGTTGGGGCGTGTGGTTCTGGCTCGGCCCGATCGTGATCCTGATCGTGGTCCCGGCGATCGACCTGATCGCGGGCCTCGACCGGTCCAACCCGCCCGACGACGTCATCGAGGCCCTCGAGGCCGACCGCTACTACCGCTGGATCACCTACCTGTTCCTGCCGATCCAGTACGCCGGCTTCATCGGCGCGATGGCGGTGATCGCCGGCTACGACCCCTTCGGCATCGCCGGTGACATCAGCCTGATCGACAAGATCGGCATCGCCGTGTCCATCGGCTCCATCGGCGGCATCGGCATCAACACCGCCCACGAGCTGGGCCACAAGAAGGAGGCCAACGAGCGCTGGCTGTCCAAGATCGCGCTCGCCCAGGTGGCGTACGGCCACTTCTACATCGAGCACAACCGCGGTCACCACGTCCGCGTGGCCACGCCGGAGGACCCCGCATCGAGCCGGCTGGGCGAGAACTTCTACCAGTTCTGGCCACGCACCGTGCTCGGCTCGCTCAAGTCCGCCTGGCGGCTGGAGAAGCGCCGCTACGCGCGCAAGAAGCTGCACCCCTTCCGGCTCGGCAACGACGTGCTCAACGCCTGGTTGATGACCGCGGTCCTCTGGGGCGCGCTCATCGCCTGGCTCGGCATCGGCATCGCGCCGTACCTCCTGCTCCAGGCGGTCGTGGGCTTCTCGTTGCTCGAGGTGGTCAACTACATGGAGCACTACGGCATGCTGCGCCAGAAGGTCGGCGTCGGCGACCGCCAGCGGTACGAGCGCGTGCTGCCGAGCCACAGCTGGAACTCCAACAACATCGCGACCAACGTGCTGCTCTACCACCTCCAGCGCCACAGCGACCACCACGCCAACCCGACCCGGCGCTACCAGACGCTGCGCGACTTCGAGGAGAGCCCCGTGCTGCCGACCGGCTACGCCGGGATGATCGTGCTCGCTGCCGTCCCGCCGGTCTGGCGCCGGGTGATGGACCAACGCGTCGTCGACCACTTCGGCGGTGACGTGTCACTGGCCAACATCAGTCCCCGCAAGCGTGAGAAGTACCTGCAGAGGTATGGCGCCCAGCACGCCGCCGCGGAACGCGCCCGCGCCGAGGCGGCCGCCCAGGCCCTGCCCGGTGCCGCCACCGAGGTGCTCGCCGCGCGGTGCCCGGGCTGCGAGTACGTCTACGAGGTCGCCGCCGGTGACGAGCACGAGGGCTTCGCCGCGGGCACCGCGTGGGCCGACATCCCCGACGACTGGTGCTGCCCGGACTGCGGGGTGCGCGAGAAGGTCGACTTCGTACCGGTGGAGCCGGCGGCCCGCTGACTCGCACCCGCTCCGCACCACGCCGGCGCCGGGCCTCGCTCAGGCGTCGGCGTGGTGGACCGCGCGGTCCCTGCCCGCGGCCTTGGCCCGGTAGAGCGCCTGGTCGGCACGCTCGATGGTCGCCACGAGCGGCAGCGCCACCGGCGCGATTCCGTAGCTGATCGTCGGGAGCATCGTGGTGCCGACCAGCGCTCGCTTGGCCATGGCCCCGCTGATGTTCTCCACCACTGCATCGGCCCGCTCGCGGGTCGCCCCCGGCAGCAGGAGGATGAACTCCTCGCCGCCCCAGCGGCCCACCAGGTCGGTCTCGCGGACCAGCGAGCGGCAGACCTCGGCGAAGGTCATGATCGCCAGGTCGCCCGCAGAGTGCCCGAGCTCGTCGTTGATCTTCTTGAAGTGGTCCAGGTCCGCGAGGATGATGTGGCCGCCGACCTCCGGGTTGCTGGCGATCTCCTGCTCGGCCAGGCGGAGGAAGCCACCGCGGTTGAGCAGGCCGGTGAGCCCGTCATGCGCAGCGAGGTCGCGCAGCGCCTGCTTCTGCTGCTCCTCGCTCAGGGTCGACATGGTGAATGCGATCGCGACGGCGAGGCCGGTGAGGGCGAACGTCGCGAGCTCGCTGCCCAGGTACGTCGTGAAGGGCGGCGCGTCCGGACCCACCGCGAGGTAGGCCAGCCACCGCACTGCGTAGAGCGCCGCGACGACGGCACAGCACCCGAACAGGGCCCACAGGGACCTGCGATGGCCCAGTCCCTCAGCGGGGCCTTCCCACCCCAGAGGGCGCGCCACGAGCCACTGCTCCCGCGCCGCGAGGGACAGCAGGATCCAAGTCGCCGCGAGGAACCACCCGCCGGCCGGCCACAGCTTGGTCCCGGGGTCGTCGAACGCGGCCGTCACTCCGACCAATAGCGGCCCGGCGGCGATGCACCACCACGGCAGGGTGCGACCACGCAGGGTCCGGCTGGCGGCCCAGACGCAGCCGACTCCGGCGATGTAGAGCATGTTGCCCAGCGGGTTGGCCCAGACCTGGTGCACCGTTCCGATGAGCATGTACGACATGGCTCCGCCGAGGCACAACGCCACGGACAGGCACCACCAGCCGGCGTACGACGTCCGGTTGGTGCGGTAGGTGATGCCGTACGACAGCACCAGGACGAGGCACATGAGCATGATGTACGACGCCTGCAGGCTGGCGAGGTCGAACATCGCGGATCCTTCGCTACGGGACTGCGGAGTAGCAGCCGTGGAAGAACCGTAAGCGCGTGTATCGCGTCACGTCTTTGCTTTGCGATGTTGTCAGCCGAGGGGTAAATCCGGGCAACTGGGAGGGGGCGCTCAGGCCGTCCTGGCGTAGTGGATCGCGCGGTCGCGACCGGTCTCCTTGGCCACGTAGAGAGCCTGGTCCGCGTGCTCGATGGCCTCCGCGAGCGGCATCTCGGCCGGGGCGATGCCGAAGCTGACGGTCGGGAGGACGGTGCTGCCGGTGCGGGCGCGCCGCGCCATGGCCAGGCTGATGGTCTCCACCACGTCGTCGGCCCGCTCCGGGCTCGCGCCTGGCAGGAGCAGGATGAACTCCTCGCCGCCGTAGCGACCCACCAGGTCGGTGGAGCGGACCAGCGACTGGCACACCCCCGCGAAGGTCACGATGGCCCGGTCGCCGGCAGCGTGCCCGTGCGTGTCGTTGATCGTCTTGAAGTGGTCGAGGTCGGCCAGGATGAGCTGGCCGCCACCGCGGTGGCGCAGCAGCGCGTCCTCGGCCAGGTGCAGGAAGCCCTTGCGGTTGAGCAGCCCGGTGAGGCCGTCGTGCGCGGCGAGGTCGCGCAGCGTCCGCTTCTGCTGCTCGTCACAGACCGTGGACATGTTGAACGCCACCGCAGTCATCAGCACGACCAGCATCAGCGTGGACAGGTTCTCCCCGAACACCGTCGTGAACGGGGGCCGCTCGGGCCCGACGGCGATGAACGCCGTCCAGCGGCCGACGTAGAAGAGCGCGGCACCGGCGCACGCGGCGAACAGCCCCCAGACGGCCTGCCGGTAGACGCGTTGGTCCGACGTGCGTGTCGGCGGCACGGACCTCGCGAGGAACCACAGGTCCACCGAGGCCAGCGCCAGCAGGATCCAGATCGAGGCGAGCTGAGCGGCGCCCGCCGGCCAGGGAGTCGTGGCGGGGTCGTCCATCACTGCGAGGATCCCGACGAGGAGCGGGGCGACGGCCAGCCACCACCAGGGGGTACGTCGACCGCGCAGCGAGCGGCTCGCCGCCCAGATGCAGCCCATGCCCAGGGCGTCGAGCGTGATGGCGACGGGGTTGGCCCACACCCGCTGCGGGGTTCCGTCCCACAGGTAGAACACTCTCGCCAGAGCCTGCAACCCCAGGCTGGCACACCACCACCCGGCGTACGGGGCCCGGCTCGACCGGTAGGTGACGAAGTAGAACAGTACGAAGACCGTCGCCATGAGGACTGCCAGGGCGATGTAGAGGCTGGGGGTGTGGAGCACGTGGGAGCTCCTCACACCTCGGCGTGGTGGACCGTCCTGTTGCGGCCGGCCTCCTTGGCCTTGTAGAGCGCAGCGTCAGCGCGCTCGATCGCGGTCTCGAGCGAGCCGTCGACGCTGCAGACGCCGAAGCTCACGGTCGGCAGGACCGCCCCCTCGACCGAGGCCAGCTTGGCCATCTCCGTGCGGATGGACTCGGTCACGTCGCTGGCACGCTCGAGGCTCGCCCCCGAGAGCAGGAGGATGAACTCCTCACCGCCGTAGCGCCCCACCAGGTCGGTCACCCGGACCGAGGCCGTGCAGACCGCCGCGAACGTGATGATCGCGTGGTCGCCGGCAGCGTGGCCGTGCTCGTCGTTGATCGCCTTGAAGTGGTCGAGGTCGGCCATGATCACCTGGCTCTCCTCACCGTCGTGGCGGGCGAGGTGCTCGTCGGCGAGCCGGAGGAACCCGGTGCGGTTGAGCAACCCGGTCAGGCCGTCGCGCGCGGCAAGGTCGCGCAGCTCCAGCTTGTGCTGCTCGTCGCTCAGGGTCGACATGCTGAACGCCACCGTCGTCATGACCACGATCAGGACCACTGACGTCGACTCGTTGCCGAAGACCGTCGAGTAGGGCGCCTGGTCGGGACCCACGAGGACGTAGGCCACCCAGCGGGCGAAGTAGAACCCGCCGGCCATCGCCGAGGCCGCGACCAGTGACCACAGCGAGCGCCGGTAGGCCACGATGTCGGCCGTGCCGCCGGCGAGCACCGCCCGGGCGGCGAAACCCATCTCCACGGCAGCGCCGATGAGCATCAGCCCGAGGGCCAGGAGGAAGATCTCGCCCGCGGGCATGATGGTGTGGCCCGGGTTGTCGAGCGCCGCCAGCGGAGCCACCACGACGGGCGCGACGGCCAGCCACCACAACGGGGTGTGCCGGAACCGCAGCGAGCGGCCGGCAGCCCAGATGCAGCCGACACCTACGAGGTTGGACGCGTGTCCGAGCGGGATGGTCCACCGGGCATGCGCGGAGTCGACCGTGAGGTAGGCGAGCGAGCCCCCCATCAGGGTGGCGAGCGTGACGCACCACCAACCAGCGAACGCCGACCGGCTGGTGCGGTAGGTGATGAAGTAGAAGAGCACCAGCAGGGTGCACATCAAGAGCGCCAGGGCGGCGCGCAGGCTGGTGTTGTCGAGCATGGGGGTCGAGGGTCTGCTTTCTGGTCGACCTGTGCAGGGGGCATGGTCCTTGTGCAACGGTAAAGTAAAAGCGGTTTCGGCGAGGCCAGTTGGAACAACGCGAAGCCGCCCCCGAGGTCACACCTAGACTTCCGGCATGGCCGCCCCCCTGCGAGAGCAGCTCCTCAGCGCTGCCGTGGAGATGACGACCACCGGCGGCTGGGCGAGCGTCACCATGGCCAAGCTCGCCGACCGGGTCGGGGTGAGCAGGCAGACCGTCTACAACGAGGTCGGCAGCAAGACTGCCCTGGCCGAGGCCATGGTGCTCGACGAGCTGGCGCGGTTCCTCGGCATCGTCGAGAAGGCCTTCGACGACTCCCCGGACCTGGTGACCGCGATCGAGACCGGCGTGCGCGAGGTGCTCGAGCACGCGCGCGGCAACGCCCTCCTGCACGCCGTCGTCAGCGCCACCCACGGGGCGGACACCGAGCTCCTCCCGCTGCTCACCACCCACTCCGACATGCTGCTCCAGACCGCCAAGGCTGTGGTGGCCGCGAGGGTCGAGCCCTACGCAGCAGAGGGAGGGATCGCAGTCACCCGCGACGAGCTGGACGCCGGCATCGACGCCATCGTGCGCGTGGTGCTCAGCCACGTGATGGCGCCGTCCGGTCCGCCCGCGGAGTCGGCGGCAGCGATGGCCGGGATCGCCCGGCGGGTGCTGGGTCTCTAGGCCCGCATGAGCACAGTCCGGTGGGGCACGTCGCAGGGCCGGGCCGTCATCGCCGCGGCCGCGCTCGGGTCCGGCCTGACGCTCCTCGACGGCACGGTCGTCAACGTGGCGCTGCCGACGATCGGCGCCGACCTGGACGCCTCGCTCTCCCAGCTCCAGTGGGTGGTCAACGGCTACTTCCTCTCGCTGGCCTCACTGATCCTGCTCGGCGGCTCGCTGGGCGACCGCTACGGCCGCCGGCGGGTGTTCGTGGTCGGCACGCTCTGGTTCGCCGCCGCCTCGCTCCTGTGCGGGCTGGCTCCGACCGCCGAGGTGCTGATCGCGGCCAGGGTGCTCCAAGGGATCGGCGGCGCGCTCCTGACCCCGGGCAGCCTGGCGATGATCCAGGGAGCCTTCGTCACCGAGGACCGCGGTCGTGCGATCGGTGCGTGGTCGGGGGTGAGCGGCATCGCCACCGCCGTCGGGCCCCTCGTCGGCGGCCTGCTGATCGACCACGCCTCCTGGCGGTGGATCTTCCTCATCAACCTGCCGCTGGCCGTGCTCACCGTCGTGCTGACGCGGTGGGTCCCCGAGACTCGCGACCCACGCGCCCTCGGCCGGTTCGACGTGTCCGGGGCCTCCCTGGCGACGCTGTCACTGGCCGCCGTCACGTTCGCGCTGATCGAGTGGGAGGGCGGCCTGATGCCTCTGGCGGCCGCGACCGGGCTCGCCGGCGCCGTCGCGTTCGTCGTACGCGAACGGCGTGCACGGGAGCCGATGGTGCCCCTGGGGCTGTTCGACGACCGCACGTTCAGTGCCGCCAACGCGATGACCCTGGTCGTCTACGCCGCGCTCGGCGCCCTGATGTTCTTCCTGGTCATCGAGCTGCAGACTGTGGGGGGCTACGGCGCGCTCGAGGCGGGGGTCGCGACGCTGCCGGTCACCGTGTGCATGCTGCTCCTCGCCTCCCGAGGCGGTGCACTCGGCCAGCGGATCGGCCCCCGGGTCCCGATGACCGTGGGGCCGCTGGTCATGGCCGCCGGCACGCTGCTGCTCCTGGCGGTGGGGCCCGATGTCAACTGGTGGCGCGACGTGCTGCCCGGGCTGACCGTGTTCGGTCTCGGCCTCGCGCTCATGGTCGCGCCGTTGACCGCCACCGTGCTCGCCGCTGCGCCCGACGACAGGGCCGGGATCGCCAGCGGAATCAACAACGCAGTCGCCCGCGCAGGATCGTTGCTGGCGGTCGCCGCGCTGCCGGTCGCCGTGGGCCTCTCGGGCGAGGACTACCGGGACCCGACCGCCTTCCAGTCGTCGTACACCTCCGCGATGCTCGCGTGCGCCGGCCTCCTCGCACTCGGCGGAGTCCTGTCCTGGGTGCTGATCCCGCAACGGCTCCCCGAGCCTGCCTAGAGTCTGTCCATGGTCGTACGACGAGCGCCCGCGGCGTGGCTTGCCGCTGCAGCGCTCGCGCTCTCCGGCTGCACGGGGACCCAGCCCGGCACCGAGCCCGGCACCGACGGCCCGACCAGTGCCGGCAGCCCCAGCACCACCACCGCGGGCAACACCTCGCACGCGGTCGCTCCACCCGGGCCACGCGAAGGCCGACTGTGGAGCGCCGACGTCCTGGTGCAGTGGGACGAGCCGCTCAGCGACGAGGTGGTCCGCCGGATCGACCGCCTCAAGGGGGTCGCCCGCACCGAGCGGATCGGGCTGGGCCAGGTGAGCATCGAGAACCGCGTGCTCACCGTCGCCGCCGTCGATCCCGGCGACTACCGCCTGTTCAACCGCGCCGACGTCGCCGACCTCGACGAGGCGTGGGAGCGGGTGGCGGGCGGCGAGCTGGCGACGAGCCGTCGCGTGGCGCGCCGGCTCCAGGACGAGGACGGCAACATCACCCTCGGAGCGGGCGGCGAGTCGGAGGCGCCGACCATCCACGTCGGCGCCTACACGCCCCAGGTGCCCACCATCGACCTGGTCGTCAACAAGGCGTGGGCCGACGACATCGGCATGGACGACGACAACGGCCTGCTCATCTCCACCGACTCGATCACCCCGGCCCGCATCCGCAAGCCGCTCATGCGCATCGTCGGCCGGAAGGCCTCGGTGCAGATGCTCGACATCGCCTCGCGCATCGGCCTCGACCCCGGCGCCACCCTCACCGCGATCCCGGCCGGAGGCACCATCGGGAGCCTCGTCGGCACCTTCCGCTACCACTCCCTCGGAGGCGGGCGCATCGCGCCGGAGCCGCGCTGGGTCGCCTCCAACATCCGCACCGAGGTGGTCCCGATCCTGGGTGCCGTCACGTGCCACCGCGAGCTCTTCCCACAGCTGCGGGCCGCGCTGCTCGAGGTCGTCTCCTCCCACCTCGCCGACGAGATCAACCCGGGCGAGTTCGCCGGGTGCTACTACCCGCGCTTCATCGCCGGCACGACCAGCCTGTCGAATCACTCCTTCGGGCTGGCGCTCGACCTCAACGTGCCGGGCAACCTCCGCGGATCGGTTGGCGAGATGAACCGCGCCGTCGTCGCCATCTTCAAGAAGTGGGGCTTCGCGTGGGGCGGCGACTGGAAGTTCACCGACCCGATGCACTTCGAGCTGAGCTCGCTCAAGCGCCCGGGCTGAGTGCAGCTTCAGTCAGCGACGTCCGCGCACGTGACGGTGAGCCACACGGCGTTGGTGGACGACTCGGTGTTGCGCACGAAGGCGTACCACGCATTGGCGGGCTCCGCCGCCGACGGCACGTGGTGGGCTCCTGCGGCAGTGACGTGGGTGGGCGCGGACATCACGACCAGCGTCTCGATGTTGCTGATGTTCATGAAGCGAGCGCCCCCGCCGAGCGCGACCGAGCCGTCGGGGCACTCTGCCGTGAGCCCCTGCGACACACCCGGGAGCAGGTCGGCGCTGGCCACGACGTTGGTGTAGCCGCTGAGACCGGGGGCACTGGGCGCCCCGTCCTTCCCAGCTGGGCCGATGGGACCGGCCGGTCCGGCCGGACCGGCGGCGCCCGGCGCTCCGGGTGGGCCGGTGGGGCCGGCCGGACCCGCGGTGCCGGGCGGCCCCTGGAGCGACGACCGGGCAGCCGGTGACAGGTCCTTGGCGCCCAGGGAGCGGTTTGCGACGTCCTTCCCGGTGACGGTCCCGTCCTTGATCTGCTTGCCCGTGACCACCAGGGCCGCCGTCGCGGCGGAGGACAACGCGATCACCAACGCGAGCAGGGAGATCACGGTGGGCAGCGTGAGTCGGGCCCACCTGGTCGAGGAAGGAGTGTCCATGGGCAGACCCTGAGGTACGGGGTCCCCGCGACGGAAGACCGGTCCAGACCAGGCCGCGACCAGGGAGTGCGGGTCGCCGATAGCGTGCCTCCATGCGCGCCGCCCAGGTCCTCGCCCCCACCGGCCCCGCCGACGTCGTCGTACGTGACGTCCAGGAGCCCACCCCCACGGCCCACGACGTGCTCGTCGAGGTGCACAGCGTCGGGGTCTCCTTCCCCGACCTCCTGCTCAGCAAGGGGGAGTACCAGCTCAAGCCCGAGCCGCCCTTCACCCTCGGCGTGGACTTCGCCGGCGTCGTGCTCGACCCCGGGGCGGCGGAGTCGAGCGGCTTCGAGGTCGGACAGCGCGTGTGCGGCGTCAACAGCCACGGGGGCGCGGCCGAGCAGGTCGCCAACCCGGTGATCTTCACCTTCCCGCTGCCCGACTCGGTGTCGTACGACGCCGGCGCGGCACTGCCGATGAACTACCTCACCGCCCAGTTCGCGCTCAAGGAGCGGGGCGGGATCCGCGAGGGCGAGACGGTGCTGGTGAACGGCGCCGCCGGTGGTGTCGGCACCGCCACCGTCCAAGTGGCCAAGGGCTACGGTGCGCGCACGATCGCCCTGGTCTCCAGCGAGGAAAAGGCCGAGATGGCCCGCCGAGCAGGTGCCGACGACGTCGTGGTCGGCAGCGACGACGTGCGCACGGCCGTCAAGGACCTCACCGGCGGGCGCGGGGCCGACCTCATGCTCGACGTCGCAGGCGGTGACGCGTTCACCGACTACCTGCGCTGCCTGGCCGAGGGCGGACGCCTCCTGGTGGTCGGCTTCGCCTCGGGCCAGGGCATCCCCGAGGTCAAGGTCAACCGCCTGCTCCTCAACAACATCGACGTGCGCGGCGTCGGCTGGGGTGCGTGGGCGATGACCAAGCCCGGCTACATGCAACGCCAGTGGATCGAGCTGATGCCGATGATCGAGTCCGGTGTCGTCGACCCGCCCATCGGCGAGACCTACCGCCTGGAGGACTTCGGGCAGGCACTGACCGAGATGGAGGAGCGCCGCACCCTCGGCAAGTCGGTCGTCCGCGTCCGCTAGGCCGTCACTCGCACCCGTCGCGTCGGGGTGACCGAGGCGTCGCCCCCGATGTGCGGCGCCGCAGGCACCCGCACGCGGAAGACCAGCATCCCCGTCGTGCGGGGCGCCCGGTGGGTGAACCGGAAGAGCCCGCCCTCGCGGGTGAGCTTGCGCTGCAGCGGCGTCCATCCGTCCGGGGTGCGCAGCTGCAGCACGACCGGACGCGGGAGGTGGCCGCCGGCGAGGCCCGTGAGCAGGATCGCCTGCCGGGGCGAGACCTCACCCGGTGAAGCGATGAACCGTCCGCGAACCGGCGGCTCCGCCGGCTGCGCCGAGCTGCCGGGGACCGGGGCTGTCGCGAGGCTCGCCGCCACGACGAGCGCCGCGACGCCGGTCCTGTGCCGCGCGCTCATCGCGTGATCCTGAGCAGGACGGCGGAGGCGTCGTACCCCGTGGCCGAGATCTTCGCGGTGAGCCTGCGCGGACCGGCCGACGGCCGCAGGCGCACGGAGCACCTGCCGGCCGCGCTGGTGCGGCAGCTCTTCCCGGCGAGCCTCACCCGCGCCCCACCGACGGCCTCGCCCGCGTCGACGACACGGAAGGTGAGGCGTTGCGCCCTGCCGACCCCCCAGCGCCGCGGTGAGGCACTCACCGACAACGCCGGCAGCAGGCGCGCCAGCACGTGCTTCCCCGACACCGTCAGGACCACGTCGGCGAAGCCGAGCGAGGACTCGGCGGCGCTGTGCGGAAAGCCGAAGGCGTCTCCGAGCGGGCGCACGGTGGGGGTGCCGACCGCCGTGCCCGTGCGGTTGGTGCGCACTCCCGTGAGCTCGGCAGGTGCGCTGCGCCAGGTGATCCACATGCGGCCCTCCGGTGCCGCCGACAGCGTGATCGCCCGGGTGGCCCCTCCCGACCGAGGGACACGGGTGACGTGACCGGTCGAGACGTTCCACAGGGAGATGTGGTCGCAGGCGAGCTCGGTGCCTCCTGCGCAGTAGGCGGAGTAGAGGTGACCCGTGGTGCTCACCGCCAGCGCGCTGCGGTTGCTCGAGCCGACCGCGTCGGCCGAGCCCGAGCTCCCCGGTGCCGCCAGCACGGGGCCCAGGGTCGGGTGGACGCGCTGCACGAAGGTGCCGGGGCTCCCGGAGCCGGCGAGGACGTTCCAGCCGACGTAGACCTCGTCGCCGACGCGCTCGAGGTTGAGGTTGTAGCCGCCGCCTCCCGCGACCTGCTGGTGGCTGGGAGCGCCTGTGTTGTCCTGGGTGAAGGCGCCCACGTGCGCGTGCATCCCCGACCAGTGCAGCACCGCCGAGAGCGGGGAGCCGTCGGGCAGCGTCGCCAGGTCCGACTCCCCGTCGAACCTGTTCAGTCTCTCCGCCGGGACGGTCCACGCGCCGGCGCCGTCCCCGAGCGCGCTGTAGGCCCCGCCCCACGCGAACGGCGTCGGGGCATCGGGCGTGTAGCCGTTCAGGAGCACCCGCATGCCTCCCGGGGCCGGCACGATGGCGCTGGCCGTGAGGAACATCCAGGGCGCGGTGATGTCGCTGCGTCGCACCACACGACCGGCGGGGCTGACGGCGACGTGAGCGGCCTGCACGTGGCCCGGGCTCGTCTGTCGGGTGTACGACACGTGCAGCACGCCGTCGGGAGTGCGCAGCAGTCCCGGACGGTCGGTGATCGGGACGCTGCCGGTCGTGAGGGTGGGCGGGATGCCCGAGACGAGGCCTCGCAGGGACGTCGTGGTCGAGCTGTCCCCTGCGCCGGAGGGCGGCCGGGCGTCCGTGGCCTGGGCGCCGGGGAGCGCCGACGCCGGGACGGAGAGCGCGAGGGTCGCCGTCATGGTGGTGATCGCGGTGGTGCGGGTGCGGGCTCGTCGGCCGGTGCTGGTCGTCATGCCCCGACCCTGCGGACACGCGGTCGCGGTGCGGTCGCGGTCCGGTCGTGCCCCGCTTCTCATCGCCGCACCCGGATCTTTCGGGAGGTGGCGACCCCGCTGGCGTGTCCCGTCCTGACCGCGGTGACCTGTACGGCGATCTTCCTCCCGACGTCCTTGCGCGTCAGGCGGTAGGTACGCCGGGTGGCCTTCTTGATGGCCTTGCCGTTGCGCAGCCAGCGGTACTCGTAGGTCGTGGGCTTCGGGCTCCAGGTGCCGGTCGTGGCCCTCAGCCGGCCCCGGACCCCGGTCGTGCCCTTGATGACGGGGCGCTTCACCAGGGTCACCCTCGTCACGCCGGAGGTCGCGGGTGGCGAGGTCGTCACGGCGGCCGCACTCGTGGTGATGGTCGCCGAGCTGCTCTGGTCGGCGAGGTGGGCGTCGTACGTCGTGCTGGAGCCGGTGGCGACCAGGCTTCCCGTCGCCGGGGTGGCCGAGCTGAGCGTCACGTCGATGGCAGCCTGCTCACCGGAGCCCAGGGTCCCGAGGTGGCAGGCCCACTCCGAGCCTGCGCCCGTGCACGAGCCGCGCGAGGAGGACAGCTGGGGCGACATACCCGGCGGCACGGCGACGAGCACCTGGGCGTGGGCGGCCTCGTCAGGGCCGTCATTGCGGTAGGTGATCCTCGCGGTCTGGGTCAGCCCCGCAGCAGGGGTGTGCACCATGCTGGTCCTGACCCGGGCGAGCCTTCCGATGAACTTGCGGAGGAAGGTGCTGGTGTGGACCTGGCCGTCGCGGCGCTCCGACCCGCCCTGCACTATGCCGCCGTCGGCGGTGAGCGCGACCGCGTGTCCCGACTGGTTCTGGGCGTCGGGAGCAGAGCGGAAGGCTGGGTCGACGGTCCCGTCCGGGTGCAGCCGGACGAGGCCGCGGGTCGTGGACACCACGACCTTCCCGTCCGGCTGGACCACCCCGGCACGGGGTGCTGCCGCGCGCTCCATGGTCACGACGCCCCCGGCACCCCACGACGGGTCGAGCACTACGTCCCCGGCCTGGGTCACCTCCAGCCTCGCGAGGTAGGAGGCCGTGTCCGAGTAACCCGCGACGAGGGCGGTGCTCGGCTGTCGACCCGGGATCAGCGCCAGGAGCCCACCGCTGGGCAGCGGGAGTGGAGCCGGAGCGCCGTCGAGGTGCTGCTGGGGCGAGAGCCGCCAGCTTCGGGGAGGCGCAGGCTCCGACCCCACCTTCGACGTGCCGACCAGGTGGTAGGCACCCCCCGGGCCGGCCAGCGCTCCGAGCGTCCGGTTGTCGGCGGCACAGTCGTGCGCGCAGTACTCGCGTCCGCCGGCACGGTAGAGCGGGTCCTCGGTGCCGTCAGGCGTCAGCCGAGCGGCGAAGACGTCCACGTCGGAGTCGAGGTACCGACTCTCCCCCGTCACGACGAGGTGTCCGTCGGGCTCGCGGAACAGCGCCTCGGCGTACGGCGTCGAGTAGCTGCTGCTGGCGGCGAGGCGAGCGACGCCGTCGCCACTGAACGTGCTGTCCGAGCGCCCGTCGGCGGTGTACTGCCGCACGTCCCCAGCGGCGACCACCACCCGGTCGTCGGGGAGCACCAGGAGGTGGCCGACGTAGCCCGGCATGTCGGGTCCCTGCCCGTCGCTGCCCCACGAGTGGTCCGGCGTCCCGTCGGCATGGAGGCGGTGCAGGACGGTGCCGGACGCGGTCTCCTCGGCGATCACGAGCTTGCCCGTGGACTGGACCCCGATCGCCGAGAACAGCACGGGTGGCGGCGCGCCGGCGCCGCCGGCGTGCGTGGTCGCGGCGAAGCCCGGGACGGGGTCGCCGAGCGTGAGCTGGTCGGTGTCCTGGGCCAGGGCGCTGGGGACGACGATCGCGGATGCCACCAGGACTGCGGCCGTGGTGACGGGTGCACTGAAGGGTCTCATGGGGCAAGGCTGGGGCGGCCCGGTCGAGCCTTGGTCGCGCTACGGTCGCGGTCCCTACGAGCAGGTCTCGCGCCACTCCAGGCCCGGATGGATCACGGCCCACTCGTCACGCGTCAGCTGTCGGTTGGCGAGGCGGCAGGCCCGGGCCACCCAGTCCCCGGGGTCGAGGCTGATCGTGCGGACGACGCCCCTGCGGTCCTGCTCGACCTGCTCGAACCACGCCGTGAGCGACCCTGAGTCCTCGGCGAACCGGAGCACCCCCCACGACCCGTCCTCCATGACGGCGTTCCCCACCGGGGACCAGGTCTCGGCGTCCCAGAGCACGACGTCTCCGTCGGTTCCCATCGTCGCCAGCCAGCGTCCGTCGGGGCTCATCTCTGTCTGCAGGACCCACCCGTCGATCTCCAGTCGTGCGGGAGCCACCGGCTCGAACGTGTGGGCGTCGAGGAAGTGGACGGACCCCTCGAACGTGCCGATCGCAAGCGTGTCACCGTCCTCCGTCCACGCAGCGCTGGTGAGGGAGTAGTCCGGTTCGTCGGCGGTGCCGGTCCCGTCCCGGGGCTCGTCGGTGATCTCGCCACGTCGCAGCTCGCGGCCGGTGCGCGCGTCGACCACGACGACGGTGCTGTTGCGCATCAACGCGGCCTCGTCACCGCGCGGGGAGACGCGGACCTGGCCGTCGGGCTCGGTGTCCCCCAGGAGCGGGTCTGCGTCGATCGGCTCCCCGACGATGCTGCGGGTCTCGAGGTCGACGACGGCCCAACCTAGCGAGCCGTTGACCACGGCGTGGGACCCGTCCGGGGTGGTGTCGATCCACCGGGGGTACCACGGCAGCTCGAGGGTCTGCTCGAGCCTGCCGTCCTCGGCCGACCACCACGCCAGCCTGCCCCGGTCGTGGTGGATGCCGGAGAAGTCGGGCTTCCACTCGTGGATCGCGCCGAGGACGGTCCTGTCGTCCGGGGCCATCGTGACGGAGCCGATCTGGCAGGAGCAGCCGTCCACCTGCTCGAGCTCCTGGACCGAGTCGCGTCCGCTCGCCAGGTCGGCCACGGCGGCTCCGTTGAGCTCGACGCTGTTGTAACGGATGTAGGCGGTAAGCCGGCCGCGGACCGGGCCTGCGACGTGCGGCTCGACACGCACGGGCTCCTCGCTGAAGACCCCCTGGGGACGACCGAGGTCCCACGCGGTGCCCAGTCCCTCCCGGCCCGCGACCCACAGGAGGTCGCCCCCCGCGGCGAAGGTCGCGTCGATGGTGGCGCCGCTGTGGACACCGTCGAGCGTGGTGAGGAGCTGGCCTCGAGCGGCGTCCCGGACCTGCACCTCCTCGTCGAGAAGGACAGCGAAGCGCTCGCCGTCGGAGCTGAAGGCCACGCGTTGCACGAAGGAGGGCACGAGCAGCTCCTCGCCGACCGGACGGAAGTCCAGGTCGCGGAGCTGCAGGAAGAACTGGCTCGGTGTCTCCCTCACCGTGACGAGCCTGGCGCCCGCAGGCGCGACCGCGACCGGCAGGTGGGGGAGCCGGCGCGACGGTCGACCGAGCGACGGATCCACGAGCATGCCGCGACCGGGCTCGACCGACACGCTCACCCGGCCGTCGGGCCACGGACGCAGGAAATCGCCGAACGCGCCCAGGTGCTCGCTGTCGCGCACCGCGCCTCTCGCGTCGAGCACCAGCAGCTTGTCGGCCGCGGTGGTCACGAGGCGACCGCCCGGCAGCCACGCCGCCTCGAACCCGACCAGGCGCGGCTCCGCGGCCGGCGGACCGGCCAGGCTCCCCCAGGGCACGTCCCGCGAGTCCAGCCGCCAGCGCTCCTCGCCGGTCGCCGGGTCGAGGAGCGCGAGCATGTTGTGCGACACCGTCCCCACCGGGACCGCGATGCCTGCGCCACCGACCGCCATGTCACCCGGCTGCCCGGTCTCCCCGTCGATCTCGAACGACCTGCGCCACAGCTCCTCCCCCGACCGGGCGTCCAAGGCCCAAAGCTGCCCCTGGTCGGCCAGGAACACCGTGCGCCCGTCGATCGAGGTGGCGGCGTTGAGGAAGCGCGCCTTCTCGGTACGGACCATGCCCACGAGATGGGGGCTGCGCCCCAGCAGGCTCAGCAGCGCCCCGTAGGTCTCGGGGCTCTGCTCCAAGCGGACCGCCTCGACGGCCTCCAGGAGAGCGGTGTCGAGGAAGTCCTCGTTGAGCGCCTGGGCCGCGAGCCGCTTCGCGTCCGCCGCCCGCGCCGAGGCCTCGGCCCGATCGGTGGCGTCGGCCGCCTTCTGCCGGGCGATGAGGGCCACCGCACCCGCGACGAGGGCCAGGACCAGGAGGGCCGCCAGGCCGGCGAGAAGGGTGCGCAGGCGGCGGTTCTGTCGTACGGCGCTCTCGGCTCGCTCCTCCGCCTTGCGGGTCTCCGCCTCGACCGCCCGGGTGCCGGCGTCGAGGAAGTCGTGCTCGAGAGCGGTGAGGCTTGCCTCGTCGCCGATCTCGACCGCCGAGTCCAACCGAACCCCGCGCCAGAGGTCAGCGGGGTCACGACCGTCGGCGTCCCACTCACGCGCCGCTTCGGCGAGCCGGTGCCGCACGCCACGCGCGTCGGCGTCCTCACGGATCCACCCTGCGAGGCGCGGCCACTCGCGGAAGAGCGACTCGTGGGCCACCTCGACGTGGCCGTCGCTGCGGCTGAGCAGACGGGCGTCGGTGAAGTGCTGGACGACCTCGATGCTTGCCGGGTCGGGGAGCGCAGCGACCTCGGCGTCGGGCACGCGCCGTCGTACGACGCCCGTGCCCTCACCGGGGCCGGTGAGCCGGAGCAGCAGGCTGCGCGCGGTCGTCTGCCGGTCGGGAGGCAGCGCGAGGTAGGCCTGCTCGGCGAGATGGACGATGGCGCCGGCGAGCCCGCCCATCCCGACGTAGGCCGAGAGCGTGAGACGACGCTCCTCGCGCGCTTCCCACAGCTGGGTGAGCGCCACCGACAGGAGCGGGAGCAGACCCGGCTCGTCCCCCGCGTCGGAGACGATCGCATCGGCCAACCCCAGCTCGAGCTCGAGGCCGGCGGCTGCTGCCGGCAGGTGGATCGTGCGCTCGACCTCGGCCTCGGTGGGCGAGCCGACCAGGACGGTGTCGTCGGCCAGCGCACGGGCCAGCCGTGGGTGCTCCGCCAGCTGCGCGACGTAGTCGGCGCGGATCGCCACCACGACGGTGATCTCCGCCTGTGGGTTGTGGACCAGGTCTGCGAGCAGGTCGAGGAAACGTGCACGCTCGTCCTCGTCGTCGCACGACGTCCATGCCTCCTCGAGCTGGTCGACGACGAGGACCGACCTCGACGACATCGGATGGTCGTCGAGAAGACGCGCCAGGACGTCGCCGGCGTCAGGGGTGCGGCCCGCCATCCCGAGGGCGGAGCGGGCGAGCTCACGGACCGGGTGGTCTCCCGGGCGCATCACCATGGTGGGCCACGACTCGCTGCCGGGCAGCCGGCCCGCGGCGAGGCCGGCCAGCAGGCCCGCGCGCAGCAACGACGACTTGCCACTGCCGCTGGCGCCCACGACGGCCAGGAGCCGACCCGCGGCAACCCGGGCCAGGAGCTCGGCGACCAGCCGTTCGCGTCCGACGAACCAGGGTGCGTCGGAGACGTCGTACGACGCGAGACCGCGCCAGGGGCATGCGTCCGTCACGGCAGACGGGGTCGTCGCGGCCGTGCCGAGCGTCACGACCCCTTCCACGATCTCCGCGCGGGCGGCGTCGAGCTGGGAGGCCGCCTCGTCCAGGCGGCCGGCCCCCGCCGCCACCCGTGCCCGGGCGGTGTCGCGCACCCAGCTCAGGGCGGCGTCGTGCACCGGCCCCGGCCACGCCGGCCCGGCGGCGAGGACGAACGCCGTCGCGCTGTCGACGTCGGCGGACGCAGCGTAGGCCGAGACGATCTCCCGCACAGCGCCTGCGTCGAGGGGCTCGAGGTCGAGCCCGAGTCCGCCGGGCGGCACGGTCGCGTCGGGCCGGGCCAGCTGCAGCACCATCGAGCCCGGCTCGGCCGGCCGCACCGGGTGGTCGGACACGAGCAGGCCACCCGTCGGGGCGACGCCCTCGGTGCCGGCGGCGAAGGCGACGGGTCGGGCGGCGCGCGTGACGACCGAGGCGAGCTCCTGGGCGAGCCTGGTGGCCCCCGCACCCACAGGGCCGCGCACCACGACGGTGACCGCCTCACCCGCGCTCGCGCGCTGCCACGCCGACGTCAGAAGCCCCAGCTCCTCGTCCCGGCCGACCATCGGACGGCGGGGCGGGACGAGTGAGGCTGGGACCGACGGCCGCGACCGCAGCAGCGTGACGTCCTGGTGGAGGACGCGGGCGTGCATGGCCCGCAATTCCTCGCCGGGCTCGACCCCGAGCTGCTCGTCGAGCACGTGCCGGGCCCTGTCGTACGCCGCCAGCGCATCGCCCTGCCGATCCGCGCGGTAGAGCGCGAGCATGAGGACGGCCCAGAGTCGTTCTCGGTAGGGGTGCTCGTCCACGAGCTGCTCGAGCTGGGCGACTGCGGCAGCCTCGTGGCCGACCTCGAGCTCGGCCCGCCACCGGTCCTCCAGCGCTGCGAGCCGCAGCTCCTCCAGCCTGCGCGCCTCCGCCGCGCCGAAGCGGGTGTGCTCGAGCCCGGCATAGGCGGGTCCACGCCAGAGGTCGAGCGCCTCGCGCAAGGTGGCGACGCAGCTCGAGTGCCGGCCCTGCTCGAGCGCGTCGTGCCCGAGCCCGGCGAGACGTTCGAAGCGGTGCGCGTCGACGCTGTCCGCAGGCACCGCGAGGCGGTAGCCGCCGGGGTCGGTCACAAGCACCGAGGCGGAGGGGCCCCGGTCCGGGTCGATCGCCTGGCGCACCCGCAGGACGAAGGTCTGGACGGACTTCGCGGCGGACCGTGGGGGCTCCTCCCCCCAGAGTGCGTCCACCAGGTCCGGCACGGGCACTGTGCGACCCACGTGCGCGACCAGGTGGGAGAGCAGGGTCCGCTCCTTGACGCCCCTGATCTCCACGGCAGCGTCGTCACCCGTGACCAGCAACGGCCCGAGCACACCGAACTCCATGCGGGGAGGGTAGGTCCAGGCGCTCACGACGACACCGTTCTCCTCATGCCCTGAGCATGTGCCGTTCCGGTCGCGGCCCGGTCGCGGCCCGGTCGCGTTCGCCCGCCGGGGCCAGGCCTACCTCTTGACCTTGAGCTTGAGCTTGACCGGCACGTAGCCGTCCCTGGTCACCTTGACCGTGATCTTCCGCGGGCGGGGGTAGGCACGGAACTTGATCTTGCACTTGCCGGCGCCGTTCGTGGTGCACCGCTTGCCGGCGGCGCGCACCTTGGCACCGGAGACGCCGCCATCGACGTCGGTGACCTTGAAGACCACCTTCTGAGCCCGGCCAGCACGCCAGCGACCGGGCGAGGCCTTGACGCTCATCTGTGCCTCGACCGACTGCGCATGCATGCGCACCGGGTCGCCCGACTCGGCGCCGGGCACGACCAGCTCGGCGCGCAACGCGTCGACGCTGCTGACCACGACGCCGAAGGTGCTGTAGAGGTCGTCGAGCTCGGTGGGGCGCCGGTCGACGTCCCAGCCGCTCGCCGCGACCCGGGAGGCGCGCGGGGTGTAGCCGATGGGGCCCTGCGCCGCGACCCACAGGTGCCCGTCGGGCAGTGCGGCCAGCGAGGCGTTGCTGGCGCCGTCCATGCCCCGCACCGGGTGGGTGCTGTTGGAGGAGATGTCCCAGAGCACGACCTTGCCGGCGACCACCAGGGCCGCGACCGGGCCCACGCCGGGACGGTCGACGACCGAGATCGGCTGGTGGGGGATCGTGTGGGTGCCCGGCGCCTGGACGGGTGCGCCCAGGGTGGGCCACACCTGGCGGGCGAAGACCGCGTTGAGCCGGCTGCTCTGGTAGACGACGTGGACGACCCCTCCCGAGCTCACCAGGGAGGCACCCATGGCGTCGTGGTCGGTGAACTCCGCGACGACCGCCGAGGACAGGGCTGCTTCGGGCGTGGACCCGATGCTCCAGTGGAAGCCTCCGGTGTCGCCGAAGCCAGTGATCGGAGCGCCGGTGGCGGTGTAGGCCATGGTGACGCCACCGATGGTGTGGGTCTTCACGAGGACCTCCCTGGGCACCGCCCAGGTGAGGCCGCCGTCGCCCGAGACTGCGGTGTAGACGCCCTTGTAGGAGAAGAAGTCGGCGGTGCTGCCGTCGATGGAGCCGCGGAAGGCCAGGCGCAGGCTGCCGTCGGGGTTCACGCCGAGGTCCACTGGCGTGCCCAGCTGGGACCAGTTCGTCGGGAGCACCTTGCTCACCGGACCCTGCGCCCCGCTCGGCGAGATCGTGGTGTGCTCGTAGTTGTGGGTGCGGTCGGGGTTGTCGACCATCCACACCACGTGCTGGGTGCCGTCCGCCGCGCGGGCGACCGTCGCATCGGCGAAGTTGACGGACAGGCTCGGCGTCAGCGGCGCCCAGGAGCCGGTGGACACCCGCCCCTCGAGCTGCCCGGCGCTTGCCGTCGGCGTGACGGCCGTCGGCAGCAGCATGGTCGTCGAAGCCGCGAGCACGGCAGTGAGTCGGCGCAGGTGCATGGCGTGGGTCCCCCAGAGATCGTCGGTGCCACACGCCGGCGACGGATGGCGACAGCCAAGAGTGGCACTGCGCGAGGACCCCGTCACGAGTGGTCTGGACCGGTCGGTGACCGACGGGGCGATCAAATCTGTGGGCCTTCGGGGTTAGTGTCGTGGCCGTGAGCATCCTCGACGCGGCCCGCGAGGGCATGAACCCCGACATCCGCCCCCAGGACGACCTGTTCGGCCACGTCAACGGACGCTGGCTCGACGAGGCGGAGATCCCGGCCGACAAGTCCGCGTGGGGCGCGTTCATCGCGCTCGCCGACGACGCCGAGCAGCAGGTCCGCGAGATCATCACCACCCTCGCGGAGAAGTCCGCTGACGAGCTCGACGGCGACGAGTCGGGTGACGAGCGCAAGATCGGCGACCTCTACGCCTCGTTCATGGACACCGAGCGCATCAACGCCCTCGGCATCAGCCCGCTTCAGGGGATGCTTGACGAGGTCGCCGCCCTCGAGGACCTGGGGGGCCTGGCCACGTTCCTCGGTCGGTTCGAGCGTTCCGGCGGAGGCGGGTTCTTCGGTTCCTACGTCACCCCGGACCGCGGTGACGCCTCACGCAACATCGTCTACCTCATGCAGGGCGGCCTGGGCCTGCCCGACGAGTCCTACTACCGCGAGGAGAAGTTCGCCGAGATCCGCGGCAAGTACCTCGCCTACCTCACCCACCTCCTCACCCTCGCGGACCACCCGTCCCCCTCGACCGCCGCCGACACCGTCATGGCCTTCGAGACCCGGCTCGCCAAGGGTCACTGGGAGGCGGCCGACACCCGCGACGTCCAGCGGACGACCAACCACCTGACGCTCGAGGAGCTGCAGGCGAGCTGTCCCGCCTTCGACTTCACCGCCTACGCCGACGCGCTCGGCGGGTCCGCCGAGACCCTCGCTCGCACGGTCGTGATGCAGCCCGACTTCTTCGAGCACCTCTCCAGCGTGCTGGCGGAGACGTCGGTCGAGGACCTCCGTGACGTCCTCCAGGCCAAGATCGTCCGCAGCTTCGCCTCCTACCTCTCCGACGAGTTCGTCGAGGCCAACTTCGACTTCTACGGCCGCACCCTCAACGGCACCCCCGAGCTGCGTGAGCGCTGGAAGCGCGGGGTCGCCTTCGTCGAGGGTGCGATCGGCGAGGCGGTCGGCAAGGTCTACGTCTCCCAGCACTTCCCGCCGGCGTCCAAGCAGATGATGGACGAGCTCGTCGACAACCTCGTCAAGGCCTACCGCGTCTCGATCGAGGCGCTCGACTGGATGGGCGAGGACACCAAGCAGAAGGCCTACGACAAGCTCGAGAAGTTCTACCCCAAGATCGGCTACCCCACCGAGTTCCGCGACTACTCCGCACTCGCGGTGAGCGCCGACGACCTCCTCGGCAACGCCCTGGCCTCGGCCGCCTTCGAGACCGACCGCGAGCTCGCCAAGGTGGGCCAGCCCGTCGACCGCGACGAGTGGCTGATGCTCCCCCAGACGGTCAACGCCTACTACCACCCCGGCACCAACGAGATCTGCTTCCCCGCCGCGATCCTGCAGCCGCCCTTCTTCAGCCCCGAGGCAGAGTCCGCGGAGAACTACGGCGGCATCGGCGCAGTCATCGGCCACGAGATCGGCCACGGCTTCGACGACCAGGGCGCCCAGTACGACGGCGACGGCAACCTCCACGACTGGTGGACGGCCGACGACAAGGCCGCCTTCGAGGCCAAGTCCAAGAAGCTCATCGAGCAGTACGACGCCTTCGAGCCGCGCAACCTGCCCGGCGAGCACGTCAACGGTGCCCTCACCGTCGGCGAGAACATCGGCGACCTCGGCGGGCTGACCATCGCCCACAAGGCCTTCGTCATCAGCGAGGGCGGCGAGGCCTCCGACGACGACCGACGCACTCTCTTCCTCAACTGGGCGCACGTCTGGCGCACCAAGCGCCGCAAGGAGCAGGAGCTCCAGTACCTGACGGTCGACCCGCACAGCCCGGCCGAGTTCCGCGCCAACATCGTGCGCAACCTCGACGAGTTCCACGAGGTCTTCGAGACCCAGCCCGACGACGGGCTCTGGCTCGACACCGAGGACCGCGTCCGGATCTGGTGAGGCCGGCGCCGGGTCGGTCGTCGTACTCCCCTCAGCTGCTGCCTTCGCATCCGTGTCGGGTTACCGAACAGTCGCGGGGCGGATGAGGCCTCCGAGCCCCCCGACTGTTCGGTAAGGCGGTCGGACCAGCTCCTGCGACGCCGCGGCCGGGGGGTCCTGTGGAGGACGAGAGCAGCAGACGCCCTGACTCCGCGACGCTGGGTCGGTGCCTCGCCATCGTTGGGACCCGATCGCGCCGCGCGTGCGGGTGGTCCACCCTCGACGCGTCGGCGAGGGGCTGACTCCAGACCAGGCTCGTGGCGGCCGATGGGTGAGGACGGCCTGTGGCCTCTACGTCCCCGTCGGCACTGATCGTGGCCCTGCCCAGCAGCGCATCGTCGAGGAGTCCGCGCGGCTGCCTCCCCACGCCGCCGTCACCGGATGGGCGTCCTGCCTCCTCCACGGAGCCGCCTGGTTCGACGGCCTCGGCACCGACGGCGTCTCGAGGCTGCCCGTGGGCGTTGCCGTAGGCCCTCGCGGGGGCGTACGACGACACGCCGGGATCGCCGTGTCCTTCGAGCGGCTGCCCGAGTGGGAGGTGTGGACGCGGTACGGCGTGAGGGTCACGCGTCCCGAGCGAGCCGTGTTCGACGAGATGCGTCGTCACGGCGAGCGCGAGGCCTTGGTGGTGCTGGAGTCCGCGCTCGCCGGGCGGATCACCTCCCTCGAGCGGCTCACCGCCTACGCGAGCACGCATCGCTCTGCCAGGCGGTCGGCGGTGGTGATGTGGGCCCTGCCGAGGGCTCGGGGGCGTGCCCGGTCGCCCATGGAGGTCCGCGTGCGCACCGTCGCCGAGGAGGACGCCGGTTGGTCACGGTTGATGGTCAACCGCGTGGTCATCGACGGGCAGGGCCGGCGCATCGGCGAGGTCGACCTCGTCGAGGCCGGCATGGAGGCCGCCATCGAGGTGGACGGTGCGGACCACCGGGACGGGCGACGCCAGGCACGGGACATCACCAAGGAGGAAGCCCTGCGTCAGGCCGGGTTCGAGGTGACCCGGGCGACGGGTCACCAGGCGTTGGACCCGTTGGCTCTCGCGGCCCGCCTCGTCGCCGTACGACGTCGGGCGCAGTCGCGTAGGCCAGGACCTCGGCGTTGGCGGCTGGCGCCGGAGACCTTCGACCTCGACGCGTGGCTGTGCGCGCGAGAGGCCACCGCGATGCTCTGGGAGCACCCGCCTGAGCAGCTCTCTGGTTGATTCCAGGAAGTCCTTCGGCACTTACCGAACAGTCGCAGGGTCGAACCAGGCCTGAGACCCCCGGACTGTTCGGTAACTCTCGGCGTGCCCGGGCGGGGCGGCCTCGTGCCGCCGAGCACCGGGACCTTCGGCCCCTCTCGGAGCACGCCCGCCTCGCTAGGCTGAGGTCATGACGGAGCGCAGCTCAGTGGTGATCGACGGCGGGATACTGGTGGGCCACGACGGGTCCGCCGCGTCGGGTCGGGCCGTGGCGTGGGCAGCCGACCTTGCCGTCCGGCTCGGCCATCCCCTGCACGTCCTGCGTGCGTGGAGCCTGACCACGGCACCGAAGCCCGAGACGATGGAGCTCGGCTACGTCCCGCCGCCCGAGGACTTCGAGAAGGCCGTCCTCGCCGCACTCGCCCACGACATCGACGCGCTGGACCTGCCGACGGAGTGCGAGGTCGAGCTGCACGCCGCCCGCGGGCAGTCCTCGCACAGGCTGCTCGAGGCCGCCCACGGGGCCGACATGCTCGTGGTCGGTGCGCGCGGCGCCGGTGGCTTCCGGGGCCTGGGGTTCGGCTCCACCGCCGACCAGGTCGTGCGCAACTCGCCCGTCCCGGTCGTCGTCGTCCCCGCCAGCCGCGACTGAGCCGGCTCCTGACCCACGTGACGATCGACGCCAGGCCGGGGCACGACCAGGCGCGCCACCGTGTGCGCTGTGAGTGGGGACCCACCGGCGCGGCAGCGATCGGCTCCGACTACGCAGTCGTGGTCGACGTCCTGTCGTTCACGACCACGCTGACCGTGGCGCTCGAGGCGGGGATCGAGGTCTTCCCCTTCTCGTGGAAGGACGCCCGCGCCGCCGAGCACGCCGTACGACACGGCGCGACGCTCGCGGTGGGGCGCTTCGAGGCGCTGGGCCGGGCCGACGCCCGTCACATCTCGCTGTCCCCCGCCAGCATCGCGGCCGCCGAGGGGATCGAGCGCCTCGTGCTGCCGAGCCCCAACGGCTCGACGATCGCCTTCGGGCTCGCCGAGGCCGGGGCCACCGTCCTGGGTGCCAGCCTCCGCAACGCCGGTGCGGTGGCGCGGTGGCTCGCCGCGCGGGTGGCCGCCGGCGCCAGTGTGGCCGTCGTACCTGCCGGCGAGCGGTGGCCCGACGACACCCTGCGACCCGCCGTAGAAGACCTGTGGGGCGCCGGCGCGGTGCTCGCCGGCCTGGTCGACCACGGCATCGAGGGGCTCAGCCCCGAGGCGCGGGTGGCGGAGCACGCGTTCCGGGCGGCGCGCCTCCCCGATGACCTCAGCGAGGTGGCGAGCGCGGTCGAGCTCGCCGCGGCCGGGTTCCAGGACGATGTCGCCGTGGCGGGTGCGGTGGATGTCAGCGACGTCGTCCCGCTGCTGACGGGCGCCTCCTTCGTCCCGGCGACGCGCCGCGATCCGGCCGAATAGCACTGCGCCCGGGCGCGAGCACGCCTAGGCTCCTCCCCGGCAGAATGAGGGGGAGCGGAGTGATCGAGGTCCTGGGACCGCTGCAGGTCCGTGGCGACGGTGGCGTCGTCGACGTCGGCTCGCCACGCCACCGCGAGGTGCTGGCCGCACTCGTGGTGGACGTCGGCCGGGTCGTCTCCAGCGACGCGCTCCTCGAGCGGGTGTGGGGGGATGCGCGCCGTGGCGCGAGCACCTCCAACCTGCACGCCGTCATCTCGCGGCTGCGGGGGCGGCTCGAGGCGGCCGGCGAAGGCGTCCGGATCGCCACGGCCTCGCCCGGCTACCGCCTCGAGGCCGACGGTGCCGTGGACGCGCTCGTCTTCGCCGACCTCCTCGCTCGCGCGCGGTCGTCGTACGCCGCCGGCGACCTCGCCGACGCGCACACCGACCTCGAGGAGGCGCTCGCGCTGTGGCGCGGACCGGCGTACGGCGACATCTCGCTGCCGTTCGCCGAGGTCGAGGCGGCGCGGCTCGAGGGCCAGCGGCTCGCAGCGTGCGAGCTGATGGTCGACGTCGAGCTGCGTCTGGGCAAGACCGGGGCGGCGCTCGAGCGGCTCCCGGCCCTGGTGGGCGAGCAGCCCCTGCGGGAGGCGTTCCGTCGCCAGCAGATGCTGGCGCTCTACCGCTCGGGCCGACAGGCCGAGGCCCTGGAGGTCTTCGCCCAGGTGCGCGAGCTGCTGGCCGACGAGCTGGGGATCGACCCGGCTCCGCCGCTGCAGGAGCTCCACCAGCGGATCCTCGAACAGGACGAGGACCTCCTGGCCACGCCCGCCGAGGCGCCGGCCCCGACGCCGCGGTCCGGCGTGGCCGCGGACCACCCTCAGCCCGCCGCGTCGCCCTGGCACTCCGAGATCGTGGTCCCCGCCGACGACCTGGTCGGTCGCGAGCACGACGTGGAGTACCTCCGCGACCTCCTCACCGCCTCCCCGCAACGACTGGTCACGGTCACCGGCGTGGGAGGTGTCGGCAAGACGCGGCTGGCCTATGCCGTCGCGCAGGCCTCGCGGGAGGCGTTCCCCGACGGCGTCATGATCGTCTCCCTGGTCCCGCTCGCCGACCCCGACCTGGTGCTCCCGGCGATCGGTCGCGCGGCCGGGCTGAGCGGAGTCGAGGGCCTCGACCCGCTCGACGCTGTCGTCCAACAGCTCCGGACACGTCGGGTGCTGCTGGTGCTCGACAACTTCGAGCACGTCCTCGGCGCCTCTGCCTCGCTGGCCCAGCTGGTGGCCATGTGTCCGCGATTGACCGTGCTCGCCACGAGCCGGACCAGCCTGCAGGTGCGCGGAGAGCTGCACTACCAGCTCGCGCCTCTCGCACTCCCGGGCACCGAGGACGCCGACCCTGGGGTCGTCTCGGACTCCGCCGCGGCCGCGCTGTTCGTGGAGCGTGCCGGGCTCGTGGAGCCGGGGTTCGCGCTCGACGACACCAACGCCGCGGCCGTGGCCGGCATCTGTCGTCGGCTCGCGGGCATCCCGCTGGCACTGGAGCTCGCGGCTGCCCGCGCCCACCTGCTGCGGCCCGCTGACATCCTCGAGCGCATCGACCAGGTGATGGCGGCCTCCGGCGCCCGTGACCTGCCCGCGCGCCAGCGCACGATGAGGGCAGCGCTCGACTGGAGCTACCAGCTGCTGGAGCCCGACGAGCAGCGGCTCTTCCGGCTCCTGGCCGTCTTCGCCGACGGCTTCACCCTCGACGCCGTCGAGGCCGTGCAGACGGCCGCCTTTCCCGACGAGCACCTCGACGTCTTCGGGCTCCTGGAGTCCCTGGTGGCTCACTCGCTGGTGCTCCGCGACCACGACAACCCCGAGGTGGTGAGGTTCCGGATGCTCGAGCCGGTCAGCCAGTTCGCCGCCTCGTGCCTCGTCGGTGACGAGGAGCGAGCCGTCCGCAACGCCCACCTGCAGCACTTCCTGGAGCTGGCCGAGGAGTCCGCCACCTCCTACCGGAGCATGGGCAGCACCCGCGCGGCCCTCGCGGTGACCCAGCGCGAGCACGCCAACCACGTCGCGGCCGCCGAGTGGGCGCTCGACGCCGGCGAGGGCGATCTTGCCGGGCGCATGGTGTGGGCGATGTGGCTCTACTGGTGGCTGCGCGGCCACCTGATCGTGGGACGCCGCCTGGCCCAGGGGTGCCTCGACCTGGACCCCAGCGGTCCCGTCGCGGTCCGGGCCCACGCGGTGATGGGCGCGATGGCCTTCGCGCAGGGTGACACCGTGCTGGCCCGCCACTGGTGCCGCGGGGCCACGCTGGGACGGAGCATCGGCGACCAGGAGGGCGAGGCCCACAACGTCGCCGGCGAGGGGCTGATCGCGTTGGCCGAGGATCACCTGGTCGAGGCCGAGGAGCGCTTCGTGGCGACCATCGAGCTGTGCGAGAGCGTCGACCTGGCCGGCGAGTGGCTGTGGACGCTCGCCCACGTGTGGCTCGGCACCGTCCGCCTGCTGCAGGGCTCTCCGGAGGCAGCCGTCCCACTCCTCGAGGGCGCCCTCGAGGCAGCCCGGCGCCGTGACGACCCGCCGGGCATCTACATCGCCCTGTTCACCTCGGTCCAGGTCGCGCTCTCCCTCGGTGACCTGGCGACTGCCAGGACGCAGCTCCACGAGGGCGTCGGGCTGAGCCTCGAGACCGGCGACATGGCCAACCTCGCCTACTTCCTCGAGGCGCTCGCCGTGGTCGAGTCCCAGGAGGGTCGCCACGAGCACGTCCTGATGCTCCACGGCGCCGCGGGCCGCCTGCGCGAGACCGTGGGCGCCAACATCTACGGCTACTACCAGCCGGACGAGCAGCTGCTGGCCGACGCCCTGGGCAGGGCGCGCGCCGAGCTCGGTCCGTCGTACGACGACGTGGTCGCCCGCGGCCGCGCCCTGACCATCGAGGGCGTGGTCGCCCTCGCCACCGGCCAGCCGCAGGCCTGATCCCGCCGAGCCCGCAACCAGCCGCAGCATCGCAGCCAGCCGCAGGCGACCCGCAAGACCGCCCGGCGAACGTTGTCGCCATGAGCACCGACGTCATCACCTGGCTCCCCGAGGAGTGGTCGCACCCCGTCCACGTCCCGATGGGCCGGGACCACCACCTGCGGCCCCTCCGGGCGACCGACCTGGATCTTGCCACCGCCGCCGTATCGTCCTCCCGGGTCCGGCTGTGGTCGATCTACGGCCGCGCCTGGGGCTGGCCGCCGGCGGGCCTCACCCGGGAGCAGGAGCTCGTGGAGCTCACCCGGGCCGAGGCCGAGATCGCGGCCCACGAGTCCTTCGACTACGGCCTGTTCGACCGCGACGAGACGGCGCTGCTCGGGTGCGTGCACCTGGACCCGACGCCCAAGACCGGCGCCGATGCCGACATCTCCTGGTGGGTCGTCGACGCACTGGTCGGCAGCGAGTTGGAGGCACTTCTCGCGACCTTCGTGCCCACCTGGGTCGCCGCCGAGTGGCCCCTGGCCCGGCCCCGCTACGTCGGGCGCGACCTCACCTGGGACGACTGGCTCGACCTCCCCGAGGACGTCCCACCACTCCCCTGACAGATCGACCCATCACTCCAACCATCACCACTCGCAAGACACCACGAAAGGCACCGCCATGAAGAAGCTCCCCCTGGCCCTGACCGCGATGACCGCCATCGTCGCAGGCCTGCTCGCACCCGGAGGCGCAAGCGCCAGTGCGGGCACCTGGAACGACGGGTTCCAGTACGAGGACCAGATGGTCAGCTGCGCTACCGGCCAGGTGACGACCGGCGTGAGCGCCAACGTCGGCTGGATGTCGCCGACCGGCGCAGTGCCGAAGGTCGGTGAGGTGTTCTGGCTGCGCGGCTATGCCGGGCTCGTCGGAATGCCGTGCAGCAGCGGCACCAACATCATCCCCGAGATCATGGTCCCCGACGGGATCGAGTTCGCCGAGGGCGAGGTCCGTTGGGACATCAGCAAGCCGGGTGAGCAAGTCCTCACCGAGGACCCGATCAGCGCCGACCCCAACGGACAGAACGGCGGGATCATGATCGGCAACGCCGACGAGACCCCCTTCAAGCTCAGGCAGGGCGAGATCCTGGAGTTCCAGTTCCCGGTGCGTGCCACCCGCGAGCTCAAGGGCCCGGCCACCCAGCAGCCCCAGTGCCAGTCGCGCATCGACGGGGACGCACCGTGCCCGATCAGCCAGTCCGGTGACCACTTCCAGGTCGCCTTCCTGACCAACGGCCACGGTGGCGACCGGTGGTACGTCACGCCGTTCGTCGGGCTCTTCGCGACCGACGGCAGCACGCCGCCGCCGACCACGCCGCCGACGACGAACCCGGTGCCCGGTCCCGGCACCACGCCGACCCCCGGCACCACCCCGGCACCGGCCCCTGCCCCCGGCTCGGCCGCGGGCCAGGCGGCGTCGAGCACGTCGGCGAAGTGGAAGATCACCAAGGCCGGCAAGGGCAAGGCCACCATCACGGTCACCTCGGGTGCCGCTCCGGTGGGCGGCGTGATCGTCAAGGACAAGGGCCGCACCCTGGCCAAGGCGACGCTCAAGGCGACCGACAACGGCCGGGTGGTCATCAAGCTCCCCCGGCTGCGCAAGGGCAAGCACGTGCTCGTCGCGCAGTTCCGAGGCTCGTCCACCGTGGCCGCCTCGGTCTCCCCCAAGCGGGTGGTCCGGCTCCGCTGACCCGCGCCCTCCCTCTCACGGCCGCACCGTCGCTCCCCCCGGCGGTGCGGCCGTGGTCTCGCACACCAGTGGCCCTGCCGTGGACACGGCAGGGCCACTGGCGCGTTCGGGACTACTTGACCTCGGACCGCAGGACGAGCCTCAGCCCGAGCAGGGCCGGCAGCACGAGCCAGAACGAGGTGGTCACCCCGATCTGTGCCCACTGCTCCGCGCTCGGCGTCCCCTCGAAGAGGAACGACCGCGCCCAGTTCGCGTCCACCCACGGCTGGATGTCGACGAACCCAGGCTCGCTGGCGCTCAGGATCCCGGCGATGGCCGGGAGCACCAGGGCGAGCACGAGGTACGCCACCAGCGCGCCGGCCGAGCTCCGGAAGACCATTCCCAGCATCGTGCCGGTGAGCAGGCACAGCAGGCTGCCCAGCACGATGTTGAAGACCTCGACGGCCGAGACGTCCCAGACCAGGTCGGTGCCGGCGATCGCCGTACCCACCAGGTTCCCGACCACACCGACGGCGAGGGCGAAGAACATCGCGACGACGCCGACGACCACCGAGGAGATGGTCTTGGCCAGCAGGACCCGGCTGCGGTCGGGGACCATCGTGAACGTGGACAGCCCGGTGCGCTGGCTCCACTCCCCGGTGATGGAGAGCGCCGCGATCATCGGCAGCACGAGCGTCATGGGGAAGCCGAGAGCCTTGGCGAACGTGTAGAAGGTCAGGTCCTCGTCGGGCGCGAAGAGGACCACCCCGATCATGGTCAGCAAGGCGAAGATCACGATGCTGGCCATCAGCCAGAACCCCGATCGGGTGTCGAACATCTTGCGAAGCTCCACGCGGACGACACGTCCCAGGGGGACGGGCGCCACGCGCACTGCCTGCACGTCTCGGACGAGGGTGGCCGTGGTGGTCATGCTGCTCTCCTCTCACTCTTGGTGTGTCGCTTGTTGTCTCGCTGGGTGTCGGCGGTGAGCTGGAGGAACATGTCCTCGAGGCCACTGTCGGTGGGACGCAGGTCCGTGACGACGACCCCGGCCCGGAGGGCAACCCGTCCCACGTCGGCCGGGTCGGCGTCGGTGCTGATGACGCCGTCATGGAGGAGGGTGGTGTCGGCCCCGGTCGCCTGCAGGGCCCCGAGCAGCACCCGTGGGTCCTCTGCCCGCACGACGCTGCCCACTCCCCGCAGCAGGTCGGCCTTGCTCCCCTGGCACACGGTTCGACCCGCGCCGATCATCACGATGTCGTCCGCGATGACCTCCACCTCACGAAGGAGGTGCGAGGAGAGCAGGACGGCGCCGCCACGGTCGGCGAAGTCGCGGAGCAGGTCGCGCATCCAGCGGATCCCCGCGGGGTCGAGACCGTTCGCCGGCTCGTCGAGGATGAGCGCACCCGGGTTGCCGATCAGGGCAGCGGCGATCCCGAGGCGTTGCCGCATCCCGAGGGAGTAGTTGCCCACCCGGCGGTCCGGCTCGTCGCCGGTGAGGCTGACCAGCTCGAGCATCTCCTCGACGCGTCCGGCCGGCACCCCCATGGTGCGTTGGGCGATCGTGAGGATCTCCCGGCCGGTACGGCCGGCGTGCTGGGCCGATGCGTCGAGCATGACGCCGACCTCACGCCCGGGGTTCGGCAGGTCGCGGAAGGAACGTCCGGCCACGGTCGTCGTGCCCGAGGTCGGCTTCGTCAGGCCGACGACCATCCGCATGGTGGTGGACTTCCCCGCGCCGTTGGGACCGAGGAAACCGGTGACACGGCCCGGCTCGGCCACGAAGCTGACGTCGTCGACGACGAGGTTGTGGCCGTACTTCTTGGTGAGGTTCTCGATGGTGATCACGAGGACTCCTTTCGTGGGTGATGACTGGTTCTCGACGCTAGGTACGGCGCCGCGGGCGCGCGTCGTCGAGAGGTCGCGAGCCCGCTGCGACCAAGCGAGGAGGCCGGTCCTCCGGAAGTAGGACCCTGGTCGGGCAGGGGGCTGCTCAGGCCTCGTGCTGGAAGAGCCCGGACTGGTAGGCGAGGACGATCGCCTGGGCACGGTCGCGCAGCCCCAGCTTCTGCAGCAGGCGGGTGACGTGTGTCTTGACCGTCGTGTCGCTGATGAACAGCTCCTCGCCGATCTCGGCGTTGGAGAGCCCTCGGGTGATCAGCTCGAAGACCTCGAGCTCCCTGGAGGTCAGGTCGGCGATCCCGGGGGGCGGCGCCTGGTGGCGGGTGCCGGCGAAGTGGCGGATCACCCGCCGGGTGACCGTCGGGGAGAGCAGCGCCTCGCCGGACGCGACCGTCCGCACGGCTGCCAGCAGCTGCTCGGGCGGGTCGTCCTTCAGCACGAAGCCGCTCGCGCCGGCGCGCAGTGCCTCGAACACGTAGTCGTCGAGGTCGAAGGTCGTCAGGATCAGCACCCGGGCGTCGCTGTCGGTGGCGAGGATGCGCCGCGTCGCCTCCAGACCGTCGAGCTCGGGCATCCGGATGTCCATCAGGATCACGTCCGGGTGCAGGCGGGCCGCGTGTGCCACGGCCTCCCGGCCCGTGGCGGCCTCCGCCACGACCTCGATGCCGGGCTCGTCGGACAGCAGCATCCGGAACCCGGCGCGGACCATGGCCTGGTCGTCCACCACGAGCACGCGGATCGTCATGGCCGCTCGACCTCCCGCGGCAGGCGGGCGCGGACGAGGAAGCCGCCTCCGGGGGCGGGCCCGGCCGACATCTCGCCGCCGAAGAGCTTGACCCGTTCGCGGATGCCCACGAGACCGTGGCCGTGGCCACCGCTGGCTCCCGGGTCCCCGGCTCCGTGGTCCCGGACCTCGAGCAGCAGCTCGTCGGGTGCGTAGTCCACCGTCACCTCGGCCCGTCCAGCGCCGGAGTGCCGCAGGCTGTTGGTGAGTCCCTCCTGGACGATGCGGTAGGCCGACAGGTCGAGCCCTGGGGGCAGCGGCACCGGCTCGCCGCGCACGTGCACGTCGACCCTCAGTCCCGCGGCGTCGACGTCGTGCACGAGGCGGGCGAGGTCGCCCAGTCCGGGACGCGGCAGCAGCTCGGCCTCGTCCCCCTCCTCGCGCATGGCGGTGAGGAGTCGGCGCATCTCGGCGAGCGCCGTACGTCCGGCCTCCTCCACGTTTCGCAGGGCCTCACGCTCCGCCTCGGCGTCCTCGGGCAGGCGGTGGCGTACGGCTCCGACCTGGAGCACGATCACGCTCACGGCGTGGGCGACCACGTCGTGGAGCTCGCGGGCGATCCGGCCGCGCTCCTCGGCGACGGCGATCCTGGCCGCGGCCTCGCGCTCCCGCTCGGCACGGACGGCCCTGCCCTCGGCGGCCTCGGTGCGCTCGGTCCTCTCGCGCAGGGCCCAGCCGACCAACCAGCCGATCGCGAACATCAGCGGCACGGAGAGCAGGTCGTCGGCCGAGGAGTCTGGTCCGTTGCGCACGACCGCCACCGAGCCGGTCAGCACGATCACCAGCCCCAGGCGGGACAGCGCCGCGTTGCGGTGGCTGCCGAGGAGCACCGCGGCACCCATCCCCGCGATGAGGATGGCGCCCCCGTTGACGATCAGCTGCCCGTCGAGGAAGGACAGGGCGGAGCACATGACCCACGTGCACGCGGGCGCCGCGAACGGGAACCTGTGGCGGGCCAGCAGCACCAGCACCGCGCCGGTGATGCCGATGACCCCGAGCACGAAGCGCGGCCCGGTCGGGTGCAGCAGGTCGTCACGCAGCACGGTCGTCGTCGCGGTCACCACCGCCGTGACCACGACCAGGAGGTCGAGGCCAAGTCTGGCGGCGAACGGCCCGGCGCGGCTCACCCCGTCAACGTACGGCGAGTGCGTTCCCGACGGCGTCCACCAAAGGGAGGACATCGACTCGCCGCTCGGTACCCCCCAGGACGCGGCCTTCCGACGACGCGCGGCGGCGCGAGCGCTCCTAGCGTCGGAGACGTCCCGCAGCACCCCATCGCACCGAGGAGACCGAGATGAGCACCTCACGCACCATCGAGCACGAGCAGGGCACCTACGTCCCCCGACCCCGCCACCTCCACAACGGCTACTACGCAGGCGACTTCCGCCACGCGCGGCCCACGTCACCCGAGACCCTGCAGATGATCATGGACATGCATCGTCCGCCCTGGACGCCGCCCCTGTGAACCCACCGCACGTCCTTCCCGCCGCCGCCTGTGGATGGCGGCGGCGGGTCGTCGGCGCCTGTTGGTAGACAGTGCGCATGACCCCACAGGCGAGCGACGACGTACGACACCAGGCGCGTGCCGCTGCCGAGGAGCACCTGCGGGCGCTGGTCGGCCGCGACGACGCGGTCCTGCGCGAGGACCAGTGGTCAGCCATCGAGGCGCTGGCAGTCGACCGGCGCCGGGCGCTGGTGGTCCAGCGCACCGGGTGGGGCAAGTCGGCCGTCTACTTCGTGGCGACCCTGCTGCTGCGAGCCCAGGGAGCCGGGCCGACGGTGATCATCTCGCCCCTGCTGGCGCTGATGCGCAACCAGATCGCCGCCGCCGAGCGCGCCGGCATCCGAGCCGTCACGATCAACTCCACCAACATCGAGGCGTGGCAGCCCATCCACGACTCGATCCGAGCCGGCGAGGTCGACGTGCTGCTCGTGAGTCCCGAGCGGCTCAACAACCCGGGCTTCCGGGACGAGGTGCTGCCTCGGCTGGCCGCCACCGCCGGGCTCCTCGTCATCGACGAGGCCCACTGCATCTCCGACTGGGGTCACGACTTCCGCCCCGACTACCGCCGCATCCGCACCCTGCTCGGCGAGCTGCCCGAGGGCATCCCCGTGCTCGCCACCACCGCCACCGCCAATGCCCGGGTGACCGCCGACGTGGCCGAGCAGCTCGCTCCGCCCGAGTCGACTTCGCTGGTCGAGGAGGGCCCCCCGGGCCCGTCACGAGACCACGTCCTCGTGCTGCGCGGCTCGCTCGACCGTGAGTCGCTGCGGCTCGGCGTCGTGCAGCTCAAGACCCCCGAGCAGCGCCTGGCCTGGCTCGCCGACCACCTCACCGAACAGCCGGGCTCCGGCATCATCTACTGCCTCACCGTCGCGGCGACCCAGGAGGTCGCCGCCTACCTCCGCGAGCGCGGTCACGAGGTCCGGGCCTACTCCGGCCAGACCGAGACCACCGAGCGACAGGCCCTCGAGGAGGCCCTGGTCGAGGGACGGATCAAGGCGCTGGTCGCCACCAGCGCGCTGGGGATGGGATTCGACGCCACCTTGGGCTTCGTCATCAACCTGGGTGCGCCCCAGTCGCCGGTGGCCTACTACCAGCAGGTCGGCCGGGCCGGGCGTGGCACCGACGAGGCGAGCGTGGTGCTCCTGCCCCAGATCGAGGACCGCGACATCTGGGCCTACTTCGCCTCCCTCGCCTTCCCCGGCGAGGAGCAGGTGCGCACGACGCTCGACGTGCTGGCCGGCGCCGGCCGCCCGCTGTCGACTCCTGCCCTCGAGACCAGCGTCGACCTCAGCCGCAACCGCCTCGAGACGATGCTCAAGGTGCTCGACGTCGACGGGGCCGTGCGCCGCGTCCAGGGCGGCTGGGTCGCGACGGGCGAGCCCTGGACCTACGACGCCGAGCGCTACGCCAGGGTCGCCCAGGCCCGGGAGCGCGAGCAGCAGGCGATGCTCGACTACCTCCGCACCACCGAGTGCCGGATGCGCTACCTCCGCCACCAGCTCGACGACCCGACGAGTGCCGACTGCGGGCGGTGCGACAACTGTGGCGGGCTGTCGCTGTCCACGTCGGTGTCAGAGGCTGCCGTCGCCCAGGCTGGTGAGCGACTGGCACGGCCCGGCGTGGCGATCGAGCCGCGCAAGATGTGGCCCACGGCCCTCTCCGGCCTCGGCCTGTCCCTGAGCGGCAAGATCAAGGAAGGTGCCGAGGAAGGTCGCGCCATCGCCCGGCTGACCGACCTCGGCCACGGCCAGGCGTTGCGCGAGCTCTTCCGCGAGTCCACCGTCGACGGCCCGGTGCCGCCGCGGCTGGCCCAGGCCTTGCTGACGGTGATGAAGGACTGGTCGACCACGTGGTCGGCCCGTCCTGACGTCATCGTCGCGGTCGAGTCGGCTCGCCGGCCCGCCCTGACACGAGACCTGGCCGACGGGCTGGCCCGGGTCATGCAGATCCCCGTGGCCGGGTCGTGGGCCCTCGTCGACCCCGACGTCCCGCCCGGCGCCGGTCAGGCCAACTCCGCCCAGCGGGTCGCCGCCGTCAGCCGTCGCTTCGCGCTGCAGGCGGAGGTCCCAGCCGCGGCGAGCGTGCTGCTGGTCGACGACCTCGTCGTCTCGGGGTGGACGCTCACCCTCGCGGCCCGCGCGCTTCGCGAGGCAGGCGCGGGCGCCGTGCTGCCGCTCGCACTCGGCACCCAGACCTGACCGCTACCGAACGGTCGCGGGGTCTGCGCAGGCACGAGGCCCCCGATCCGTTCGGAAACGGAGCGGGGGCCAATCGCGCGTGCTGGACTCGCGGGGTCAGTGACCCATCAGCGCGGCGGGATCCACCGGCTCGACCCGCTTACGCGGGAGGAAGGCCGCCGGGATCAGGCAGCAGGCAACCAGGATCGTGGCGACGACGAACACTGTCGCGAACGAGTCGGCCATGTCCTGGGTCGCCTGCGTGAAGATCCCCGGGAGTGCGGCCGGGTCGATACCGAGCGCCTGCGCGGCCTGGGCGACGACCGAGGGGTCCTCGTTGCCGTCGGTCGCCTCGTTGAGCGCCGTGGCCTGCGCGACCGCATCGCTCTTCTTGAGCTCGTTGGTCAGGATCACCGAGAAGAGCGCCGTCCCGATCGAGGCCGCGACCTGCTGGGTGATGTTGAGCAGGGTCGAGCCGCGGGCGACGTTGTGCTCGGTCAGCGTGGCAAGCGCGGCCGTCATGATCGGCATCATCGTGGCGCCGAGCCCCAGCCCCATGACGAAGAGCGCCGACAGCATGTAGGCGTAGGACGTGTCGGCGCCGATCTGGGTGAACATCCCCAGGCCGGCGGTGATCACCGAGATGCCGACCAGGACGATCTTGCCGGGACCGATGCGGTCGGCCAGGATGCCGGCGATCGGCATGGTGAGCATCGCGCCCACGCCCTGCGGGGCCAGGAGCAGGCCCGCGCCGAGAGCGTCCTCCCCGCGCACCTGGATGAAGTAGAGCGGGAAGAGCAGCGAGGCACCGAAGAAGGCGATGGCGAAGAGCATCATCGCGATCACGGCCACCGTCATGTTCTTGTTGACGAACAGACGGAGCTCGACGAGCGGGTGGATGTTGTTGCGGTTGAGCGCCCACGGGACGAACGCGACGATCAGCAGGAGGCCCACCGTAGCCGGGATCCCGACCTCCTTGGCGAAGAAGGTGCCGTGCTCGGGGATGGAGCTGACGCCGTACAGGAACGCGGCGAGACCCGGCGAGAGCAGCAGCATGCCGATCCAGTCGAAGGTCTCCGACGGCTCGACCTCGTCCTTGGGAAGGACGACGGCGGCGTAGACGAGCGCGGCGACGCCGATGGGCAGGTTGATCAGGAAGATCCACTGCCACGAGGCGTTGTCGATGAGGGCACCGCCGATGATGGGCCCGAAGATCGGGCCGAGCAGCATGGGGATGCCCATGATGGCCATGACGCGCCCGATGCGCTCGGGGCCGGCCGCGTGGGTCAGGATCGTCATGCCGAGCGGCATCAGCATGCCACCGCCGAGGCCCTGCAGGACGCGGTAGATCACGAGCAGCTCGAGCGAGGTGGCCATGGCGCACAGCACCGAGCCGGCGGTGAACAGCGTGACGGCCACCAGGTAGAGCCGCTTGGTGCCGAAGCGGTCGGCCGCCCAGCCCGTCAGCGGAATGACGCTGGCGAGTGCCAGCGTGTAGCCGGTCATGGTCCAGGCGACGTCGGCCGCGGTCGCGTCGAACTCCTCCTGGAAGGTGTTGAGCGCCACCGAGACGACCGTGATGTCGAGGATGGACATGATCGCGCCGAGGACGACGACGCCGGCGACCATCAGGACGCTCTTGTCGAGCTTGTCGGTGTGCTGGGGCGCGGTCTCGCCCTCGTGGATGTCGGTGTGTGTCACCCGTGAAGGTTATTGGTTGCCGCTGACAACCGACCAATCATTATCGCGGTGGGCTGGGTCACGTGCGGAGCGCGAGGTCAGTGCCTGACCCCGGCGCTCGGATCGACCGGGCCCTCGGGCGGATTGCGCGGCAGGAAGAAAGCCGGGACGAGGACGCAGCCCACCAGGGCCGTGGCGACGACGAAGACCATCGCGAACCCGTCGGCGAGCTCCGGCAGCGCCGCGGGCGCGAGCGCATCGAGCTGGGCCCTGAGCTCGGCGGCCTTCGCTCCGCTGGCCTGGGAGAGCATCCCCTTGACGGCCTGGTAGGTGCCGGCGGTCTCGCTGCCCTTGACCTGGTGGGTCAGCACGACCGAGAGGAGCGCCGTGCCGATCGCTCCGGCGAGCTGGTTGGTGATGTTCATCAGTGCCGTGCCGCGGGCGATGTCGTGGTCGGCGAGCGTCTGGAGCGCCGAGCTCATGATCGGCATCATCGTGGAGCCCATGCCCAGGCCCATGACGAACAGCGCGCCGAGCATGAAGCCGTAGGACGTGTCGGCCTCGAGCTGGGTGAACATCGCCATCCCGATCGTGACCAGGGTGACGCCGACCATCACGACCTTCCCGGGCCCCTTCCTGTCGGCGAGGAGCCCGGCGACGGGCATCGTGATCATGGCCCCCAGGCCCTGGGGGGCGAGGAGCAGACCGGCGCCGAGGGCATCCTCCCCACGGACCTGCTGGAAGTAGAGCGGGAAGAGCAGCGATGCACCGAAGAACGCCATCGCGAACAGCGCCATGGCGATCACGGCCACCGCCATCTTGAGGTTCTGGAGCAGCCGCAGCTCGACGAGTGGCCGGATGTTGCGCCCGCTCAGTGCCCACGGCACGAAGGCGACGACGAGCACCAGGCCCAGCGTGGCAGGCAGGCCCACCTCGCGGTGCAGGAAAGTGCCGTGCTCGGGGATGGAGGAGACGCCGTAGAGGAAGAGTGCGAGCCCGGGCGAGAGCAGCAGCATGCCGATCCAGTCGAAGGTCTCCGACGGCTCGACGTGATCCTCGGGCAGGACGACCATCGCGTAGCCCAGCGCGATGACCCCGATCGGCAGGTTGATCAGGAAGATCCACGGCCACGACGCGGTCTCGATGAGCCAGCCGCCCAGGATGGGCCCGAAGATCGGGCCGAGCAGCATCGGGATGCCCAGCACCGCCATCACCCGCCCGATGCGGTTCGGTCCGGCAGCCCGGGTCAGGATCGTCATCCCGAGCGGCAGCAGCATGCCGCCCCCGAGGCCCTGCAGCACCCGGAACATGACGAGCACCTGCAGCGAGTCGGCGAGGGCGCACAGCACGGAGCCGACCGTGAAGAGGAACACCGCCAGGAGGTAGAGGCGCTTGGTCCCGAAGCGGTCGGCCGCCCATCCCGTCAGCGGGATCACCGACGCCAGGGCGAGGGTGTAGCCGGTCATGGTCCAGGCGACCTGGGCGGACGTCGCCTCGAACTCGTTCTGGAAGGTCTCCAGCGCCACCGACACGACCGTGATGTCGAGGATCGACATGATGGCTCCCAGGACGACGACGCCGGCCACGAGCAGCACCGGCTTGTCGAGCCGGTCGCTGTGCTCCGGCGGGCGCTCCGGGGTGTGCTCGGCGGGGGTCGCGTCGGTGGTGGTCACCGATGGAGGCTATTGGCGCGACAGGCCACCGGCCGGTCCGTCTCGCGGCGGGCTGGCGATGCCGGGAACTCGCTGTGGGTGCTCCGCGTTAGGTTCGAGGTCGGTCGAGGGAGGGTGTGCTGCATGGGTTTCGTCCCGGTGACCGGACCCGCGAGATTCATCGCGGCCGAGCCTCCTCGCGAGGGGGCCATCGAGTTCAGTGACGACCGGCGCCGGATCGTGCTGCCGGTGCGTGGCGCCCTGCCGGTGCTGGCCGGGGCGCGGGGAGACCTCGACGCCCACCCGTCGGTGGCCCTGATGGCCGGCACCGCACTGCTCGGCCTCCAGCTCGTCGCGGCCGGCCGGTTCGCCCCTGACCCCGGCGGCGACCACTGGCGCGTCGCCGGCCTCGAGCCCGCCGACGAGCAGCGCATCCTCGACCTGGCCACCGCCCGGTCCCACGACGGCTTCGACGTCGCCACCGCCGAGGGCGTGGTGCGGGCGCTGCTCGACGCGATCGTCGACACCGTTCCCCGCACCGCCCCCCTCGCCGCTCGACGTACGACACCCCGCGCAGCGCCGCGGCTGCGACTGGTCACCGCCGCTCCCGCCGAGCCCGACGAGTTCAGCCACCAGCTCCAGCAGCGCCTGGCGCGGATGCGTGCCCGCCACAGCGACGACCGGCCACACCTGGTGTCGCTCTCGCTGCGGGTCGAGGCCGACGAGGAGGAGCTGGTCGCCGGAGCCGTCCGCCTGGTCCTGCAGGTGCACGCGCTCGACAATCCCTCCCACCTCGCTGACGCAGCCGTCCTCTGGGCCGAGGCGGGACCCGAGGCCACCCACGGGTTCGGTGAGCGCGCCCGCACCCACGCGGCGATCGCCCTGCGCGCCGCCGCCGACGCGTGGCCGGTGCTCGACCGCCTCCTCGACCTGCGTGTCCCCGACCAGATCACGCTCGACTCCGACGAGCTCCTCTCGCTCCTCGACTCGGGCGCGGTGGCGCTGGAGGCTGCCGGCTGCCCGGTGCTGTGGCCGCGCTACCTCGACCGCGACGTCACCCAGCGCGTGGAGCTGGGTGCTGCGCCGAGCACCCGGGCACAGAGCGGTCGCGAGGAGCCCCTGCAGGAGGGTCTCTTCGGGCCGCAGGCGCTCTTCGGCTTCCGGTGGCAGCTCTCCCTGCACGGCGATCCCCTCACCGAGGACGAGATGGATGCCCTCGCCCACAGCACGGCGCCGATCATCAAGCTCCGCGACAACTGGGTCGCGGTCGACTCCGGTGTCCTCAAGCGTGCGCGCAAGCGCCTGCTCCGCACGGTCACCCCGGCGCAGGCGCTGGCGGCGGCGCTCACCGAGGTCGTCGAGGTCGAGGACGGCAGCTACCAGGCGGTGGTGGGCGCGAGCCTGCTCAGGGTGCGCGACCGCCTCCTCACGTCCGCGACGAACGAGCCCGTCGACGTGCCGCCGGGGCTGCAGGCGACATTGCGCGACTACCAGCGTCACGGCCTCACCTGGCTCGCCGAGCTCACCTCGCTCGGGCTGGGCGCGTGCCTCGCCGACGACATGGGACTCGGCAAGACCATCACCGTGATCGCGCTCCACCTGCACCGGCGGGGTCTCGAGACAGGAGGCGGACCGACGCTGGTGGTGTGCCCTGCCTCGCTGCTCGGCAACTGGGAGGCCGAGATCCGCAGGTTCGCTCCCGGCGTGCCCGTGCGCCGTCACCACGGTTCGGCCCGCGACCTCGACGGCGCCGAGCTCGGGTTCGTGCTGACCACCTACGGCACCATGCGCAACGACGCGGCACTGCTGGCCGAGGTGCCGTGGGACCTCGTCGTCGCCGACGAGGCACAGCACGTGAAGAACTCCCGGTCCGCGGCTGCGCGCGCGCTGCGCACCATCCCGAGTCGGGCCCGGGTGGCGTTGACCGGGACACCCGTCGAGAACGACCTCTCCGAGCTCTGGTCGATCCTCGACTGGGCGATCCCCGGACTGCTCGGCAGCCGCGCTGCCTTCCGCAAGGCGTGGGCGGCGCCGATCGAGGCGGGCGTCGACCCGGCGAAGGCTCGGCAGTTCGCTGCCCTGATCGACCCCTTCCTGCTGCGTCGCCGCAAGTCCGACCCCGGCATCGCGCCTGAGCTCCCGGCCAAGACCGAGACCGATCACCTGATCGGGCTCACCCGTGAGCAGGTCGTCCTCTACGAGACGTTGGTCCGCGACTCCATGCGGCGCATCGAGGAGGCCGACGAGGAGACGCGTCGCGGTCTGGTCCTCAAGCTGTTGACGGGGCTCAAGCAGATCTGCAACCACCCGGCCCACTACCTGCGTCAGGCCAACCCACGGCTGCGCGGCCGCTCCGAGAAGCTCGACCTGCTCGACGAGCTCCTCGGCACCGTGCTCGCCGAGGACGGCGCCGTCCTCGTCTTCACTCAGTACGTCGCCATGGCTCGCCTGCTCGAGCACCACCTCGCCGCCGCCGGCATCCCGCACCAGCTGCTCCACGGCGGCACCCCGGTGCGCGAGCGCGAGGCGATGGTCGCGCGGTTCCAGGCGGGGCCGGGCGACCCGGCGCACGTGCCGGTCTTCCTGCTGTCCCTCAAGGCCGGTGGCACCGGGCTCAACCTCACCCAGGCTGACCACGTCATCCATTTCGACCGCTGGTGGAACCCCGCCGTCGAGGACCAGGCGACCGATCGCGCCTACCGCATCGGGCAGACCCGGCCGGTGCAGGTGCACCGGTTCGTCACGCAGGGCACCATCGAGGAGCGGATCGCGGCGCTGCTGACCCGCAAGCGGTCGATCGCCGACTCCGTGCTGGCTCGCGGGGAGACGGCGCTCACCGAGCTCAGCAACGACGACCTGCGCGACCTGGTGGAGCTGCGACCCGATCCGGCCGGCGGCCGCTGATGGGCTCGGTGAGCCATCCCCGCCTCGCACCCCGCCGGTCGGCGACCGGCGGCACGTGGTGGAGCAAGGCGGTGCTGCGTGCCGTCGAGGAGGCCGCCTTCTCGCAGACCGACCTCAAGCGCGGCCGCGCGCTCGCCCGCGCCGGTGCCGTCGGCAGCATCTCCGTCACCGAGGGCAGCGCCGTGGCCGCGGTGCACGAGCGCGACGACACCTTCACGGTGACCGTCACGGTCCCGGTGCTCGACGACGTCGGGGCCGCGACCTTCGTCGAGGTCGTTGCTGCCGAGTCCGGCCGGATCGGCGCGCTGCTCGCCGGTCAGCTGCCGCACCCGTTCGTCGAGGCGATCGAGGAGGCCGGCGTCGAGCTGCTGCCGTACGGCGGCGAGCTCGGTGCCGCCTGCACCTGCGACGCCTGGCTCGACCCCTGCCCCCACGCGCTGGCGGTGCTCACCCAGGTGGCCTGGCTGATCCAGGCCGAGCCGTTCGTGCTGACGCACCTGCGCGGGCTCTCCCGCGAGGTGGTGCTGCAACGGCTCCACGACATGACGCTCCGACCGGGCGACGGCGCGGCCACGGGATCCGACGAGGCACTGGGTCGCACCGACGACGACCTCGCGGTCGCCGTCGACGCCGCGGACCGCGCGGCCCGGGCGGTGGAGCTGTTCGAGCAGGGCCGCGCCGACGACCTCACCCTCTAGGCCGCGCGACGACCGGATCGTCGTACGTCGTTCAGGACGTGTGCTGTCTCGGCTGCCCGGGCCGCCGGATCGTCAGACGTCCCGCACGAGGCTCAGGCCTCGGTGGTGGCGAGCGGGCGGGCGCCGAGCTCCTCGTCGAGGCGCAGCAGGCCGGGACCGTCGTCGTTGATCATCTCCACGCGTCCGACGATCTCGCGGACGGTGGCCTCCTCCTCGACCTGCTCCTCCAGGAACCAGTTGAGGAGCGGTCGGGCGTCGAGGTCGCCCTCGGCCTCGGCGGCACGGTAGAGGTTGCGGATCGACTCGGAGACCCGCTGCTCGTGCTGGAGGGCCGCGCTGAAGGCGTCCAGGACAGAGGTCACCGTCACCTGCGGAGCGTTCATGGCCCCGATCCTGGGGTGGTTGTCGCGGTCGGCGAGGTGGTCGATGAACTTGTTGGCGTGGACGATCTCCTCGTCCGCCTGGTGGCGCAGCCAGGCCGCCATCCCGGGGAGGTCCCGCAGCTCCAGCTCGATCGCGAGCTGCCGGTAGACCAGCGAAGCCTCGAACTCCAGGGTGATCTGGTCGTTGAACGCGTCCTCGAGAGTGGCGGAGAGCTTCATGACTCCGAGCGTAGCGACACCCTCGGATCAGTCGGGACCCCCATCGCACGCAGCGCGGTCGTGCGGAGCAGCTCGCGCATCTGGTCGTCCGGGAGCAGCCCGCTGTGGGGGGTGGAGTTGATCAGGCCGAACGCGATGTGGGCGGTGGCCCGTGCGGTCTCGGGACGGAGCGACAGGTCGACGCGACGCAGCTGGCTCGCCCACACGTCGACGTAGTCGCGCTGGAGGGCCCGCACCCGCTCGCGGGCCGGCGCCGGCAGGGATGCCCAGTCGCGGTCCTGGACGACGATGAGCGCGCGGTGGCCGAGGGCGAACTCGATGTGCCAGTCGATCAGCGCCTCGAGGGCCTCGACCGGGCTCGTGGACTCCCGGACCCGCACGCGACCCTCGCTGAGCAGCTCCTCGCTGATCGAGACGAGCATGTCGGCCAGCATCGCGTCCTTGGACGGGAAGTGCTTGTAGAGCGCGGGCCCGCTGACGCCGCAGGCAGCGCCGAGGTCGGCCACCGACACGCCGTGGAAGCCGCGCTCGGCGAAGAGCTCGGCGGCGATGTCGAGGATCTGCTGACGACGGGTCACCCCACTGAGGTTAGTGGTCACTAACCTCAAGTGCTGGCCCTGTGTCCCGTGATCGAGACGCGGAAACGGAATCATGCTTCACCCCACAAATGCCCCGCAGACAGTGTGCGGCCGTGCGGCGGGGTCTGCAGCGGTGCAGCCACCTGTTCCACGGTGGTGCCAGCACCAACGCTCGGGAGACGACGGGCGCACTAGGCTCCGGCCATGGGGATCCGACTGGTGCTCGCCGAGGACGGCGACCTGCTGCGTGCGGGCATCCTGGCGCTCCTGGAGTCCTACGAGGACCTCGAGATCGTCGCCACCGCCACCAGCCTGCCGGAGCTGCTCTCGGCCGTCGCCGAGCACGAGCCGGACGTCGTGCTCACGGACATCCGGATGCCTCCCGACTTCACCGACGAGGGCATCCGTGCCGCGAACCAGCTCCGCCAGACCCATCCGGGCACCGGCGTCATCGCCCTGACGCAGTACAGCGACGTCGAGTACGCCCTGGACCTCGTGCGCGACGGCAGCGACGGTCGCGGCTACCTCCTCAAGGAACGGGTCGCCGCCGTTGACGAGCTCGTCGCCGCCATCCGCACGGTCGCCGCGGGTGGATCGGTCATCGACCAGCTCGTCGTCGACGCGCTGGTCGCCACCAGCACCCGGCGGCACGACTCCGTCCTCGACCGGTTGACCAAGCGCGAGCTCGAGGTCCTCGCGATGGTCGCGCGCGGGATGACCAACGGCTCGATCGCCGCAGCGCTGGTGATCAGCGAGCGCTCGGTCGAGAAGCACATCAACTCGATCTTCAGCAAGCTCGACCTCCCGGCGGACTCCCCGGTGCACCGCAGGGTGGCAGCGACGCTCGTGTTCCTCAGCGAGGCGGGAGTCGGCGGCAGGAACCGGCTCCTGTGAAGGGGCCCCGATGACGGTGCTCTCGGGATGGAGCACCCTCGAGCCCTCGCTCCAGCGGATCCTGCGCTGGAACCTCACCGCGATGACGGTGTCGCTCGCGATCCTCGTGCTCGTCTACTCCGGCGGCTACCGGCACGGCTCGGTGCGCAACGACATCTTCGCCCTGGCGGCCTCGGTCGTGGTGATGCTCAGCACGCTGCTGGTCGCCAAGCGGTGGGGGCCGGGCATCACGGTGCTGGGGCTGACGGTGGCAGCGACGCTGTTCTCCGTGGCGGCCACGTGGGCCAGCCCCTACCTGAGCCCCCTGTGCGTGATGATCATGCTGCTGCCGCTCCTGGTGGCTGTGAACCACCTGTCGCGGCGCTGGATCAACGGACTCATGGTCCATGCCGTGCTCGGCGGGGCCGCCGTGGCCGCACTGGCCGAGTGGCGCCGCGACGCGATGCCCACCGACACCTGGCTGGTGGGCGCGGTCGTCATCGGCACCTTCATGCCCAGCGCGTCGCTGATCGTGGTGTTCCTGGTCCGCGACACCTTCCACCGGTTGAACAGCCAGTCCGAACAGCTGCGCGAGTCCCGCCGCCGAGTCGGGGAGGTGGCGGACGCGGCGAGGCGGAGCATGGAGCGCGACCTGCACGACGGCGCCCAGCAGCGCCTGCTGGCGATGAGCGTCACGATCGAGCGCGCCCGCAAGGCGGTTGCCGCCGGACAGACCGAGGACGCCGCCGTGCTGATCAGCCAGCTCGCCGACGACAACCACGAGACCACGCGCGAGCTGCGAGAGCTCGCGCGCGGCATCTACCCGCCCCTGCTCGCCGAGCGCGGCCTGGTGGCCGCGCTGCAGTCTGCGGCCCGGCGCGCCGCGCTGCCGGTCACCCTGCACGCCGACGACTTCGAACGGCCCCCGATGGCAGTGGAGAACGCCGCCTACTTCTGCATCCTCGAGGCGCTGACCAACGCCATCAAGCACTCCAGCGCCACCGAGGTGGTCATCACGCTGCGTGCCGACCCGGGCCTGGAGTTCTTCGTCGCCGACGACGGCCGTGGCTTCGACCCGGCCGCGGTGTCGACCCCCAACGGCCTGCTGGGCATGGAGGCGAGGATGGAGGCGGTCCAGGGGGTGCTGCACGTCATGTCCGCGCCGGGCAGGGGCACGACGCTGCACGGACGCTTCCCGGCTGACCTGGACGCTTGACCCACCTGGACGGCTGATCGATCTGGACGGTGAGGTTAACGATCGCTAACCTGACGGTGTGGCCGACACCCTTCCCCCCACGATGCGCGAGCTCGTCGACGACCTGCGCGCCCGCCTTGAGCGAGCACGCCTCGGTGGCTCCGAGAGCGCGCGGCGCAAGCACACCGACCGGGGCAAGCTCCTGGTCCGCGACCGCGTCGACCGCCTCCTCGACCCCGGCAGCCCCTTCCTCGAGCTGAGCCCGCTCGCGGCGTTCGGGATGTACGGCAAGGACGCCGCTGACGACTACGCCGTCCCCAGCGCGAGCATCGTCACCGGCATCGGGCTCGTCCACGGCAGACCCGTGATGGTCATCGCCAACGACGCCACCGTCAAGGGCGGCACCTACTACCCGATGACGGTCAAGAAGCACCTCCGGGCGCAGACGATCGCGGCGGAGAACCACCTTCCCTGCATCGCCCTGGTCGACTCAGGCGGGGCGTTCCTGCCGATGCAGGACGAGGTCTTCCCCGATCGCGAGCACTTCGGGCGCATCTTCTTCAACCAGGCCAACCTCTCTGCCAAGGGTGTGCCGCAGCTCGCTGCCGTGATGGGCTCCTGCACGGCCGGCGGCGCCTACGTGCCGGCGATGTCGGACGAGACGGTCATCGTCCGCAACCAGGGCACGATCTTCCTCGGAGGCCCGCCACTGGTGAAGGCCGCGACCGGCGAGGTCGTCACGGCCGAGGAGCTGGGCGGCGGCGACGTCCACGCCCGCACCTCCGGGGTCGTCGACCACCTCGCCGAGGACGACGCCCACGCGCTCGCCATCCTGCGCAGCGTCATCGACACGCTCCCCGCCCGGGGTCTCGTGACAGGACTTCGTCCTTCCTCGACCATCGGGGGCGACGTCGAGGAGCCCCACGAGCCGCCGGAGTCGCTCTACGACGTCGTGCCCGCCGACACCCGCACGCCGTACGACGTGCGCGAGGTCATCCGCCGCGTCGTCGACGGCAGCCGGTTCCACGAGTTCAAGAAGCTGTACGGCGACACCCTGGTGTGCGGCTTCGCGCGGATCCACGGCCACGAGGTCGGCATCGTGGCCAACAACGGGATCCTGTTCAGCGAGTCCGCGCTCAAGGGCGCCCACTTCGTCGAGCTGTGCAACCAGCGCAAGATCCCGCTGGTCTTCCTGCAGAACATCACCGGCTTCATGGTCGGCCGCGAGTACGAGAACAAGGGCATCGCCCGCGACGGCGCCAAGCTGGTCACCGCGGTGGCGTGCAGCGTCGTACCCAAGTTCACCATCGTCATCGGCGGCTCGTTCGGCGCCGGCAACTACGGCATGTGCGGTCGCGCCTACGACCCGCGGTTCCTATGGATGTGGCCCAACGCGCGGATCTCGGTGATGGGCGGCGAGCAGGCCGCCGGCGTGCTGTCGACCGTCGCGGGCCGCGAGGACGACGAGGAGTTCAAGGCGCCGATCCGCGAGCAGTACGAGACCCAGGGCAACCCCTACTACGCCACCGCGCGGCTGTGGGACGACGGCGTCATCGACCCCGCCGACACCCGCCGGGTCCTCGGCATGGCGCTGACGGTGACGTCCACCGTCCCCGTGCCCGAGCCCTCCTACGGCATCTTCCGCATGTAGTACCTCGGTCTCGTGACAGGACTTCGTCCTTCCTCGACCACCGGACAAGGAGCTCCGCTTGAACACCGTCCTCATCGCCAACCGTGGCGAGATCGCGCGCCGCGTCATCCACACCGCTCGCCGCCTCGGCTGGCAGACGGTCGCGATCCACACCGACCTCGACGTCGCGGCGCTGCACGTGCAGGAGGCCGACCGCGCGGTGCGCGTCGGCTCCTACCTCGACGTCGACGAGGTCGTCGCCGCCGCCCGCGAGTCCGGGGCCGGCCACGTGCACCCCGGCTACGGGTTCCTGTCCGAGCGCTCACCCTTCGCCCGCGCGCTGGCCGACGCCGGGATCACCCTCGTCGGGCCCAGCGCGGACGTGATGGACGCGATGGGACGCAAGGACGCCGCCCGCGAGATCGCCGTCGCAGCCGGCGTCCCCGTCGTGCCGTCGTACTCCCTCGACGACGACGCGGCGTCTCTCGCCTATCCGGTCCTGGTGAAGGCAGCGGCGGGGGGCGGGGGCAAGGGGATGCGCGTCGTGCGCGGCGCCGCCGACCTCGCCGACGCCAAGGCCGCCGCGGCCCGCGAGGCCGCCAGCTCCTTCGGCGACGACACCCTGCTGATCGAGAAGTACGTCGAGTCCGGCCGCCACATCGAGGTCCAGGTCATGGGTGACTCCCACGGCACCGTCCTGCACTTCTTCGAGCGCGACTGCTCCACGCAGCGGCGCCACCAGAAGGTGCTCGAGGAGGCACCCGCGCCGACGATCACCGAGGAGCAGCGCGGCGAGATCACGCGCGCCGCCGTAGCGCTCGCCCAGCAGGCCGGCTACACCAACGCGGGCACCGTCGAGTTCCTCCTCGACAACGCCACCGGCGAGTTCTACTTCCTGGAGATGAACACCCGCCTCCAGGTCGAGCACCCGGTCACCGAGGAGGTCGCCCGGGCCCGCGGCGAGCGCGTCGACCTCGTCGAGCTCCAGCTGCTGGTCGCGACCGGTGAGGCCCTGCCGATGACGCAGGACGACATCACTCTCGAGGGCCACGCCATCGAGGCGCGCGTCTACGCCGAGGACTCCTTCAACGGCTTCCTGCCGCAGGCCGGCCGGGCCACGCACGTGGCCTGGCCGCAGGGCTCGGGTGTCCGTGTCGACCACGCCCTGGAGACCGGCCAGGACGTGTCGACGTCCTACGACCCGATGCTCGGGAAGGTGATCGCGTGGGGCGAGGACCGGGAGATCGCCCGACGCACGCTGGTTCGCGCCCTCCACCGCACGGAGATCGCGGGCCTGACGACCAACACCGGCTTCCTGCGGGTGCTGGCAAGCTCCGAGGAGTTCCGCGACGCAAGGATCGACACCGCCTGGCTCGACCACCACGACGTACCCCCGCCCGACGACGCGCAGGCCCGGATGGCAGCGGCGGCCGCGCTGCTCCCGTCCGTGCAAGCGGGTCCGTGGCAGGCAGACGGGTGGCGGCTGGGCAGTGACCCGGCGCCGGTCATGGTCGTGGTCGGCGACGAGCTCGTGGAGGTCTCCCGCACCGGCCCCGGGCCCCACCAGTACGTCGCGGTGACGTCGGCCGCGGTCGAGGTCATCGACGCCGGCCACCGCTTCGTCTTCGACCGTCACGACCCCTTTGCCGACACCGCGGCGGGGGTGGGCGACGGGAGGATCACCGCGCCGATGCCCGGCACCGTGCTGTCCGTGGCCGTCGAGGTCGGGCAGGACGTGGCCGAGGGTGAGACGCTGGGGGCCATGGAGGCGATGAAGATGGAGCTCGCGCTCAAGGCTCCCTTCGCCGGCACCGTCACCGAGGTCGGCGCCGCCGCGGGTGACCAGGTCAAGCTCGGCGCGGCCCTGTTCGTGGTGGAGCCGGCCGACTTCCGTCATGCAGAAGGTGAGCTATGAGCTCGACATCGCATGACGGATCGCGCCCACTGCCCATGACCGTCCCGGCCCAGGGGCTGCCGACCAGCGTCACGATCTACGAGGTCGGCCCGCGCGACGGCCTGCAGAACGAGAAGACGATCGTCCCGGTCGAGGTCAAGGCCGAGTTCGTCGCTCGCCTGCTCTCGGCCGGGCTGCCGGTCGTGGAGGCGACGAGCTTCGTGCACCCGAAGTGGGTGCCGCAGCTCGCCGATGCCGCCGAGCTCATCCCGATGCTCGGCTCCGGTGGTCGTGCCTGCCCGGTGCTCGTGCCCAACGAGCGCGGCCTCGACCGCGCCCTCGAGCTGGGCATGGAGCGCATCGCGATCTTCGGCAGCGCCACCGAGACCTTCGCCCAGAAGAACCTCAACCGCAGCCTCGACGGCCAGCTCGAGATGTTCGAGCCGACCGTCGCCCGGGCACTCGAGGCCGGGATGGACGTCCGCGCCTACGTCTCCATGTGCTTCGGCGACCCCTGGGAGGGAGCGGTCCCGGTCGAGCAGGTCGTCACGGTCGGCAAGCGGCTCCTCGACCTCGGCGCCAGCCAGCTCAGCCTCGGCGACACGATCGGTGTGGCCACCCCCGGCCACGTGACGGCCCTGCTCGAGGCGTTCGGCGACGCCGGGATCGGCTGCGACCGGCTGGCCATGCACTTCCACGACACCTACGGGCAGGCGCTGGCCAACACCTACTCCGCCCTCCGGTCGGGAGTCACGACCTACGACGCGAGCGCCGGCGGCCTGGGCGGTTGTCCCTATGCCAAGAGCGCGACCGGCAACCTCGCCACCGAGGACCTCGTGTGGATGCTCGACGGGCTCGGGATCGACCACGGCGTCGACCTCGGCGCCGTGGTGGAGACGAGCGTGTGGATGGCCGGTGAGCTCGGCCGCCCGAGCCCCAGCGCCGTCGTACGTGCCCTCGGAGGCGCGCCCCTAGACTCACCCGCATGAGCCGCGTCGTCCACCTCCACATCGGCGCTCCCAAGACCGGGACGACCTACCTGCAGGACAGGCTGAGGCTCAACGCCCCCACGCTCGCCCAGCACGGCCTCGTGATCCCCGCACCCAACCGGTTCGTCGATGCCGACCTGTTCCACTTCCGCGCGGCGCTCGACCTCCTCGACCAGGACTGGGGCGGTCCGCCCGGGCACGCCCGCGGGGCCTGGGACGCCATGGTCAAGCGCGTCAACCGGGCCCGCGGCTCGGTCGTGATCAGCCACGAGATCCTCGCCCCCGCCAAGCCCGACAAGATCGCCAAGGCGATGAACGACCTCGCCGGCAACGAGATCCACATCGTCTACTCCGCGCGCGACCTCGGTCGTCAGCTCCCCGCCGCCTGGCAGGAGTCCATCAAGCAGGGCCGCAAGTGGTCGTTCGCCCGCTTCCTCAACAAGGTCGAGCGATCGAGCCCGTGGTTCAGCCGGGCGATGGACCTCCCCAACGTCCTCTCCCAGTGGGGGGCCAAGCTGCCTCCCGAGCGCATCCACGTCGTCACCGTGCCCCACGACCGCGGCCCCACCGGCAACGAGCTGTGGCTTCGGTTCTGCCGCGCCTTCGGCATCGACCCCGCCTGGGCGCCGCTCGACTCCGAGCGCGACAACCGCTCCCTCGGCATCGCCGAGACGTCCCTGCTGCGCCGGCTCAACCGACGCCTGGAGCTCGGCGTCTGGCGCGAGCCGGTCTACGACTCGCTGATCCGCGAGCTGCTCGCCCAGGAGGTGCTGGTCGCCCGCAACACCCTGCCGGTGCGCCTGCCCCCTGACCGCTACGACTTCGCCGAGGAGCGCGCCGAGCACTGGATCGAGTGGATCAAGGGCAGCGGTGTCGACGTCATCGGCGACCCCGAGGACCTGCGCCCGCGCCGGCCCGGCCCCGAGGAGAAGTGGCACAACCCCGACCGGGTGCGCGCCAAGCTCGAGCTCGGCGCCGCCCTCGACGCCCTGACGGTGATGACCCAGGAGGCCGCGGCAAGCCGGTCCGAGGACGGCCTCGGCGGTCGGCTGCGCGACACCGCCCGCCGGCTGCGCGACCGTTGACCGGCCCGACAGCCGTCCGAGCAGCCGGTGCGACTCGGGCATGGGGCTGGGTGGCCCACCTGCGCTCCGGAGGTACGACACCCTGGTCGCGGTGGAGCGGCGAGGCAGCTGCTGCCGGGCGCGTGCTGCCCGGCGCCCAGCAGCTCGAGCTGCTCCGCCGCGTCAACGAGTCGCTGGCGACCGGCCACGCCGCGGACGCGTCCACCGAGGCATCGACGCGGCTCGCCGACAGGGTGCTGAGCGCCCCCGCCGCCGGCCGGGGCAAGCCCGACCTCGCCCTCGCCGGCGTGGGCACCCACGACTTCGGCCCCCGCCCGGTCGATCCCGGGGAGCTCCCTGCCCGGGAGCTGGTCCGCGTCGCGACGACGCTGCTCGCCGAGGACCTCGTGGCGCTCGGCGTGGCCCCCGAGCGCGAGCCGCTCGGCAGGCCGTGGCGGCGACGCCACCGGCTCATCGGCGACCCCTTCGTCGTCGGGCGCCTGACCCCGGTGCTCAAGGCCCGCGGTCGTCCGCAGGGCGGGCCGCTCCCCCACGTCGTGGTCGCGGCCGGACCGATGGACGAGCTGCTCGCGCACACCTGGACCCAGCGGTGCTTCGAGCACGGCACCATGCCGTGGCTCGACTGGCTGCGCTACTGGCGCGAGCGCGACCAGCTGCCGCCGCGGCTCGACCTCGCCACCGCCGCCGCCCGCTGGACCCACCAGCCCCGGCAGGTGCGCATCGTGACCGACCGCTCCCGCCTGGCCAGCGAGCTGGGCGTGCGGCGCGTCCCGCCGGTGACCCTCCCCGGCGCCGATGCCGCCGAGCTCTCCCGCAGGGTCGCCGCCCTGGTGGGGCTGCTCGTGCCCGCCGACCGGCGGCCCGCGCTGATGTCGCGGACGTGGCTCCCCCGGATCCCGCCCACCGACACCGCGCCGGTCGTCGTACCCCCCGGCGAGCGCGAGTGGATCGAGCGGGCGGCGGACCGGGTGGCTCGTCAGGTGCGCCGCGCTGGCTACCCTGTCGTGGGCGACCTGGCCGACCTCGCGCCGCGCTTCTCGGCCACGTCCGTCACGGACGCTGGGCTCGATCCGCGAGAGCTCGACGGCCGCGTGCTCGACCTGGCCGTGCGCATGCTGATCGAGGGCAACACCGAGGGGAGGGAGGGCCGATGACGCGCAAGGTGCTGCTGCACGTCGGCTCCCCCAAGACCGGCACCTCCCACCTCCAGGACGTGCTCTTCCGCCACCAGCACCTCCTGCGCGACCACGGCATCCTCTACCCCGCAGATCGCTTCGACGCCCACTTCCTGGCCGCTCTCGACCTGATGAAGCTTCCGTGGGGCGGCCTGGAGACGCAGGCCGTCGGTGCCTGGGAGCGACTGGCCGACCAGGTGCGCGACTGGCCGGGCACGTCCATCATCAGCCACGAGATCCTGGCGGTCGCCTCGGCCACCCAGGCCCAGCAGGCGATCGACTCGCTCGGCGACGCCGAGGTCCACCTGGTGCTGTCTGCGCGGGACCTCGTGCGCCAGATCCCCGCCGAGTGGCAGGAGAACGTCAAGCACCGCAGCCACGTCACCTACGCGCGGTTCCTCGAGCAGATCCGCGACCCCGGTCGCGAGACGCGGATCGGCTCGTGGTTCTGGGGCGCCCAGGAGGTGCCCGACATCCTGGCCCGGTGGGGGTCGTCGCTGCCACCGGAGCGGGTCCACGTCGTCACCGTGCCGCCGCCCGGCGCCGAGCGCGACGAGCTGTGGCGTCGCTTCAGCCGCACCTTCGGGCTCGACGACCTGCCGCTGGACCTGACCCCCGAGCGGGCCAACCCCTCGCTCGGTGTCCCGGAGACGGCGCTGCTGCGCCGCGTCAACGCGCGGTTCACCTCGATCGTGGCGCCGCCCGACTACCGCCACCTGGTGCGCGAGGTGCTCGCCCACCAGACGCTGTCGCACCGTGAGAGCGCCGCCCGGCTCACGCTGCCGCCGCTCGCCCACGAGTGGGCCCAGGACCTCTCCCGCAGCTGGATCGCCGAGATCGAACGCCAAGGGTACGACGTCGTCGGTGACCTCACCGACCTGATCGGCGCCCCGGCCGGGGAGTGGAACGACCCCGATGCCGTGGCAGCCAGGGACCTCCTCCCGCCGGCCGTGGACGCGATCGGGGCGCTGCTGGTGGAGGGCGCCCGGCTGCGCGACGTCGAGGAGCGGCTCCACGGCGAGATCCGGGAGCTGAGGGGTGAGCTCGACCGGGCCCGGCAGACGGTGTCCCACCGCCTGCGGCGCAAGGTCGTCGCGTCGCTGGAGGGCAGCGCGGCGGGGCGAGGAGCGCTCGACTTCTACCGGCGGTTGCGGGGCAGGAGCTCGCGGTCGGCGTAGCGCCCGATCCGCCAGGTCGCGATGCCGTCGGCGCTCGCGCCGACGACGCCACCGACGACCGGGACCTTGCGGCCGATGGTGACCGCCAGGCGCTTGCCGGCGACGCGGGTGATGAGCTGGGTGGCCACGACGGCGGCGATCGCCTCGTCCCACCGGGCGTCGGCCTCGGGGGCGGTGGCCAGGGCCAGCGGCCGCGCGGGGAGCTTCTTCTGCTTGATGAGGCCGTCGACCTCGTCCTCGCCGAGCAGCAGCGCGAGGATGGCGTTGCGCACGCGCGGGTCGGCGAGGTCGTAGCCCCGCAGGTGGGCGATGCCGGCCACCATGCGGCACTGGATCACCGCGAGGCCGGCAACGTTGGCCGGGATCGTGACGGCCGCGGTGACCAGGCCGCCGATGTTGGTGATGAAACCCTGAGCGCCGGCGATGCGGACGTTGTTCTCGATGACCTCGTGGATAGCCCGATCGACGTCACCGTGCTGCTCGGCGAGCTGCTTGTCGGCCGCCTTGGCTGCGCCCGGCAGCGGACCCACCCCGTCGATCGCGCGGTTGAGCGCCTCGCGGACGAATCCGGTGGTCATCCCCGGTGCCAGGTCCTGGATCCTGGGTGCCAGCTGACGTGCGACGGTCGCCTTGATTCCCATGCATCCGATCCTAGGGGTTGCTCCCAGCGGCCCCTCGCTCTTCCCGCCACGGCCGCTACCGAACGGTACGGGGGCCGATGGGCGCCGCGGACCCCGCGACTGTTCGGTAGCTCGGCTCTCGACGACGATCGCCGGCGGGATCGTGGTCTAGCGTGCCATCGTGCCCGTCGAGCCCGACCCCACGCCGTGGGCGTTCCCTCCCCCCGATCGCTGGGATCCCAGCGACGACCTGGTCGCCCTGGGCGCCGACCTGGCTCCCGGCACGCTGCTGGCGGCCTACCGCGCCGGTCTGTTCCCCATGCCGACCGACTTCGACGGCGAGGCGATGGGCTGGTTCTCCCCGACCCGCCGCGGCGTGCTGCCGCTCGACAACCTCCGCGTGACGCGTTCGCTGCGCCGCTCGGCGCGCACCTTCGAGATCCGCGTCGACACCGCGTTCGACCAGGTGGTCGCCGAGTGCGGCCACCCCGACCGGCCCGACGGCTGGATCACCCCCGAGTTCCGCGAGGCCTACGGGCTGCTCCACCGGATGGGGTGGGCCCACTCGGTGGAGGCGTGGCGCGACGGGCGACTGGCCGGCGGGCTGTACGGCGTCGCCGTTGGCGGGCTGTTCGCGGGCGAGTCGATGTTCCACACCGAGCGCGACGCCTCCAAGGTGGCGCTGGTGGGGCTGGTCGACCTGCTCTCCGACGAGCACGCCGCCGACCGGGTCCTGGACGTGCAGTGGGTGACCCCGCACCTGGCCACCCTCGGCGTCGTCGCGCGGTCGCGGGCGTCGTACCTCGCCTCGCTCCGACGTGCGCTGGAGCTCCCGGAGCCGCTGGGGCTCGTCGCACCTGCTCGGTAGGGTGCGTGCATGAGCCGTCGCCACCTCGCCCTGCCGCTCGTCGGCGTCCTCCTGGCTGCGACGGCCGTCGCCTGCGGCGGCAGCGACGACGCACCCACGAACGCCTCCGACAAGGACTTCTGCGAGGGACAGTCCAGCCTCATGCAGGACCTGGCGACGAGTGCCCAGAAGACGCCCGAGCCGACCGAGCTGGCCGAGCTGATCCAGGACTGGGCCGACGAGGTCGAGGAGATCGGCACCCCCGACGACATCCCCGAGGACGCCCGGGCGGGCTTCGAGACCACGCTCGAGCAGGCCCGCGACATCTCCGCCGAGGACCTCGAGCAGGACAACCTCGACAAGCTCGGCGAGGACCTCTCGGGCGAGGCCGAGAAGCAGGCCGAGGCGTTCAACCGCTACGTCGGCGAGACGTGCGGTGACGTGTTCGGTGACCTCGACCTGCCCGAGGTGCCGGAGCTCTCCGAGAACCCGTGAGACCCCAAGAAACTGGATGCCTTTTCGTCGATTCCGCTGACACCGGGCCGCGGCTGGGGCAACCTTGTCCTTGACGCCGCCCTGGTGACCCGAGACGCCAGGGCGGTGTCTTCGATTTCACGGAGCTTCGCGGGCTACTTCAGCAGGCGCGACATCCGCCGGTCGGCCAGCGGCTTGCCCCCGGTCTGGCAGGTCGGGCAGTACTGCAGGCTCGAGTCGGCGAAGGACACCTCGCGCACGACGTCGCCGCAGACCGGGCAGGCCTGACCGGTGCGGCCGTGCACCGCGAGGTGGCTCTTCTTCTCCCCCTTCAGCTCACTGGCGGCGAGCCCGGAGGAGCGGGCCACCGCGTCGCCGAGGGTGTCGCGGATGGCGTCGTACAGCGTCTGCACGTCGGCCTCCTCCAGGCTGCTGGCCGGCTTGAACGGCGACATGCGAGCGGCGTGGAGGATCTCGTCGGAGTAGGCGTTGCCGATCCCGGCGATGGTGCCCTGGTGGCGCAGGACGCCCTTGATCTGCTTGCGGCCCTCGGCCTCGAGGATGGCTTTCAGGGCGTCGATGGTGAACTCGTCGGCGAGGGGATCGGGGCCCAGGCGGGCGATCCCCTCCACCTCGCGGGGGTCGCGGACGACGTAGATCGCCAGGCTCTTCTTGGTCCCGGCCTCGGTGATGTCGAGGCCGGCCTGCCTGTCTGTCTCGGGGTCGTCGATCACGACGCGCGCCGCGAGCGGGTTCTTGCTGTTGGGCCGTGCAGGGAGGGCCGGCACCTCGTCGCGCCACCGGATCCACCCGGCGCGGGCGAGGTGGACGATGAAGTGGGTGCCGCTGGCGGTGATGTCGAGGAACTTGCCGTGTCGCGTGACGTCCTCGACCAGGGTCCCGTGCAGCGAGTGCAGCGGGGGGTCGAAGGTCTTCAGGGCGCTGAACGCCGCCAGGTCGATCCGCGTGATCGCGCGGTCGACCAGGCGCTGCTTGAGGTCCGCGGCGAGGGCCTGGACCTCGGGAAGCTCGGGCACGCCCAGAGTCTAGGCGTGCCCGAGCTCCCGGTCCCGGCTCAGCGCGGGATGGTCATCGACGCCACGCTCGTCGCCCCGTTGCGCGGGTTGGCGAAGGTGATCGTCGCGGTGGCCAGCGGCTTCGTCTCGAGGGCGTCGGCCTGGGCGCGCAGGACACGGGCCTGCTTGACGAGCTTCTTGGCCTTCTTGAGGAGCTTCTTGGCCTTCTTCTTCAGCTTCTTGGCCTTCTTGCCGTTGGCGTTGGCGGCCTTCTTGAGGAGCTTCTTGGCCTTCTTCTTCAGCTTCTTGGCCTTCTTCAGCTTGGTCTTCGCGGTGGCCCGCAGCTGGCCGGGGAGCGCCCGGGCCTCGGCCAGGAACGCCGCACCTGCGGCCGTCATCGGGATCGACACGTGGGTGACGGTGCCGGGCGGGACGGCGAAGCTGCCCGCCGCGATCTGCGTCGGGACGAGGTCGGCCCTCGGGTCAGCCGAGCGCGCCGGGGTGCGCCCGGAAGCCAGCGTCGGGTTGGCGACGATGGAGACGTTGGCCTCGCAACCGATCGGGCCGGGCGGCAGGTTGCACGCGATCGGCAGGGTGACTCCGGTGGCCGTGAGGGCCGCTGGTGCCGCGAGCGTCACGCTGGTCGTCCCCTCGTCGGGGTCGAGAGCGAGCGACTTGCACTGCCCGGCGGGCAGCTCCTCGTAGCGGAGGTTGTCGAGGAACACCGCGGAGTCCAGGATGCCATCGCCCTGGTCGAAGACCGTGAGGTAGAGCGTGTTGGTCGAACCGGGTGCCACCGGGGTGCGGGCCACGAGCGGCAGGGTCGCACCGTCGTAGGTCGTGCCGGCGGCGTTGGCGGGGTTCATCGCGCTGGGACCAGCCCCGTCGACCGAGACCTGGTCACCGGCGCCCGCGGCGAAGTTGCCGGGAGCGACGATCTGCTGGGTCGCCCCGTCGACGCTGATCGAGTTTGTGTTGAGCTGCGCCACGAACGCGTCGTTGAAGCCCGAGTTGACGAACTCGGGGAACTCCTCGGAGAGGAAGCGGAAGTCGAAGGCCAGGCACGACGCGCTCGCCGCACCGAGGTCGATGCGAACGGTCTGCTCGTCGTTGACCTGCGGGGCGATGGGCGACTCGGTGCCGTAGTCGTAGCTGGTGCTGCCGTCGTCGTTGGGCCGGTCGGCGTAGACGGCGCTGCCGGAGGTCAGCACGCCGAACGTGTCGCCTGCGGTCGGGAACCCGGCGAAGGGCGTGGTCGCCACGCCGGTCGGACAGGCCGTGGACCCGTCGGAGTCCTCTTCGCAGGCGCTGCTCTGGACGAACGATGCGGCCGTCCTCGAGGCGTTGCCCAGGATCGCGTCGGTGAAGGTGCCGGCGTCAGGTGTCGGTGTCACGGCGGCGAAGGCGGCGGTGCCGCTCAGTGCCAGTGCCGCGGAGGCAGTTCCGACGATGCCCAGTCTGGTGATTCTCTTCATGTGTCAACCCCGTGTTCAGAGGCCGTGGCAGTCACGGCCGGCGACAAACGCTAGGCGTCGGCGAAGCACACGTCACCTTGGTGCTCAAGGTGCTCTAGACCAGTGCAGTCCGTCGGGGCCACAATGGGGGATGGCGATGGCACGGCCGCTGCCCCGCACCGGGGGCGTGTTCCTCGACCCGCGGGGCGAGGAACGATCCTTGCGCGTGTCCTGGCACAGCGAGGCGGACCTCGTGGTGCTCTCGCTGTGGCGCGACAACGTCTGCACCGGCACCTTCCGCCTCGCCCTCGACGAGGTGCCCGACCTGATCGCCCTGCTGCGGTCGGGTCTCGACACGTCGTACGACATCGCCCGTCGGCGACGCGACCGTGCGGAGGGCAGCCAGGCCGGCTGACCGATCCCCTCTCCCCCTCTCCCCCTCTCCTGACTTGGGGGATATCCGGTGACTCTCCCGCTTTGTGGCCGAAGCATTGGGTGCAAGGCGGGAGAGCTGGGTGATATCCGGTGACTCTCCCGTCCGCGCGGACTCGCGGAGTATCGGGGTGTCTAGGGAAGTTCCTAGACCGGCCGATACCGTCGGATCGTGGACCCGATCCGTAATCCCTACGCGCCCGGTGCGGGCCAGCGCCCGCCCGAGCTCGCCGGTCGTGACGAGCAGCTGGCCGCCTTCGACATCGTCCTCGAGCGCGTGGCGAAGGGGCGACCGGAGCGCTCGCTCGTCCTCACCGGGCTGCGCGGCGTCGGCAAGACCGTGCTGCTCAACGCACTGCGCGGTACCGCCGTGCGCAAGGGCTGGGGCACCGGCAAGCTGGAGGCGCGTCCCGACCAAGGCCTGCGGCGACCGCTGAGCAGCGCGCTCCACCAGGCGGTGCGCGAGCTCGGCCACCGCGACGAGGAGTCCGTCGACCACGTCCTCGGCGTGGTCCGTTCCTTCGCCCAGCGCGACGCAGGCGCGGGCGCGAGGCTCAAGGACCAGTGGAGCCCGGGCATCGACGCGCCAGCGGTGCGCGGACGCGCCGACTCGGGTGACATCGAGATCGACCTGGTCGAGCTGTTCACCGACCTCGGCGGGCTCGCCGCCGACGTCGGCAAGGGCGTCGCGGTCTTCATCGACGAGATGCAGGACCTCGGCCCCGACGACGTCTCCGCACTCTGCGCCGCGTGCCACGAGCTCAGCCAGAGCGGGCTGCCCGTCATCGTGGTGGGCGCGGGCCTGCCGCACCTCCCAGCCGTGCTGTCGGCGAGCAAGTCCTACTCCGAGCGGCTCTTCCGCTACCAGCGCATCGACCGGCTCTCGCGCGAGGCCGCCGACCGCGCACTCAGCGCCCCCGCCGACGACGAGGGCGCGTCCTACGAGGATGCCGCCCTGGCTGCGATGTACGACGCCACGGGCGGCTACCCCTACTTCATCCAGGCCTACGGCAAGGCGGTGTGGGACCGCGCTCCCCGCAGCCCCATCACCGCCGACGACGTCGCCGTCGCGGCGCCGGAGGCGGAGTCGGAGCTGGCTGTCGGGTTCTTCGGGTCGCGCTACGAGCGGGCCACGCCCGGGGAGCGCGACTACCTGATGGCGATGGCGGACGTGGCGGCTGCGGCCGAGCCGGCGGACGGCGCCGACGCCGACGCCGTACCCACCGCCGACGTGGCGGCCGCGCTCGGCAAGAAGCCGCAGTCCCTCAGTCCGGCCCGGGACGCCTTGCTGAAGAAGGGCCTGATCTACTCCGGCGAGCGCGGCCGGATCGCCTTCACCGTCCCTCACTTCGGCCGCTACCTGCGCGAGCGCGGCTGACACCACGGGGACCTCGGGGCGAGGTGAAGGGCCTTGCCGCGGGACGACCCGAGGCGTTGAGTGGTCACATGACCACAGGAATCGACCCCAGCGTCGCCCCCTCGGGGCCAGGCTGTGTGGAGTGCGAAGCCGCCGGAGAATGGTGGGTGCACCTGCGTCGGTGCGCCCAGTGCGGCCATGTCGGCTGCTGTGACTCCAGCCCAGGTCGGCACGCGACGCGCCACTTCGAGGAGACCGGCCACCCGGTGGTGCAGAGCTACGAGCCCGGTGAGGACTGGTTCTGGGACTACCCCTCGGAGTCCGTCGTCGAGGGTCCTCGACTGAGCGACCCGCAGGGTCACCCTGACGAGCAATCGGCACCCGGTCCCGCGGAACGCCTCCCGGAGGACTGGCGCGACCACGTTCGCTGAGACCCCCGCGGCAGTCCCCCACCGACGAAGGCCCGGGTCTTGCCTCCTCGTCGTCCGCCGGCGGGTTACGGTGGCCTCGGTCCGAGGACCGCTCCGTGTTCACCAGACCAGGAAGGGCCCGACGTGGGTGTGCCGGGTGTCGACTTCCCCGAGGCGCGGGACGTGGTCGACGTCATGGTTCCCGGGCGCGGCGAGGTGCTGCTGAGCCGTGTGGAGACCGGCGCCGACGCCGACATCGTGGTGACGGTCGGCGAGACGCGTCACCAGCGTCGGCTGCCGCTGCCCGTCGGTGAGCGGCTCGAGCTGGTCTGGAAGGGTCCCGAGGACCTCCGGTCCCTCCCGGTGGAGATCGTCGCCCTGCTGCCAGGCGAGACGCCGCTGTGGCAGCTGCGGCCCGTGGGCCCGTCCAGCCGGGGTCAGCGCCGATCAGCGGTCCGCGCCGAGCTGGCCGTGCCGTTCTCGCTGCGCTTCAAGACCGACGAGGCGGCCGGCACGACGATCGACGTCAGCGAGGGCGGCGCTCGCGGGGTCTTCGCGACCCCCACCGACGTGGAGGACGCGGACAGCATCTTCGTCCAGGACCTCGAGCCGGGCGACCCGGTCACGGTGCGCCTGGGCTTCGACGAGGGCGAGATGACCTGTCGGGCGGAGGTCGTCCGCCGGTTCCAGCAGCGCCCCGACCACCGCCCCGAGGTGACGTTCAAGTTCGTCGGGCTCTCCGAGAAGGACGCCGACCGGGTGCGAGCCCAGGTGTTCGTGCAGCTGCGCACCCAGCTGGCCCGCCGGATCGACTGACCATGGCCGGCACCGTGCGCCTGAGAGGCTCGGCACCGAGGCCCCAGGTCGTGGCCCACCGTGGCAGCAGTCACGACACGGCCGAGCACACTCTCGGCGCCTACCTGCGGGCGCTCGAGGTCGGTGCCGAGGGGTTGGAGTGCGACGTGCGGCTGACCGCCGACGGGCACCTCGTCTGCGTCCACGACCGCGACCTGCGCCGTACGGCGTCCACCCGCGGCGCCGTCTCCACGATGAACCTCGCCGAGCTCGACGAGCTCGACTTCGCGTCGTGGAAGAACCCGTGGGCCGACCTCGACGACGAGGCGCCCGAGGTGGATCCGGAGACCGGGAAGGTGCTCACGCTGCGCAAGCTCCTCGAGACGGTCGCCGACTTCGACCGCCGCGTCGAGCTCGCGATCGAGACCAAGCACCCCACCAGGTACGGCGGCCTGGTCGAGCGCCGCCTCGTGGAGCTGCTCGACGACTTCGGCTGGAGCGGCAAGAAGTCGCCCGCGCGGGTCATGAGCTTCTCCTACAACGCCATCAACCGGGTGCAGCGCCTGGCGCCCGACCTGCGCGTCGTCATGCTGGTGGAGAAGGCCCACCACTGGCCGCTGCTGCGGCCGGTCGTCGGCCCCGACTGGATCATCGGGCCGGGCATCAAGGAGCTGCGCGACCACCCCGGGCTCGGCAAGCACCTGCGCAAGGCGGACCGCGAGATCCACGTGTGGACCGTCAACACCGCCGACGACCTGCAGCTGTGCCTGGACCTCGACGTGACCGCGGTGATCAGCGACCATCCGGCGCACATGCTCGAGCTGCTGGACTCCGCTGGTTGAGGAAGGACGGAGTCCGGTCTCGAAACCCCCCGGATAGGCTCCCGCGCATGGCCAAGAAGTCACGCACGCGCAACCAGACGACGCCCGCCGCCGACGGAGAGGTCGGCCCCCGCCAGCCCTGCCCGTGCGGCTCGGGCAAGCGCTACAAGGCGTGCCACGGCTCTGCCGGTGGCGCCCCGACCTTCGTGGCCCGCCCCTTCGAGGGCATGCCGAGCGAGTGCGACGTCATCGCGCTGCGCGAGCTGGTGCCGGCCGCGACCGCGCCCCTGAGCCTCAAGGACGGCGATCGCACCGTCCAGCTCTGCACCCTGCTGCCCGGCGCGGCGCCCGCCCTGGTCCGTGACAGCGGCGAGGTCTGGCTCGGCCTCCAGGTCCACCACCAGTACGGCGACCCGGCCCGCGACCTCGGCGCCGTGCTGCAGGCTGCACTGGCCACCGAGGAGCCGGGTCACATCGGGCTGACCGTCGAGCCGGGCGAGGGCCCCAGGCTGCAGGACCTGATCAGCAACGACTCGCTCGACATCACGGTGCACGACGGCTTCGGCTTCTGGCTGGCCGACGTCGCCGAGCGCGACGCCACCATGGAGGCGGCCCTCGACCAGGCCAACGGTGCGGCGTTCCCGACCCGTCGGCTGGAGTCGGTGGAGGCGGCCTACTGGACCGACGTCTCCACCAAGGAGCACCTGCGCTGGGTGATGCCGCACGCCGAGGACGAGCTCCTCGACGCGCTCGCGCGGCTGCACGCTGCCGGCCAGGACTCCCTCGCCGACGGGTCCCGCTTCGTGGGGATGTTCCGCGCCCACGGCCTGCTCGCCCCGGTCTGGGACCTCCCCCTCGGCACCGGCGCCGAGGTGCTGGAGGAGCCGGCTGCGCGCTTCGCCGCCGACCTCGCCGAGGCATTCGAGGGTGGCGAGCTCACCGCAGCCGAGCGGTCGGCCCGCGCCGGGCTGGCGAACCGTCAGGTCACGATTCGGTGAGATCGGTGTCACAGACTGGTCCGGGCTTGGAAGGACCGACTACGGCGGGTAGATTGCGCCCAGCCCGGTCGTTGTTGTCTCCCCCGTCGACAACGGCCGGGTTCTTACAGACCTACGGTGAAAACCGTGCGGAAAACCCCAGACCGGCCCCGAGCGGGCCGGTTTTGGCGTTCCGGGGGCCAGTCGAGGCGCATCCGGGCCAGAATCGCGTCGCTTACGGACCTGTTCAGGCCGGATTTCGGTGTGCGGGCATGGCTGTAACCGCCGAAGGGCTGGGAGCCGAGGCGGTGGGCCGGGACGCGGGGGCGCTACGCGGTGTCGTCGATGACGTTGGGTTCACCGTGCGCTTGGAGGTGTACCTGCCAAGCCGCTGCGTTGATCGCGATGCTTGATGCGAGAAGCCGCAGTTCTTGTCCGAGCACGTCGCGGGGCAGGTACTTGACGCGTGCCTTGAGGTCGGCGTGCCGGGCTTCGGTGTCGTTGCGGGCACCGTAGAGGTACTTGAACTGGGGTGAGCCGGGCGAGTAGACGCGCGACACCTCGCCCCAGTTGGTGTTGCCGGGGCTGGTGCTCGGGCCGTCGGTGTGGAACAGGGGGACGCGGACCTTGACCTGTTCGCGTTGGCAGTCGAGCGTCACAAGGAGGTAGTCGCGGTACTTGCCGGGCTTGCCGCGTCGTTCGTATCCGTCGGCGATGAGGAGTCGGGGTGCGTCTTCGCCGTCTGCCTTGGTGATGACTTCGATGAGTTCACCGCCGACGGCGTAGATGGGGTGCTCGCACTGGAACCCGAACTGGTCGGTGTGGGTGTGGATGTGGCGGAGTTTGCTCTTCTCCTTGCGGGAGGGGTTGAGGCGCTTGCCTGCTCCGCCGTCGGGGTTGCTGGCGGCGTGCGGGTAGTTGATGACGTGGATGCCGTCGCGCTGCAATTTGGTGACGGCGTTGCCTCGGATGGCGGAGTCGAACAGGAGCCCTCGGATGCCGCCCTTGGCGAGGTCGGCCAGTTCGGGCAGGGAGTCGAGGACCGCCGCGCTTTCGTCGTTCGCGGAGCCGGGGAGGTCCTTGTGGGTGTGAATCAGGTCGAGGATGAGCCGGGACAGGTACTGACCGTTGATGCGGGCAGACATGATCGTGAACTTGGAGCCGTAGACCTCCCGCTTGTCGCCGGTGAAGTGCTTGTCGGCGGAGCCGATGACGTACTTCCGTGAGAAGGGGAAGACGACACCATCGCCAGCCGCGCACGAGTTGCGGTCCGGTCGACGGAACGCCCACACGGCTTCGGGGTGCAGGATGCCCATGGCGTGGGCCTGGTCGATGCCGAGGCGGCGGAAGGCGTGGAACGCCTTGTCGCGCATGCCGTAGTCGGGGTGCCCGACGGGGATGGGTCCCCGGTACTTGCCCTTCTTCTCGATGCCGCGCCAGCGGAGTTTGAAGTGGTCGAGGTGGTGCCTGCTGGGGGCGTCGCTGTGCGGGCGGGGACGGAGAGGGACAACAACGTTGAGGTTGCGTTGGCGCGCCTTCGTGCGCTCTGACTTCTGCGTTCCGGGCTTCGCCATCGGCTGGCGCTGCGCGCCGGGCTTACGACAAGGGAGGTCGCGCAGCAGCGTCATGTTCTCTGGAACGTAGGCGTCGACGTCAGCAACGAAGTCTTTCCGGTTGCGTTCGTCGCTGATGTGGTCGACGGCCCTCTTGACGGAGGCGTTCCCGGCGATTCCGGATGCGCAGACGAGGAGGAACAGGAACCAGTCCGGGAAGTGCTGCGGAGCGCCGCTGCCACGCTGTTCGTCAGCGAACAGGTTGTTGTGGGGGAAGACCTGTTCGCAGAAGAACCAGAACCAGTCGCTGCAGTAGAGGGCACGCACCTGGGCGCTCATGGCGACGCCTTGGAGTTCCTCACCGTCGCGGGTCTGACGCATCGCGAACAGGGCCTCGGGGTCTTCCCACCCTGAGAGTGCTTCGTTGACCTTCTCGGTGGGGATGGACGCGAACCGGTCGTCGGGCGTGACCCGGAGCGCAGTCATGACTGGTCCCCGACACGGTGGGCGGGCGGCTGGTGGTCAGGGTCGTCGGAGATGAGCCAGTTGTGACCGACGACGTGGGCAGCACCGTCAAGGCTCGACATGCCAAGGCGGCGGGCAACTTCTTCAAGGCTTCCGGTGTCGGCTCGCGTACCAGCCCACCCGCACGTCGACAGTGTTGATCGCCGAGCCGGTTCAACGGAAGAGGCGACCATCATGTACTTGCCACGAGCCGCCTGAACGGCCCGTTGCTAGAGGCATCCGTCGAGGAGACCCTTCAAGCGAGTCGCTCGCCCAGCAGGTGGATGAACTCATCCGCCATGGCGAGTTGACGGACCAGTTGTTCGCGTCGTCCGGCAGCCTCACCGAGAACCCCGGTCAGCCGCTCTCGGGCGTGCTCAGAGTCGGGCGTACTGGCTTGCTGGAGGGTTTCGATGTCGCGCATGGCTGCGCTCATCTGGTCGAGGGAGAACCCGAGCGGCTTCATGCGGCGGATGAGGAGAATCTTGTCGACGTCGGCTTCGGTGTATAGCCGGAAGCCGCCGTCGGTGCGACCGGAAGGGCGGAGTAGGCCGACCTCTTCCCAGTGGCGCAGGCTGCGGAGCGACAGTTCGGTACGGGCGGCGACTTCACCGATGTGCATGGCGGGCGGCTCGCCTCCTGGGCGGGCACCGGGCGCTGCTTCGTTCGGCACAGTGGCCCCTCTCACTCCGGACGGATTGCAACCCTAACGCGATGTGAGGGTACGGTTGTTTTCAGACTTCCGCTGGCGACGACGCCAGCACGCGCAACCGTCATGGTGCGCACCATCAACCCCCTCAGCCAAGTCGGTCGGGCCTGTCCTCACGCAGCGACAGGCCCCACCGGCTCCCCCTTGAACGGAGCCCTTCTTTGAGCACGCCCACCACGCATGCGCCGGTGACCCACCGTGAACCATCGGTTCGCGAAGCGTTGCGGTCACCCAAGATGCTGCGCACCGAGGTCCTGGCTGGCCTCGTCGTCGCGTTGGCTCTCATCCCTGAGGCCATCTCGTTCTCCATCATCGCCGGAGTGGACCCCCGGGTCGGGCTGTTCGCGTCGTTCACGATGGCGGTGTCCATCGCGTTCCTCGGCGGACGTCCGGCAATGATTTCTGCTGCGACCGGTGCCATCGCACTCGTCATCGCACCGGTGATGCGCGACTACGGCTACGACTACCTCATTGCGACCGTGCTCCTCGGTGGCCTCATTCAGGTCGCGCTCGGGCTGGGCGGCTTCGGCAAGTTGATGCGATTCATTCCCCGCTCGGTCATGGTCGGGTTCGTCAACGCCCTCGCCATCCTCATCTTTATGGCGCAGATCCCGTACATGGTCAACGTGCCGTGGCTGGTCTACCCGATGATTGCCGTCGGCATCGCCATCATGGTTGGCCTCCCGCGCGTCACGAGGGTCGTCCCCGCCCCGTTGGTTGCCATTGTTGCCCTCACCGGGTTCACCGTTCTCGCGGCACTCACCGTCCCCAACGTCGGCGACGAAGGCGAACTGCCCGACAGCCTCCCGTCCCTGTTCATCCCCAACGTGCCGTTGAACCTGAACACCCTCGAAATCATTGCCCCCTACGCCCTGGCGATGGCGTTGGTGGGTCTGCTGGAGTCGCTCCTGACCGCCAAGTTGGTCGACGACATCACTGACACACACTCGAACAAGACCCGCGAGTCGTGGGGTCAAGGCGTAGCGAACGTCATCACCGGGTTCTTCGGCGGCATGGGCGGCTGCGCCATGATTGGGCAGACCCTCATCAACGTGAACGTCTCGGGTGCCCGCACCCGTATCTCCACGTTCCTCGCCGGTGTCTTCCTGCTCATCCTCGTCGTCGGGTTCGGCGACGTTGTCGCCATCATCCCGATGGCTGCACTGGTCGCGGTCATGATCATCGTCGCCGTTGGCACCTTTGACTGGCACTCCATCCAGCCCGCCACCCTGCGCCGGATGCCGAAGTCAGAGACCATCGTCATGGTCGCCACCGTTGGCGTCACCGTCGCCACCCACAACCTCGCCATCGGCGTCGTGGTGGGCGTCCTCGTCGCGATGACCCTGTTCGCTCGCCGGGTCGCGCACCTCACTGAGACCCGCCGCGAGTTGGTCGAGGACCGCAACGGCGTCGCGACCGCCGTCTACCACGTCACCGGCGAACTGTTCTTCGCCTCCTCCAACGACCTCTACACCCAGTTCGAGTACGCCGACGACCCTCAGCAGGTCGTCATCGACCTCACCCAGTCCCACATCTGGGACGCCTCCACCGTCGCCTCCCTCGACGCCATCACCAACAAGTACGAGCGCAAGGGCAAGACCGTCGACATCGTCGGCCTCAACGACGCCAGCGCAGAACGCCACGAGCGGCTCACTGGGCAGTTGTCGTCTCACTGACCACTCAACCTTCGTGGGGGCGGCGGTGTCCCTTTCGCTCGTCGTCCGCGTTACTGCGAACCGACGTACGCGTTACCGCTCCGAAAGACGCGCGTCGCTGACCTCGGCCTTTGAGGTTTTCCACGTAGGTCTTCTTACATTTCCAGGGCGCTCAGCCACCAGGGGTCAGTGGATGACCTTGAGCCCCACGACGCAGCCGATGATGCCCAGCACGAGGAGCACCTTCGCCACCGAGACCGGCTCGTCGCCGGTCAGCATCGCGAAGGCGACCGTGAGGGAGGCGCCGATACCGACCCACACGGCGTACGACGTGCCGACGGGGAGGTCGCGCATCGCGTAGGCCAGGCCGCCCATGCTCAGCACCAGCGCCACCACGAAGGTGACCGACGGTCCCACCCGCGTGAACCCCTCGGAGCGACCCAGCGCCGTGGCCCACACTGCCTCGAGGACGCCCGACAGGACGAGCACCAACCACGGCATCACTGGCCCCCGGGGCTTCTGACCACCCAGGCCTCGAGCTTCGAGAAGCCCTTGACGGAGACCCGCCGGAGCCGCCGCCAGCGCGGGCCTTCCTCGTCCTTGTCCTCGGTCTCGTCGACCATCGCGTCGTGGGTGCCGTGGTCGACCACGACCGCCCCGGGACGGGCGACCGAGGTCAGGCGCGCAGCGACGTTGACGGTCGAGCCGTAGACGTCGCCGAGGCGTCGTACGACGGGGCCGTAGGCGATGCCGGCGCGCACCTGGGGGAAGAGGTCGTCGTCGTCGGCACCGCGGCGGGTGAGCTCGAGAGCCACGTCCACGGCGGCCGCCGGGTCGTCGACGGTGAACAGCACCTCGTCGCCGATGGTCTTGATGACACGGCCACCGTGGTCGACCACCGTGGCGGTCGTCTCACGCTCGAAGTTCTCGATCCAGGTGACCAGCTCGTGCTCGTCGAGCGCCTTGCTCTGTGCGGTGTAGCCGACGATGTCGACGAAGCACACGGCCATCCGGGCCTCGCCCTCGACCAGCGAGTCGGTCTCGCTGAGCAGCCGGCTGGCCGCACTGGCGAGATGGCGTCGCCAGACGTAGGCCTGGAGCTGCTCGACACGGGGCAGCGCCTCCAACGCGAGCTCGGTGAGCCGTGCGTCGGGGTCGGGCCCCTCCACTGCGATGCCGGCCAGCAGGCTGACCTGCCAGTCGGCCAGGCGTGCGTAGCTGCGACCCCACGTGCGCACCAGCGCAGCCTGCGAGTCACCGCTGAGGATGCCCAGCGCGACGAGCTCGACGGAGGTCTTCAGGGCCTCGACGTCGCTGGGGGCGAAGGCGATGTCCTCGTCGCTGTGGTGGGGGAACCCGAGGTGGTGCCACAGCTCCTCGGCGAGGTCGAGGGGAACCCCGGCACGCTCGGAGACCTCGACCCTGGTCAGGCTCGGCGACTCGCCGAGGAGGAACGCCTCGAGGTCCTCGACCGTGCGGGAGAGGTCACCCAAGACGTCAGCCCTCGATCCGCTCCGCGGCCGCGGAGCGCAGTGCCTCACCGAAGGCGGGGACGTCGTCGGCAAGGCGCTCGAGCTGCTCGCTGGTGAAGTGGACGACCTTGAGCGGCGTGAGCGAGACGACCGAGGCCGAGCGCAGCGTGTGGTTGACGATGGCGGACTCGCCGACGACGTTGCCGGCCCCGAGCCGCGCGACCTCCTCGCCGTGACGGCGCACCGAGACCTCGCCCTCGAGGATCAGGTAGGCCTTGTCGGCGGGGGTGCCCTCGCCGATCGGCGACCACCCCTGCGGGAGCGTCAGTCTGGTGCCGGCGGCCAGTACGCGCTTGGCGTCCTGGGGATCGAGGGAGTCGAGGATCTCGGCCATGAAGGGTCCTTGGTGCTCGGTGGTGGTGGGGACAGTCTGTCCAACGATCGGGGTGGCCGTGCGTGATGCCCAGTCCACGAGCGGCCAGCACCTGAGCGGTCAGTCCTGCGGCAGCGGGTCCCTGGAGATCGGGCAGCTCATGCAGCGCGGGCCGCCCCGACCGGAACCCAGCTCGGACCCGGCGACGCGGACGACCTCGATGCCGGCCTCCTCGAGGCGCTCGTTGGTCTCGTCGTTGCGCTCGTAGGCGACCGCGACGCGCGGTGCGAGGGCCAGGGTGTTGTTGCCGTCGTCCCACTGCTCCCGCTCGGCGGTGACCGGGTCGAGGCCGGTGTCGATCTGGTGGAGGGTGTCGATCTGCATCGCCTTGGCGGCAGCGACGAGGAACGGCGCGTGCTGGCTGACGTCGAGCACCAGGTCGTTCTCGTCGGACCCGTGATCAGCGACGGTGACCGTGACGGCCTCGAGGGTGTGGGCGATGTTGGGGTACATCACCACCTTGTCGACGTCGACCATCGTGCAGATGGTGTCGAGGTGCATGGTGGCCCGCTCCTGGGCGATCGGCACCGCGAGGACCGTGTGGGCCAGGTCGGCGTGGAAGACCTGGCGGGCCAGCCGCTCGACGCCTGCGGGCGTCGTACGCTCCCCGACGCCGACCGCGACGACGCCCGGGGCGAGCAGCAGGACGTCGCCACCCTCCACGTGCTCGTTGTGCCAGCCGTGGATCCGGCGGGTGCCGGCGAAACGCGGGTGCTCGGTGTAGATCAGCTCGGTCAGCTGGGTCTCCCGCTTGCGGGCCGGCATCGCCAGGCTCGTGACGGCCACCCGGTCGCGGATCCAGACGCTGGAGTCGCGCGTGAACAGCAGGTTGGGGAGCGGGTCGACCAGGAAGTCGTGGGGGTCGAGGAGGCTGGTGACCAGGCCGTGGCCGCCGCGCACCTCGTCGTTGCGGATCCCGGCGATGAGGATCTCGGTGAGCTCGACCGGGCTCTTGTCGCGCAGCGCGGTCGCGAGGTAGCGCCGCATCGTGTCGCCGAGGTGGAGCCCGCTCAGCGCGCTGGTGATCGCGTGGTTGCGCGCCAGCTCGCTCTCGAGGGTCTCGGTGAGGAGCTCGCTCAGGTAGAGCACCTCCACCCCCCGACCGCGCAGGGTCTCGGCGAACGCGTCGTGCTCCTCCTGGGCCCGGTTGACCCACGGGATCCCGTCGAAGAGGAGCTTGTCGTTGTTGCGCGGGGTGAGCCTCTTGAGCTCGTTGCCCGGCCGGTGGAGCATCACTGTGGTCAGGCGGCCGACCTCGCTGTCGGCGCCGTGCGGGGTGGACATGGCGTCGACTCTAACGTCCCCGCCCCGCGCGCCACTCGTCGGCGAGCAGGGCGTAGTCGAGGGAGTCGGTCCATCGGCCCTTGGACCAGAAGTCGCCGATCCGGTGCGACTCACGCCGCATCCCGAGGCGCTCGCAGAGCGCCGCCGACCGGTCGTTGCGGGCGTCGAGGTTGGCGACGACCCGCCGCAGGCCGTAGTGCTCGAAGGCGATCTCGAGCACTGCGCGGGCTGCCTCGGTGGCGTAGCCGTGGCCGCCCTGCCCCGGGACGATGGTCCACCCGATCTCACCCTCGGTGAGCCCCGTGCCGCCGAGGATCAGGATCACGTCGCCGACGACCGTCCCGTCCGCGACGGTCTCGGCGACGAGGCGGAGGAAGAAGGGGTCCGGCTCCTCGACGTTGCGGCGCACCCACGCGGTCACCTCGGCCGGGTTCATGGGCAGGCTGAGCAGCAGGCTGCTCCACTCCTCCGAGGCCCACGCCTCGAAGAACGCGGCCTCGTCGCCGTACTGCAACGGGCGCAGCACGAGGCGTTCGGTGCGGATCCGGACGTCGGGGGCCACCGGCGTCAGGAACTCACGCCGGGGCGCCTCCACCCAGGTCTCCCGCACGGTCGGTCCACCGAACCGCAGTCGGTCGTGGTCGGTCATCGGCAGCAGGAGCTCGTCGAGGCCGAGCACGCCCACGACCCCGTTGACCGCCTCACCCAGCATCCCGCGCGCGACCGGGTCGCGTCGATCGCGGCGCAGCGCGTCGACGGCGGCCTGAGCCTGGGCCACCCGTGCGGCCTTCTGCGTGATGCGCACCGGCGTGACGTCACGCAGGCAGACGTAGCGGCCGGAGAGGTAATGGCCCCACTCGTCCTCAGCGGTGGCAGGGTCGTCGGGCCAGAAGGACACGAACCAGTCGTGCAGCCGATCGGTCCCACCCGCTACCTCGGCGAGCCGGGCGTGGTCAGCGGGCACCATGGGGGTGCCGTCGGAGAGGAGGTACGACGGCAGCGGCAGGCGGCCGGCCAGCATGTCGCGCAGCACGGCGTCGCTGCCCACCTCGACGAAGTGCTCGCGCACGTAGGCGTCGTCACCGGCCGTCATCGCGTGCTCGCCGTTGGTCGCGACGTAGCGCCGGCGCACGTCCGCCAGGAGGTCGGGATCCAGCGGCGTCAGGTCATCAGCTCCCACAGGGTCAACCCTGCCATCAGGACGCACACGGTCGCACCCACGTAATGGAGCACCGAGAGGCGGACGTGGTTGAGGAGAACGCGCCCGACGATGACCGCGAGCCCGGACACCGCGAGCAGCGCGCCCCAGGCACCCAGGAAGACGCTCACCGGGTCGTCGTACTTGGCGACGAGGGAGATCGTGAGCAGCTGGGAGAGGTCGCCCCACTCGGCGGCGAAGAGCACCAGGAAGCTGGTCAGCACCACCTTGAGTCCGTGGGCGGTGGGGTCGGCCTTCTCGGCGTACTCCGACTCCTGCTCGGGCTCGTGCGCATCTGCCGACCGGGCCTCGCGGACGAGGATCACCGCGCCGATGGAGAACATCACCGCGGCGGCGACGTGGACGGCGTCGTCGGGGAGGAAGGACGCCGCCTTGCCGAGCCCCACGGCGACAAGGGTCTGGGCCAGGAACGCGAGCCCGACACCGATCCAGACGAACAGCGGGCGCATCTTGGTCGACATGACCAGCGTCGCGATGAAGGTCTTGTCGGGCAGCTCGACGACGAAGATCGAGCCGAACGTCAGGACCACCACCACCAGATCGAGCACCGACCCATCCTCTCAGCCGCGCTCGCGCAGAAGGGCCCGGGTCGCTGCGACCGCCTCGGCGAGGACGTCGTTGGCGGGTCGGCCCAGGGCGCTCGCAGCTCGCGCGACGTCGTCCCACTCCGGCTGGGCGTTGACGATCTCGCCCTCGTGACGGGCGAGCTTGACGTCGATGCCGTGGCCGTCGACCTCGACGGCGACCATCTCGCGGTCGAGCGCATGCTTGCCGAGCGGGACCTCACGCACCCCGATGGTGGAGGTGTGACGCCAGATGGCCGCCCGCACCCGTTCGGCGTCCGCAGCCGAGACCAGCACCGAGAGCGTGTGGGCAGGGCGACCCTTCTTCATCAGGATCGGGGTGAGCCAGGCATCGCTGGCACCCGCCTCGAGCAGCGCCGCGATCACGCTGGGCCACACCCGCGGGTCGAGGTCGTCGATGTTGGACTCGATCAGCAACGGCTGGCGCCGGTCGACGTCGGCGCCCACCGGCTCGCCCACGAGGATCCGCAGGACGTTGGCGTGGGTGTCGGGGTCGCGGCCGCCCGCACCCACGCCGACCTCGCGCACGGTCATCTCCGGCTGGGGCCCCCAGGTGTCGGCCAGCGTCGTCAGGAGCGCGGCGCCGGTGGGCGTGCACGACTCGGTCTCGCCCGGTCCCGCCAGCGAGGGCACGCCGCGCAGCAGCTCGGCCACGGCCGGTGGGGGGACGGGCAACAGGCCGTGGGCGCCGCGGACGGTGCCCGAGCCCACCGCGACGGGCGACACGGTGATCGTGCTCCCGGCGGCTCGCCGGAGCTCGACGAAGCCAGCGCACGCCCCGACGACGTCGGCGATCGCGTCGAGGGCACCCACCTCGTGGAAGGCGACGTCGAGGGGGTCTGCGCCGTGGACCCGGGCCTCGGCGGCGGCGAGCCGCTCGAAGACCCGCAGCGCGAGGGCCCGGACGTCCTCGTGGAGCTCGGCGGCCAGCAGGCGCGTGCGGATGTCGCGCCAGGTGCGGTGGTGCTCGGAGTCTTCGATCTCCACGTGGCAGCGGGTCGCGGCGAAGCCGTTGCGCTGGACCTGCTCGACCCGCAGCGACACGGGCTCGGGCGCGATCGCGTCGACGGCCGCCTGGATCACGGAGAGATCCGCCCCGGCACCGAGCAGCGCACCGAGCAGCATGTCGCCGCTGGCGCCCCCGGAGGCATCCACCCAGATGGTCACCGGCCGGTCGCGTCCCGCTCGGACAGCCGCTCGGACACCCGCTGGGACACCCGCACGATGCGCGCGGCGGCCACGCCGGCGCCGTACCCGTTGTCGATGTTGACCACGGTGATGCCCGGCGCGCAGGAGTTGAGCATTCCCAGCAGCGCCGCCAGGCCGCCGAACGAGGCGCCGTAGCCGACGCTGGTCGGCACGGCGATCAGGGGCACGCCGATCAGCCCGCCGACCACCGAGGGCAGCGCGCCCTCCATGCCGGCGACCACGATGACGCAGTCGAGGGTGGCGAGCTCGTCGCGCACGGCGAGGAGGCGGTGGAGCCCGGCGACGCCGACGTCCCGGATCTCGACGGGTGCGGCGCCGTGGGTGGCGACGGTGAGGGCGGCCTCGGCCGCGACCGGCGCGTCGGAGGTGCCGGCGCTGATGATGCCGACGCGGCCGTGGTGCTCAGGAGTCGGGCCGAGCGTGGCGGCCCGCGCCACCTCGTGGACCTCGGCCCCGACTGCGCGCGCGGCCGCCATCGCCTCCGGCGAGAGCCGGGTCGCCAGGACCGCACGCTCCGGGTGCTTGGCGTGCAGCGCGGTGAGGATCGCGGCCACCTGCTCGGGTGTCTTGCCGGCGCCGTAGACGACCTCGGGGTCACCCGTCCGCGCCTCGCGGTCGAGGTCGACGCGCGCGAAGCCGAGGTCGGCGATGCGGTCGTCGGTCACGCTCCGAACCTACCCCGGTCAGGCGCTCCGGAACTCGTCGGCCGGGTAGACGCCGAGCACCTTGACCTCGGTGGTGAAGAAGGCGAGCTCCTCGAGCGCGTTGCGCACCGCCGGGTCGTCGGGGTGGCCGTCGACCTCGGCAAGGAACTGGGTGGCCGTGAAGTGACCGCCGACCATGTAGCTCTCGAGCTTGGTCATGTTGACGCCGTTGGTCGCGAACCCGCCGAGCGCCTTGTAGAGCGCGGCCGGGAGGTTGCGGACGTTGAAGATGAACGAGGTGACCACCGGGCCGTTGCCACGGGGAGCCTTGTCGAAGTCGCGCGAGAGCACGATGAAGCGCGTCGTGTTGTGGTCCTCGTCCTCGACCTCGTCGCGCAGGACCTCGAGGCCGTAGATCTCGGCGGCAAGCGGCGGCGAGATCGCGGCCTGGGTCGGGTCGCCGGCCTCGGCGACCTCGCGAGCCGCCCCGGCGGTATCGCCCGCGACGACCGGGACCAGCCCGAGCTCTCGGATCACCCGACGGCACTGGCCGAGGGCGTGCACGTGGCTGTGCACCGTGCGCAGCTGGGAGACGTCGGTGCCCGGCAGGCCCATCAGCGCGAACTGGATGCGGAGGAACCGCTCGCCCACGATGTGCAGGCTCGAGGCTGGCAGGAAGTGGTGGATGTCGGCCACCCGCCCCGCGAGGGAGTTGTCGATCGGGATCATCGCGAGGTCGGCGTCGCCGTTCTCGACGACGGCGAAGACGTCCTCGAACGATGCGCACGGGACGGCTTCCCACTCCGGGTAGGCCTGCTGGCACACCAGGTGGCTGTTGGCGCCGGGCTCGCCCTGGTAGGCGATCCTCCCGGTCGCGGAGTTCGTCGTCCCGCTCACGGTCGTCGAGTTTGGCACGCCCGGCCGCGTCCACCCGCCCCCGCCCGGTGATCGGTCATAGGGTCGCGACGTGCTGATCGTCGCCCTCCTCGCCCTGGCCGTCGCCCTGGCCGCCGCAGCGATGGCCGCCGTCGCCCTGCGCCGTGCCCAGCAGCCGCCTGCGCGCGGCAGTGCCGACGCCCTCCCCGAGGACGTCGTGGGCCTGCGTCAGGAGGTCGCCGCCCTCCAGGCCGAGAACGCCGACGCCCTGCGCCACCTGTCGGTGGTGAGGTACGACGCCTTCGGCGACGTCGGCGGCCACCTCAGCTGGAGCCTGGCGATGCTCGACGACGCCGGGCACGGAGTCGTGCTCACCTCCATCCACGGGCGCAGCGAGGCCCGCACCTACGCCAAGTCGATCAGCGGCTGGGCGTGCGAGCAGCCCCTCTCGCCCGAGGAGGAGGAGGCGATCGAGCACGCCCGGCCTGCGTGACGACCCGGCAGGAGAGTCAGGACCGCAGGACCTTCTCCATGGCCTTGCCACGGGCGAGCTCGTCGACGAGCTTGTCGAGGTAGCGGATCCGGCGCATCAGCGGGTCCTCGACGTCCTGCACCTTCACCCCGCACACGCTGCCGGTGATCTGGTCGACGCGGGGGTTCAGCCGCGCCTGGGTGAAGAAGTCGGCGAAGGTCGTCTCGTTGGCGAGGTGGCGTGCGAGCTCGGTCTCGTCGTAGCCGGTGAGCCAGCAGATGACCTGGTGGAGCTCGGCCTTGCTGCGGCCCTTCTTCTCGACCTTGGTGACGTAGTGGGGGTAGACCGAGGCGACGCTGACGTCGAAGATGCGGTGCACCCGTAGGAGCCTACGCGTGGCTCGTGCCGCGGGACAGGGCTCAGCGCGGCACCCGCACGAGCAGTCGCCCGTGGATGCACTCCATGCGCAGCTCGCGGCCCGGCCCGATCGAGTCGCCGTCGAGCTGGCGCGGGGTGTCCGTGTGGGCGCGCAGGACCACGCGCTGGCCGGTGCGGCGGTCGATCAGCTCGTCGACCCGCGTGCTGCGGGCCAGCACCCGGGTGGCGAGCGGGATCCAGGACAGGAACTTCTTGGGGTGGAGGATCACCACGTCGAGGAGGCCGTCGTCGATGGCAGCGTCCGGGAGGAGGGGCATCCCCGCCTGCAGGTAGCCGACGTTGCCGACCACGACGGTGCGGGCGCGGTGGATCGTCGGCTCCTCGTCGTCGATGGCGATCTCGACCTTCACCGCCGGGAACATCAGGGACTTCAGCCCGGACAGGACGTAGGCCACCCAGCCGATCCGCTTCTTGATGTCGTCGTTGACTCCCTCCATGATCGCGGCGTCGAAGCCCATCCCCGCCATCACCATGAAGTGGGTCTTCTCGATGCCGTCGCCGCTGACCTCGACCAGGTCGATGGCGCGGTCCTGGCCGTTGAGGGCGACGTCGATGGCGGAGCGGATGTAGAGCGGGATGCCCAGGTTGCGTGCGAGGAGGTTGCCGGTGCCGGCCGGCACGATCCCGACCGGAATGCCCGTGCCGGCGAGCTCCGCGCAGACCTCGCGGACGGTGCCGTCGCCGCCGCAAACCATGACGAGGTCGGCGCCCTCGACCGACGCCTTCTCCGCCATGCCGGTCCCGGGGTCCTCGACGGTCGTGTAGTGCCAGACCGGCTCCGACCAGCCCGACTCACGGGCGAGGTCACCGACGATCGCGCGGAACTGACCGACGTCCTCGACCTTGATCGGGTTGAGCACCACCGCGAGGCGCCGCTGGGAGACGAAGACCTCCGGCAGGGGCTGGTTGCGTGCCGCGATCGAGCGCGGGCGCGGGTCGAGGACCGCGAGCCCGAGGAGCACGACGGCCGCACCCAGCAGCGACCCACCCACGACGTCGCTGGGGAAGTGTCGGCCCAGGAAGACGCGGTCGGCGCAGACCAGGAGCCACCACAGCAGCGCCACGCCGGTGGCGAGGCGGCGCAGCTGGGAGCGGCGTACGAAGAGCAGTGCGAGGACGATGAGGATGCCGGCGAACGCGGCCGCGGACGACGCGTGGCCCGACGGGAAGCTGTGGGTGTCGTGGAGCCCGACGGTGTCCTGCCACTGGGGGCGGTCGCGACCGAGCCAGAGCTTGAGCACGGTGGTCGCCAGCGCCGTCACCACCATGACGAAGACGGCGAAGGCCGCGGCCCGGCGCTGCCCGCGGACGAACAGCCAGACGGCGGCCAGCGAGGTCAGGACCGTCATCCCGATCGTGTTGAAGCCCAGCTCGATCGCGCGGAGCACCTCGACGAGGGGGGCGTTCTCGTCGGCCCAGTCCTCGCTGCGGCGTCCCCACTGGTCGAAGCCGTCGAGCGGGGACCGGTCACCGGTCACCGCCCAGGTGAGCGCGGCGAAGACGAGCAGGCACAGCGCGGCCCACTGCAGGGGAACTCGGCGAGGGGCGTCCAGCACGCCGAGAAGTATGCCTGCCGGTCGCAGCGGATAGCCTGACCGCATGATCGATCCCCGCCTGCTCCGTGACGATCCCGACCGCGTGAGGGCGGCCCAGGCCAAGCGCGGCCTGTCCGACGACGTGGTCGACCGGGCTCTTGCGGCGGACGAGGCGCGGCGCGGGGCGATCGCCACGTTCGAGGCCCGGCGGGCAGAGCAGAAGTCCAGCGGCGCGCTGGTCGCCAAGGCGCAGGGCGAGGAGAAGCAGGCCCTCCTGGCACAGGTCAAGCAGCTCGCCGCCGGCGTCAAGGAGGCAGAGGCCGCGCGCAACGCCGCCGAGGCCGAGTGGGACGAGGCGATCCGGGCCATCCCCAACGTCGCGGCCGACGAGGCGCCGCCGGGCGGTGAGGACGACTTCGTCGTGCTGGAGCACGTCGGCACTCCCCGCGAGTTCGACTTCGAGCCGCGCGACCACGTCGAGCTCGGCCGGATGCTCGGCGCGATCGACCTCGAGCGCGGTGCCAAGGTGAGCGGCTCGCGGTTCTACTTCCTCACCGGGGTCGGCGCCCAGCTCGAGCTCGCCCTGGTCAACATGGCGATGGACCAGGCGCGCAACGCCGGCTTCACCCAGGTGATCGCTCCGTCGCTGGTCAAGCCGCGGGCGATGGAGGGCACCGGCTTCCTCGGCCAGGCCGCCGACGACGTCTACCGCATCGAGGGCGAGGACCTCTACCTCGTCGGCACCAGCGAGGTCGCCATGGCGGCCTACCACTCCGACGAGATCCTGGAGGCCGCCGAGCTCCCTCGTCGCTATGCCGCGTTCAGCCCGTGCTTCCGCAAGGAGGCCGGCTCCCACGGCAAGGACACCAAGGGCATCATCCGGGTCCACTGGTTCGACAAGGTCGAGATGTTCGTCTACACCACGCTCGAGGAGTCCTACGCCGAGCACCAGCGGCTGCTCGGCTGGGAGAAGGAGTTCCTGGACAAGCTCGAGGTCGCCTACCGGGTCATCGACGTCGCCGCCGGCGACCTCGGGCTCAGCGCCCAGCGCAAGTTCGACTGCGAGGTGTGGATCCCCACCCAGGGCAAGTACCGCGAGCTCACCTCGACCTCCAACTGCACCGAGTTCCAGAGCCGGCGCCTCGACATCCGCACCCGCGTCGACGAGCGGACCGTCCCGGTGGCCACCCTCAACGGCACCCTGACCGCCATCACGCGCGCCATCGTGGCGATCCTCGAGACCCACCAGAACGCCGACGGCTCGGTCACCGTGCCCGCGGCGCTGCGCCCCTACCTCGGCGGCCTGGAGGTCCTGGAGCCCGTCGGTGGCTGAGACTGACGCAGGCTGGCGACCCCGGGTCGTCGCCCTCGACATCGACGGCACCCTGCTGAAGTGGGTCGACGGCCAGAGCGCGCCCTACGAGACCATCCCGCCTCGCATCTACGACGCGGTCCACCGCGCGCTCGACGCGGGGGCGCACATCGTGCTCGCCAGCGGGCGGTCGCCGCACGGCATGACCGGCATCGCCGACCTCCTCGACATCCCCCGTGACGGCGCCGACCGGCTGTGGATCGTCGCGTCCAACGGTGCGGTGATCTTCCGCTACCCGCCGATGGAGGTCGTCCACGAGGAGACCTTCGACGCGGCCCCGGCGGTCGCGGCCGTCCTCGAGCACCACCCGCAGGCGCTCGTCGCCGTCGAGGAGCGCGGGATCGCCGGCTACCTCGTCAACCGCCACTTCCCCGAGGGCGAGCTCTCGGGTGAGCAGGTCATCACCGACGTCGCCGACATCATCGGCGAGCCCGTCAGCCGCGTCGTCATCCGCGACCCGGACGCCACCGCCGAGGACTTCGTCGAGCTGGCTGCCCGCCTTGGCCTCCACGGCACCGACTACGTCGTCGGCTGGACGGCGTGGCTCGACCTCGCGCCGGTGGGCGTCTCCAAGGCGTCCGGCGTGCAGCACGTCTGCGACCAGCTGGGGCTCACCGCTGCCGACGTCCTCGCGATCGGCGACGGCCGCAACGACATCGAGATGCTGGGCTGGGCCGGTCGTGGCGTGGCGATGGGGCAGGCCGTGCAGGAGGTCATCGACGCTGCCGACGACGTCACCGCCACCGTCCACGACGAGGGTGCCGCGGTGGAGATGGAGCGATGGTTCCCCGCGTGAGGACGATCTCGTGACAGGACTTCGTCCTTCCTCGACCACCGGCCGGCCTCGCCTGGTCGCCACCGACCTCGACGGCACGCTGCTCCACTCCGACGGGACCGTGACCGACCGCAGCCGCGCGGTGCTAGCCGAGCTCGACGCCCTCGGCGTACCCGTCGTGTTCACCACCGGTCGCCCCGTCCGCTGGATGGAGGAGCTGTGGGACCACGTCGGCGGCCACGGCCTCGCGATCTGCTCCAACGGCGGGATCGTGTACGACGTCGCGCAGCGGCGGGTGCGTGACGTCCGGGCCGTGCCCCGTCAGGCCGCACTCACCGTGGCCGAGCAGGTCAGGTCAGCGATCCCGGGCACGACCTTCGCCATCGAGCACGCGGAGGGCTGGGCCACCGAGCCCGGCTTCCCGAGTCATCCCGACGACCACACCGAGCGGCCCCAGGGCAGCCTGGCCGACATCTACCGCGACGACGTCGCCAAGCTGCTCGCCGTCCACCGGTCGATGGACCCCGAGGAGTTCTGGCGCCAGGTCGAGGCCACGGTCGGCGAGGTCGTGACCACGACGTGGTCCTCGACCTTCGCCCTGGTCGAGATCAGCGCCGCCGGCGTCACCAAGGCGACGACGCTGGCGATGCTCGCGGCCGAGATGGGCGTCGGCCCCGACGAGGTCATCGCCTTCGGCGACATGCCCAACGACCTGGCCATGCTCCAGTGGGCCGGCACGTCCTACGCCATGGCCAACGCCCACCAGAGCGTCCTCGACCTCGCCGAGCACGTGGCTCCGCCGCACGACGAGGACGGCGTCGCCTCGGTGCTCACCGAGGTCTTCGGGCTGGGCGAGTGAGTGTCGGGCCGCTCGCTAGGCTGACCGGCATGCTTCGCCTCCGCCGTTCGCTCGGCCGTCTGCTGGGCGCCGTCCTGGCGCTCGTCGTGGTCTCGCTCGGGCTGGTGCTCACCACCCAGAGCCCCGCGCTCGCGTGCAGCTGCGCCCGCGTCGACGTCAAGAAGCTCGTCGACCAGGCTGACGTCGTCTTCGTCGGCAGCGTCGACGCGATCGCCGAGGAGGGTCGTCGCTTCGTCTACGACATCACGGCCTCCCGGACCTACAAGGGCGAGGTCGAGCGCGAGACCAGCGTGACCTCGCTGCAGCAGACCAGCGCCTGCGGGCTGGGTGCCCTCCAGGTCGGCCGCGACTACGTCTTCCTCGCGGCCGGCAGCGCCGCGCCCTTCGACGCCAATGCGTGCGGTGGGAGCGGCCCCGCCATCACCAAGCGCGTCACCGCCGTCGAGGCGGTCGTCGGGGCAGGCACGGCCATCGAGCCTCCACCGCCTCCGAAGGCCGTGCGCACCAAGGTCGAGGAGGACCCGCCGATCGGGCTGGCACGGGCGGCCGCGCCCGGAGCGGCGGCCGTGCTGGTCGGCCTGCTCGGCCTGCTCGTCGTACGCCGCATGGCCCGCCGCGCCCGATAGTCCGTATCAAACGGCTCGCTCGGGCCTGCCTCGCGGGAGCTTCTTGATACGGAGTATCCGGGGGCTAGAGGTACATCCCCCCGGAGCCACCGGGTGCCGTCTCGTCACCCGGTCCGTCCTGGGGCTGGGCGTGCCGGCCCGGCCCGGGCTGCTGCATGCCGTGCCCGCCGCCCATCGGCAGCGCCCGGCGCATCTCCTCGAGCTGGCTGCGGGCCGCGATCTGCTGGGCGTAGATGGCCGTCTGGATGCCGTGGAAGAGGCCCTCGAGCCATCCGACGAGCTGGGCCTGGGCGATGCGCAGCTCACCCTCGGACGGCGTGCCGTCCTCGGTGAAGGGCAGCGAGAGCCGCTCCAGCTCCTCGACCAGCTCGGGCGCCAGACCCGTCTCGAGCTCCTTGATGGAGGCTGCGTGGATCTCCTTGAGGCGAGCACGGCTGGCCTCGTCGAGGGGCGCGGCCTTCACCTCCTCGAGGAGCTGGCGGATCATCGACCCGATCCGCATCACCTTGGCGGGCTGCTCGACCAGGTCGGTCACGTGGCGCTCGCCGTCGCCGTCCTCCGCGTCACCCTCGCCGGAGCTCTCCATCATCCCGGGGAGCGCGCTCGCCGGGATGGTGCCGACGGGCTGGCCGTCAGGGCCGACCACGACGACCTGCTCCTCGGGAGCCTGCTCGGGCTGCTGGGGGCCGGGCTGCTGGGGGGACGTCATGGTCCCCACCCTAGAAGGTGAGCACCAGCTTGCCGGTGTGGGCGCCGTCCTCCATCAGCTGGTGCGCGCGGGCGACGTCCTCGATCGGCATCGTCTCGTGGATGACGGGCTTGACCGACCCGTCGGCGACCCGTGGCCAGACGTTCTCGACGACGCCGCAGCAGATGGCGGTCTTCTCGGTGACCGGGCGCGCCCGGAGCGAGGTGGCGGTCACCGACCCGCGCTTGCGCAGCAGGGTGCTGATGTCGAGCTCGCCCTTGGTGCCGCCCTGCATGCCGATCACGACGAGCCGCCCGCCGGTGGCCAGGGCGTCGACGTTGCGGGTGAGGTACTTGGCGCCCATGTTGTCGAGGACGACGTCGGCACCGCCGGCCTCCGTCAGCACCGCGACGAAGTCCTCCTCGCGGTAGTCGATGGCCGCCACTGCCCCCAGCTCCCGGCACAGTGCGAGCTTGTCGGGCGACCCGGCCGTGGCGTAGACCTCGGCGCCACGCGCCGTCGCGAGCTGGATGGCCATCGTGCCGATGCCGCCGGCACCCCCGTGCACGAGGAACCGCTCCCCGTCGCGGAGGTGGGCGGTCATGAACACGTTCGACCACACCGTCGCCGCGACCTCGGGCAGAGCGGCCGCCTCGACCAGGGACACCCCGCCGGGCAGCGGCATCACCTGTCCGGAGGGTACGACGACCCGCTCGGCGTACCCGCCTCCGGCAAGGAGGGCGCACACCTCGTCGCCGACCTTCCATGCATCGACGCCCGGGCCGAGCCCGGCGACGCGACCGCTGCACTCGAGCCCGATGATGTCGCTCGCCCCCGGCGGTGGGGGGTAGAAGCCGCGTCGCTGCAGCGTGTCGGCCCGGTTGACCGCGGTGGCCACGACGTCGATCAGGACCTCGCCGGGGCCGGGCTCGGGGGCCGGGAGGTCGGTGACGCCCAGGACCTCGGGGCCTCCGGTGCCGGAGACCACGACAGCGCGCATGCTCATTCCTCTTCGAGGGCGTCGAGCGTGTGGTCGACCTCGGAGTCGTCGGGGACGTCGTCGTCGATGTCGTCGGGATCGGGCGCGTCAGCCGGTCGGTCCCAGTTCTCGGCGAGGAACTGCGCCTTCGCGGCGAGTCCCTCGATCCGCTCCGGGCTGGCCGACTTCTGACCCGCTGCGATTCCGAGGAGGTAGGTCGTGATCGGCGCCGCGGGCCGTTCGACGTTGTGGGCCGCCACCCGTGCGAGGTCGAGGACGAGCGCCTCGTCGATCTCGGCCTCGATGTCGAGCGTGTCGCAGAGCTCGTCGATCCAGTCGTGGAGGTTCACAAGGCCCAATCTTCATCACCTGCGGCAAGTCCGCAACCGGGTCCGCTCATTGGGAGAGGTCGCGCAGGTCCGACCAGGTGTCGATGTCGATGCCCTCCTCGCCCACGCACGGGACGTCGGCAAGGTCGAGGGGTTCCAGCAGGCTCCGCAGGCTCATCCCGTGCTGCTCCTCGAGACCCGGCCGCTCGAGTCGCAGGCGCTGGGCGTCGAGCACGCCGGCCAGCTGCCGTCGCCCGTCGTGGTCGACGAGGAACGCCCCGTCGCACCCGACGCTCGCCTCGCGCAGCCGCCTGAAGGTGTGGGGTGTCACCCGCGGCATGTCGACCGCGAGGACGCCGACCAGGCGCGGCCTGCGCAGCAGCGCGTCGACGCCGGTGAGCAGTCCGGCGACCGGGCCGCCGCGCGGCGGGTCCTCCCGGACGGTCGTCACCGGGCGGATGGTGCGCACGGGCTCGGGCCCCACGACCACGACCTCGTCCGCGTCGAGGAACGCGTCGATGGCCAGCTCGAGGAGGGTGCGCCCGTCGAGCTCGATGCTCGACTTGTCGATGCCGTCCATCCGGGCCGCGGTGCCGCCCGCGAGGATCACGCCGCAGAATCCGGCCGCCGACATGTCAACGCTCATGCCGGTGATCCTCCCACCCGGCTCGCGGGCGGGGTTTCAGGTGGCAGGCTGGTGCCATGACCGACGACCTCCGCGTGCGCGTGCTCCAGTGGGCGAGTGGGCTTGATCCAGCGGTCAACCGAGCGCGCCTCTCCGACGGCGTGACCAACGGGTCGCGGGACGCGGACCTGGTGGTCTTCCCCGAGGCGTTCGCCCGCGACTTCGGCGAGGCCGGCTCGGACGTCAGCGAGTTCGCCGAGCCGCTGGACGGCCCCTTCGCCGCCGAGGTCGGCCGGCTCGCGGGCCAGGGCGGCACGACCGTCGTGGCCGGCATGTTCGAGACCAGCGACGACCCCGCCCGGCCGTTCAACACGCTGGTCGTCCGCGGCGGCGCCGAGGCGGACTACCGCAAGATCCACCTCTACGACTCCTTCGGCTACCGGGAGTCCGACCGGCTCACAGGGGGCGCCCTCGACCCCGTGGTGGTGGAGGTCGAGGGCTGGCGGGTGGGGCTGATGACCTGCTACGACCTGCGCTTCCCAGAGCTGGCGCGGCGGCTGGTCGACCACGGCGCCGAGGTGCTCGTCGTACCCGCCGCGTGGTTGCCGGGTCCGCTCAAGGTCGACCACTGGCGCACCCTCCTGACGGCTCGAGCGATCGAGAACACCGTCTACGTCGTGGGAGCCGCACAGCCTGCCCCCCGCTACTGCGGCCACTCGCTCGTGCTCTCGCCGCTCGGCGAGGTGCTGGCCGAGGCCGGAGCCGAGGAGACCGCGCTGGAGGCCACGCTGAGCCGCGAAGCCCTCGCCGGGGCGCGCCGCACCAACCCCTCCCTGGCCAACCGCCGGCTGTAGCCTCCATCCTCGTGTCCCCCCGTCCCGCAGACCGCGCTCGCGGCAAGCGCGCGGCGGAACGACCCCCTTCTCGACTGACCCGCGTCCGACCGGCCGCCCCCCGCCGTTCACCTCGGCCGACAGAGGCCGCACCGGCTGCAGCCACCGAGACCGCGCCAGGAGTGACCCAGCCGGCCGAGGCCTATACGCCACCGGCGTGGCTGCTCACCGCGTGGTGGGTCGTCATCGGCGCGGGGACCGTCGCCCTGCTGCTGAGTGCGTTCGACGTCGGTCCGGCGTGGATGTCGAGCGCCGCCTCGGTCGGCGTGGTGACTGCCTTCTCGTGGCTGCTCGCCACGCGTGCGGCCGGTCGTGCCTTCGTCTCGGCGCTCGTCGCGCTCGGGCTCGCGACGACCGCTGTGGTCGTCGGCGGCGAGGTGCTGCTCTCCGGGGCGTCGCTGATGACGTGCGTGGTCGGGGGCGTCTACGCCGTGATGGCGACCGTGCCTGCCGTGACCTTCGGCCGGGCCGTGCGGGAGACGCTGATCGCCTCGGGGATCTCGGTGATCACCGCGCTCGCGGCGGTCGGCTTCGAGCCGTCGGTCTCGGTCGAGCGGTACGACATCGCCTCGGTGCTGCTCGCGCTCGTCCTCGCCGTCGCGATCGTCTTCCGGCTCGGCGCGGGCCTGCACGGCCTGGGGCGGCGCGGCCTGATCGCGGTCGCCTTCGCGCTCGGGGTGATGGTCGCGACGGTGGCCTACGCCGAGCTCCTGCAGCGTTATGGCAGCCAGGACATGATCACCACGGTCCTCGACTTCGTCGACGCCACCCGCGACCGGATCATCGCCTTCCCCCGCCCGCTCGTCGTGCTGCTCGGCATCCCCGCCCTCGTGTGGGGCACCCACCTGCGCGCCCGGCGGCGGCAGGGCTGGTGGGTGTGCACCTTCGGTGTCGCGGCGACCGTCCCGATGGCGGCCGGGCTGGTGGCCGCCGACAGCTCCTACCTCGAGGCCGCCCTGCGTGCCGCCTACTCCCTGCTGCTGGGCCTGGGCCTTGGCTACCTGGTGATCCGCGCAGACCTGGCCCTCACCGGGTCCCGCGGGGCCGGGGCGCGGCGGGCCGAGGAGGCCGAGGCGCTGCGGCCCGAGCCGTCCCGCTTCGCCGAGCTCTGACGTACCCCGACGCCCTCCCGCGGGTCACGCAAGAATTCGCATCCCCGCTCGTCGCGCAACGATTTCCCCGTCCCCGCTGGTCGAGGAAGGACGAAGTCCTGTCACGAGACCCAGCTCCCAGCGATCGAGGCCTACGGATCGGTAACCGTTAGCGTCGAGGACCATGGCCCGCCACCGTCCTCTCGAGATCGTGTCCGAGCTCGTCGCGAACGTCCTCTCCCTGGAGTGCGCGGTCGGCGACGAGGTCGAGGCCGGTCAGACCGTCGTGCTGCTGGAGTCGATGAAGATGGAGATCCCGATGCTCGCCGAGCGAGCCGGGCGCGTGTCGGCGATCAAGGTCACCGTCGGCGACGTCGTGCAGGACGGCGACGTGCTCGTCGTGCTCGACTGAACGCCACCAGGCCCAACCGCGAGATCTGAGCTCGCTCAGTCGGTGCTCTTCTTGCGGTCGAGGCTCGCGGCCGTGTAGGGATCGTGTCCTCCCGGCCCCTGCATCGCCTGGAAGTACATCGCCCCGACGCTGGGGTCGCCGCCGCCGGCGTGGGATCCGTGCACGTAGGGGCTGCGCTTCCGGCGCTGGTCGACTCGCCAGCCGGCGAACAGGATCGCGCCGAGGACCGAGCCGACAGACAGCCAGAACATGAACCCATCATTCACCGGCGATGCCACGGCGTCCATGGAGTCCGAAGAGTGGTGGAGCCTAGGGGACTCGAACCCCTAACCCCCTGCTTGCAAAGCAGGTGCGCTACCAATTGCGCCAAGGCCCCCGGTGGTGGAGCTTCAGGCCTTGTGGACGTTGTCCGTGGCCTCGGCCCAGAGGGCCTGCTCGTTCTTGCTCTGCTCCAGCTTCTTCTTGGCGAAGGCTGCGCCGGCGGCAGTGAGCAGGACCATCAGGATCTTCTTCAATGGACTTCTCCTTGGAGCGAGCTGGGTGGGCCTAAGAGGACTTGAACCTCTGACCTCTTCCTTATCAGGGAAGCGCTCTAACCGTCTGAGCTATAGGCCCGGGGTGGTGCTGGCGCCGCGACGTGCGGCGACGCCGAAGATTACCTGACCCGCCCGAGGGGGAGCCAATCGAGGTGGGTCTGGCTCAGTGCTCGTCCTCGGAGAGGGTCACCTCGATGCCGCCGAGCAGGGCGGCGGCGAGGTTGTAGAGGAACGCCGAGAGCGTGGCTAGCGCGGTCAGCAGGATGACGTCGAGGACGGAGACCAGCAGCGTGAACCCGAGGACCCGCGACATCCCCACATAGGCGGTGATGTCGAACTCGCTGGTGTTGTTGTCGCCCTCGACGACGCTGGCGACCGCGGAGTTGATGGAGTCCCAGACACCGGCTGCTCCGAGCACCGACCACACCATGAAGATCGCCACGAACGTGACAACGCCGAAGGCGACCGAGAGCAGGAACGACGTCTTCATCACCGACCAGGGGTCGATGCGGGTCAGTCGCAACCGCGCGCGCCGGGGAGCCTTCGCCGGGCGGCTCTTGCGAACCGGTGCCGAGTCGGAGCTGGCGCGGTGCTCCTGGGCGGCGTTGGTCAGCGTCGCCTGGACCCGCTCCCCGAACGAGGGCTTCGAGTCGTCACGTCCGGTCGACGACCGGGAGGTCGTGGTGCGCTCCGCCATGGATCACTCCTCCGCGTCGTCGGTGGTCGGAGCCTCGATTGTTGCACCCTCGGCAACCTCCGGCGACTCGGCGGAATCGTCGGCCTGCGGCTCCGCGGTCGGGGTCTCCGCTGCCTCGGCGGCCTCCTCGACCTCGGCCTCCACCGCTGCCTCGACCGATCTGGCCACCACGGCGACGGAGTCGCCCTTCTTGGGCGTCACGAACTTCACGCCCATCGTGGAGCGGCCGGTCGCGCGGAAGTGGTCGTTGATCGGGCTGCGCACGACCTGGCCCATCTCGGTGATCGAGAGGACCTCGTCACCCTCCTCGACGATGAAGGCGCCGACCAGGCCGCCGCGGTCCTCGTTGGAGAGCGACATCGCCTTGATTCCCAGGCCGCCGCGGGACTGGGTGCGGTAGTCGGTGATGCGGGTCCGTTTGGCGAAGCCGCCGTCGGTGATGGTGAAGACGTACTGCGGGTGGACGCCGAACAGCTGCGTCATCTCGCTGTCCGCGACCTCGCCCTCGGTCGCCTCCTCGGCCTCCTCCTCCGCGGCCACCTGGGCGGCGCGGATGACCGACATCGACAGCACGGAGTCGCCGTCGCGGAACTTCATCCCGGTGACGCCAGACGTGGCCCGGCCCATCGGCCGAAGCTGCGAGTCGTCGGCGGGGAACCGGATCGCCTGGCCCTTGCGGGAGACGAGCAGGATGTGGTCCTCGGAGCTCACCAGCTCGGCGCCGATCAGCTCGTCGTCCTCGTCGCGGAAGTTGATCGCGATGACGCCGGCCTGGCGCGGGCTGTTGTAGTCGCCCAGGCGGGTCTTCTTGACCAGGCCCTTCTTGGTGGCCAGCACCAGGTAGGGCGCCTGCTCGTAGTCGCGGATCGCGAGCACCTGGGCGATGTCCTCGTCGGGCTGGAAGGACAGCAGCCCGGCGACGTGGCCGCCCTTGGCGTCGCGCGCGGCCTCGGGGAGGTTGTAGGCCTTGGTGCGGTAGACCCGTCCGGCCGTGGTGAAGAACAGCAGCCAGTGGTGGTTGGTGGTCGCGATGAAGTGTTGTACGACGTCGTCGCCACGCAGCGTCGCACCGCGCACGCCCTTGCCGCCGCGCTTCTGGAGGCGGTACTGGTCGGCCCGGGTGCGCTTGGCGTAGCCGCCGCGCGTGATGGAGACGACCAGGTCCTCGTCGGGGATGAGGTCCTCCATCGAGAGGTCGCCGTCGGCCGCGATGATCTGGGTACGGCGGTCGTTCCCGTGCTTGGCCACCACCTCCGCCAGCTCGTCGATGACGATCTGTCGCTGTCGCATCTCGTTGGCGAGGATGTCCTCGAGGTCGGCGATGCGCACCTCGATGGCGGTCAGGTCGTCGATGATCTTCTGGCGCTGCAGCGCGGCGAGCTGACGCAGCTGCATGTCGAGGATCGCGGTCGCCTGGATCTCGTCGATGTCGAGCAACGCGATGAGGCCGGTGCGGGCCTCGTTGACGTCGGGCGAGCGCCGGATCAGGGCGATGACCTCGTCGAGCTGGTCGAGCGCCTTCGCAAGACCACGCAGGATGTGGGCGCGCTTCTCGGCCTCGGCCAGGCGGTAGCGCGTCCGGCGCTGGATGACCTCGATCTGGTGGGCGACCCAGTTGCTGATGAACTGGTCGATCGAGAGCGTCCTGGGCACGCCGTCGACGAGCGCGAGCATGTTGGCCGAGAAGTTGGTCTGCAGCTCGGTGTGCTTGAAGAGGTTGTTGAGCACGACTCGGGCCACGGCGTCGCGCTTGAGCACCACGACCAGCCGCTGACCGGTCCGCGAGGAGGTGTCGTCGCGGACGTCGGCGATGCCCTGGATACGGCCGGTGTCGGCGAGCTCGGCGATCTTGAGCGCCAGGTTGTCGGGGTTGACCATGTAGGGCAGCTCGGAGATGACGAGCACCGTGCGGCCCTTGTTGTCCTCGTCGATCTCGACGACAGCGCGCTGGCTGATCGAGCCGCGCCCGGTGCGGTAGGCCTGCTCGATGCCCTGGCGGCCGACGATCAGCGAGCCCATCGGGAAGTCGGGGCCCTTGATCCGCTCGAGCAGCGCGTCGAGCAGCTCCTCGCGAGTGGCTTCGGGGTGCTCGAGCGCCCAGGTCGCGCCCTCGGCCACCTCGCGCAGGTTGTGGGGCGGGATGTTGGTGGCCATGCCGACCGCGATGCCGGCGGAGCCGTTGACCAGCAGGTTGGGGAACCTGGCGGGCAGGATCGTTGGCTCCTGGGAGCGGCCGTCGTAGTTGGGCTGGAAGTTGACGGTGTCCTCGTCGATGTCGCGGACCATCTCCATGGCCAGCGGCGCCATGCGGCACTCGGTGTAACGCATCGCCGCGGCCGAGTCGTTGCCCGGCGAGCCGAAGTTGCCCTGGCCGTTGATGAGCGGCGCTCGCAGCACCCACGGCTGGGCCAGGCGCACCATGGTGTCGTAGATCGCGGTGTCGCCGTGGGGGTGGTACTGACCCATGACGTCACCGACGACGCGGCTGCACTTGGAGAACCCGCGGTCGGGGCGGTAGCCGCCGTCGTACATCGCGTAGAGGATGCGACGGTGCACGGGCTTGAGGCCGTCGCGCACGTCGGGCAGGGCGCGTCCCACGATGACGGTCATCGCGTAGTCGATGTAGGACTGCTGCATCACCGTCTGCAGCTCGACTGCCTGGACGCGCGGGTCGCCGCCGTCTCCGCCGTCTGTGGTGGTGGTGGGGATCTCGGTCATCTGGGGCTCTCTCTGCGAATCTATCGATGTCTAGGACTGGTGCGATACACCTAGATATCGAGGAATCGGACGTCCTTGGCGTTGCGCTGGATGAAGGAGCGGCGTTGCTCGACGTCCTCGCCCATGAGGATCGAGAAGATCTCGTCGGCCTGCGCCGCGTCCTCGAGCCCCACCTGGAGCATCAGGCGCTGGGAGGGGTCCATGGTGGTCTCCCACAGCTCGTCGGCATTCATCTCGCCGAGACCCTTGTAGCGCTGGACGGGGTTCTCCTTGGGGAGTTTCTTGCCCTGGGCCAGGCCGTCCTTCATCAGGGCGTCGCGCTCGGCGTCGGAGTAGACGAACTCGTGCTCGTGGGGCTTGTTCCAGCGCAGGCGGTAGAGGGGCGGCTGCGCCATGTAGACGAAGCCGTGCTCGATCAGCGGCTTCATGAAGCGGAACAGCAGGGTCAGCAGGAGGGTGTTGATGTGGTGGCCGTCGACGTCGGCGTCGGCCATCATCACGATCTTGTGGTAGCGCAGCTTCTCGAGGTTGAACTCCTCGTGGATGCCGGTGCCGAGCGCGGAGATGATCGCCTGGACCTCGGCGTTGGCGAGCACCTTGTCGATGCGGGCCTTCTCGACGTTGAGGATCTTGCCCCGGATCGGGAGGATCGCCTGGATGCGGGGGTCGCGGCCTTGTCGCGCGGATCCGCCGGCCGAGTCTCCCTCGACGATGAAGACCTCGCACTCCTCGGGATTGGTCGACTGGCAGTCGCTGAGCTTGCCGGGGAGGCTGCCGCCACCGAGCAGGCCCTTGCGGCCGCGGGCGAGCTCGCGCGCCTTGCGGGCGGCGATGCGCGCACTCGCGGCGGCCTGGCTCTTGCGGACGATGTCCTTGCCCTCGGCGGGGTTCTCCTCGAAGAAGGCACCGAGCTGGTCGTTGACGACCCGCTGGGTGAAGCCCTTGGCCTCGGTGTTGCCGAGCTTGGACTTGGTCTGGCCCTCGAACTGCGGCTCGCCGAGCTTGATCGAGATGATGGCGGTCAGACCCTCGCGGATGTCGTCACCGGAGACCCTGTCCTCCTTCTTCTTGATCAGGCCCCACTCCTCGCCCCAGTGGTTGACCAAGGAGGTGAGCGCCGCACGGAAGCCCTCCTCGTGGGTGCCGCCCTCGGGGGTGTTGATGTTGTTGGCGAAGGTGTGGACCGACTCGGTGTAGCTGGTGTTCCACTGCATCGCGACCTCGAGGCTCATCAGGCTGGGGGCCCCGGGCGGGGTCTCGGCCTCGAAGGAGATGACCGTCGGGTTGGCCTTGTCCTTGCGCCGGTTGAGGTGCTCGACGTAGTCGACGAGGCCGCGGTCGTACTTGAACACCCGCTCGAGGCCGGTCTCGGTGCGCTGGATGGCGTCGGAGCTCGCCTGGTCCAGCTGCGGGTCGATCGTGGGGTCCTCGACGGCCTCGGCGATCTCGGCGGCGTGCTCGCGCTCGTCGCGGACCACGATCTGGAGGCCCTTGTTGAGGAAGGCCATCTCGCGGATGCGGTTGGTGATCGTCTCGAGGTTGTAGTCGACGGTCTCGAAGATGTCCTGCGAGGCCCACCAGGTGATGGACGTGCCGGTCCGCTCGCCCGCCTCGAGCGGACGAACCTGCTCCAGCTCACCGTCGGGCACGCCGAGGGTGAAGGTCTGGCGCCACAGGTGGTCGCGGTTGCGGACCTCGGCGACCAGTCGCGTGGACAGCGCGTTGACCACCGAGACACCCACACCGTGGAGACCACCGGAGACCTTGTAGCCGCCCCCGCCGAACTTGCCTCCGGCGTGCAGCACCGTGAGGGCGAGCGTCAGCGCCGGCAGCTCCTGCCCGGGCGCCGTCCCGGTGGGGATGCCTCGCCCGTTGTCCTCGACCTTGATCGAGCCGTCGGCCTGCAGGGTCAGGACGATGCGGTCGCAGTAGCCCGCCATCGCCTCGTCGACGGAGTTGTCGACGATCTCCCAGATGAGGTGGTGCAGCCCCCGCTCGCCGGTGGACCCGATGTACATGCCCGGGCGCTTGCGGACCGCTTCGAGTCCTTCGAGGACCTGGATCGCGGAGGCGTCGTACTCCACGCCGTTGGGCTTCTCGACAGGGTTCTCGTCGCTCACGCGCATCCTCTGGTGGTTGGGCCACGCCGGTGGTCGGGGTGGGGCCGATGACATGCAAGGGGTCGCGACTGCACGCGTCGAATCCCGTCGACGGATGTGAGCCTGCGACCCACCGGCCATGATAGCCGTCTGAGCGCCTCAGATCACGCAGCAGCCCTCGAGCGGGGGAGGATTGTGGATGAGAGATGCCGCTGAGCGCTCACAGAGGCCGTCCTTGAGCGCCGATCAGGGAGGCAGATGTGTCCCCATATGGCTGGGCGGCTGCCAGATCGCCAGACCGCCGCAGGCGACGATCAGCCGTAGGTGTCGCGCGGCCCGCGGCCGTCCCTGCTGGAGAGGCGACCCTTCTTCCACGTCGGCAGGTGGGGTCCGACGACCTCGATCACGGTCACGGTGCCGTGCCCGAGCTCGGTGTTGAGGCGCTTGAGGATCGAGGGAGCGAGGAGCTTGAGCTGGGTCGCCCAGGCGGTGGAGTGGGTGCGCACGACCAGACGCCCGTCGGCGAAGGACTCGGGGACGCTGTGGGTCGCCACCTCGTCGCCGACCAGCTCGGCCCAGCGACCGAAGACCCCTTGGACCTTGAGGTCGAGCTCCCACCCGCGACTGGCGATCAGGCGCTCCATGCCGGCCTCGAGCAGCTGCGGGTCGCGGTCGTCGGGGTGTGCGCCTGCCGACTTCGGTGTCGTACGACGCCTCGGTTGCTGACGGCTGCGTGACTTCGGAGCCCGGCCCGGGCCGGCCGCGGCGGCCTTGGCCGCCGCTCGCGCCAGCTCGAGGCCGTCGGGCTGGTGCTCGGTGGGGGTCGGGTCGGGTCGGTGAGCTGCCTCGTCCGAGGGGATCGGCTCGTCAGACGTCGGCTCGTCAGGCATCGCGCGTCACCTCCCCGTCGGCCACGAGGAACCGCACACCCTGCAGGGCCTCGGGCACGTCGGCCGCGACGGCGGCGGTGACCAGGACCTGCTCTGCTCCGGCGACGAGCTCGGCCAGCTGGGCCCGACGCTCGGTGTCGAGCTCGGCGAAGACGTCGTCGAGGACCAGGATCGGGTCGTCACCGTCGGCGCGGAGCAGGTCGTAGGAGGCCAGCCGCAGGGCCAGGGCGAACGACCACGACTCACCGTGGCTGGCATAGCCCTTCACCGGCAGGCGGAGGTCGCCGTCCTGGTGGCCCGTGCCGAGGGTGAGCAGCAGCTCGTCGCGGTGGGGGCCGACCAGGGAGACCCCCCGGTCGAGCTCGTCCTTGCGCCGGGCCTCGATCGCCGTCAGCAGCGCCTGCTCGAGCTGGTCCCGTGACGGCTGCTCCTCGAAGTCCAGGTCGATGCTCGCGCGGTACTCCAGGTCGGCGTCGTCACGGCTCGCGCCGCGCGCGACCGCCTCGTAGGCCTTGCCGAGGTAGGGACCCAGATCGGCGACCAGGCGCAGCCGCGCGGCCAGCAGCTCGGCGCCGACCCGGGCGAGGTTCTCGTCCCACACCACCAGGGTGGCCAGAGCAGAGTCGCGGGCAGATCCGCGGGCGAAGGCTGCCGTCTTGAGCAGGCTGTTGCGCTGGCGCAGCACCCGGTCGTAGTCGGCGCGGACCGCAGCCAGGCGTGGCGCCCGGAGCACCGCCAGGTCGTCGAGGAAGCGTCGACGGTCGGACGGGTCGCCCTTGACCAGCGTGAGGTCGTCGGGTGCGAAGACGACAGTCCGCACCAGTCCCACGATCTCGCGGGGTCGCGAGAGCGGGGACTTGTTGATGCGGGCGCGGTTGGCGCGCCCGGGGTTCAGCTCGACCTCGAGCACCGCCGTACGACCGTCCTTCACCACCGCCGCGCGCACGATCGCCTGGTCGGTCCCCGCACGGACGAGCGGTGCATCGGTCGCCACCCGGTGGGAGGAGAGCCGCGAAAGGTAGTCGATCGCCTCGACCAGGTTGGTCTTGCCCTGACCGTTGCGGCCGATGAACGCCGTCGCTCCCGGCTCCAGCGCGACGTCGAGGTCGGCGTAGGAGCGGAAGTTGTGCAGGGTGAGGTGGGCGACGTGCACGGGGCAGCTAGCTCTCCGAGGGCTCGGACTCGGTGCCGACGCCGGCCTGCCGCGCCGCCCCGGCCTCCTCGGGCCGGCCCTGTCCGGACTCGCCGGCCTCGACGTCTCCACCCTTGGGGGGGACGGTCTGCATGGCGTGGCCGCCGAACTGGTTGCGCATCGCGGCCACTGCCTTCATGGCCGGGCTGTCGTCCTGGCGCGAGACGAACCTGGCATAGAGCGCAGCGGTGATCGCGGGAGTCGCGACCGCGTGCTCGATGCCTGCCTCGACGGTCCAGCGGCCCTCGCCGGAGTCCTCTGCATAGCCGCGGATCCCCTCCAGGCCGGGCTCTGCGTCGAGCGCCTCGACGAGGAGGTCGAGCAACCACGAGCGGATGACGGTGCCCTGGCGCCAGGAGCGGAACACCTCGGTGACGTTGTCGACCAGGTCGACCTTCTCGAGCAGCTCCCAGCCCTCGGCATAGGCCTGCATCATGGCGTACTCGATGCCGTTGTGGACCATCTTGGAGAAGTGGCCCGCGCCGACCTTGCCGGCATGGACGGCGCCGAACTGGCCCTCGTCGGTCTCGTGCGGCTTGAGCGCGTCGAAGGCCGGCTGGACCTTCTCGACGTCGGCCGCGTCGCCGCCGTACATCAGGGCATAGCCGTTCTCCAGGCCCCAGACGCCGCCGGAGACGCCGCAGTCGACGTAGCCGATCTTCTTCCTCGCGAGGAGCTCGGCGTTGGCGAGGTCATCGGTCCAGCGGGAGTTGCCGCCGTCGACCACGACATCGCCCTCGCCGAGGAGCTCGGCGAGCTCCTCGACCGTGCTGCGGGTCGCGTCGCCCGCGGGGACCATCACCCAGACGACCTTGGGGCTCGGGAGCGCCTCGACCAGGGCGCTGAGCGAGTCGACGTCGCTGACGTCGGGGTTGCGGTCGTAGCCGGTGACGGTGAGGTCGGCGCGCCGCATCCGCTCGCGCATGTTGCCGCCCATCTTGCCCAGTCCGACGAGTCCGATGTGCATGCCAGCAGCTCCTGGTGTCGTGGTGTGCGGTGCCTCCACTCAACCATCCCGGCGGTCAGGGGTGGAAGTGGTGCACGCCTCGGGCGGCAGGCGAGGCGAGCTCAGCTCAGGAGGCGCCTGGGCATCAGGAGGTAGCGGAAGGAGCTGCCGTCGTCGGCATCGGTGCCGGAGATGACCACGGGCTTGGTCGCCTGCGTGAAGGCGAGGTCGACCATCTCGCCGTCGATCGCGGTCAGGCCGTCGAGGAGGAACTGCGGGTTGAAGCCCGTGGTCAGTCCCTCGCCCTGCAGGTCGGCCTCGATGACCTCGGTCGCCTGGGCCTCGTCGCCCGAGCCTGCGTCGAGGACGAGCGAGTTGTCCTCGAACCTCAGCTGCACCGCGGTGTTGCGCTCGGCCACCAGCGCCACGCGCTTGACGGTCTCGACGAGCTCGGCCTTGTTGACCTTGGCGACGGTCAGGTGCTCGGACGGGAACAGGGAGCGGACCTTGGGGAACTCGCCGTCGAGGAGACGGGTGGTCGTACGGCGAACACCCCCGAGGCCGCTGCCCTCGAAGCCGATCAGGCCCTCGCCGGTTCCGCCGGCGCTGAGCGCGATGGTGACCTCCTCGCCGGAGGTGAGCGACTTGGCGGTGTCGCCGAGGACCTTCGCGGGCACCAGTGCGGCGACGGACTCGTCGGGGGTGCGCGGGTTCCAGGTCAGCTCGCGGTGGGAGAGGCGGAAGCGGTCGGTGGCCAGCAGCGCCATCGAGGACCCGTCGATCTCGATGCGCACACCGGTGAGCACGGGGAGCATGTCGTCGCGTCCGGCGGCGGTGACCGCCTGGGCCACGGCGTGGGCGAACTCCGAGCTCGACACCGTGCCGGTGGCGGCCGGCATCTGTGGCAGCGTCGGGTAGTCCTCGACCGGCATGGTCTGGAGGCTGAAGCGCGCCGAGCCGCAGACCAGCGAGGCACGCGGGCCCTCGAGGGTGACCTCGACCGGCTTGGCCGGCAGGCTGCGGCAGATGTCTGCGAGCAGCCGACCGCTGACCAGGGCCTTCCCCTCGGCACTCACCTCGGCCTTGAGCGTCGCGCGTGCAGACGTCTCGTAGTCGAAGGAGGACAGGACCAGGCCTTCGTCGCTCGCCTCGATGAGGAGCCCTGCCAGGACCGGTGAGCTGGGACGGACCGGCAGGCTGCGAGCCGCCCAGGCGACAGCATCGGCGAAGACGTCGCGATCGACGCGGAACTTCACAAGGCGCTCCTGTGCTTGAAGAACTGCATGAGGGTGTGGTTCGGGAAGTGCATCCTGCCACGCCGCCACGAACCGCGCGGGTTGTCCCCAGAAGGTCGGATGTTCAGAGGTTGTGGGATTCGAGGGACATATGGAGGTCCGTCGTAGTCATAGGGTGTGTGGAGTCTGTGCACAACTCGCGTTCTCGCAGGTCAGCCGCCGGACTCGTCGTGCACAGGGGTTGTGGACGAGCTGTCGGAAACTCGCACTCCGTTGTGTACGACGACCGCGCCGGCGCATTGTGTCGCTCGTGGCGCACAGGCCCTGTTGACGACACTCCGTCTCGAACCACACGTTCTCCACAGGGTGTGCGGCCTTGAGGCGGAGTGGTGTCAGCCCTGGCGCGAGTGCATCTTGATGCGGTTGGTCAGCTCGCTCACCTGGTTGAACACCGCGCGCCGCTCGGCGAGCAGCTGGTTGATCTTGCGGTCGGCGTACATCACCGTCGTGTGGTCGCGGTTGCCGAACTGAGCGCCGATCTTGGGAAGCGAGAGCTGCGTGAGCTCGCGGCACAGGTACATGCCGATCTGGCGTGCCATGACGAGGTGGCGTCCTCGGGAGGGGCCGGTGAGGTCCTCGATGGAGACCCCGAAGTAGGCGGCGGTCTGGGCGATGATGAGGGCCGGGGTGATCTCGGGCTCGCCACCCTCGGGGATCAGGTCCTTCAGCACGATCTCGGCCAGGGTCATGTCGACCTCCTGGCGGTTGAGGTTGGCGAACGCCGTGACGCGAATCAGGGCACCCTCGAGCTCACGGATGTTGGTCTGGATCTTGGAGGCGATGAACTCCAGGACGTCCGGTGGGGCGGTGAGGCGGTCCATCGCAGCCTTCTTGCGCAGGATCGCGATGCGGGTCTCGAGGTCGGGAGGCTGGACGTCGGTGATGAGCCCCCACTCGAACCGGTTGCGGAGTCGATCCTCGAGGGCCTCCAGGCGCTTGGGCGCCCGGTCGGAGGTGAGGACGATCTGCTTGTTGGCGTTGTGCAGGGTGTTGAAGGTGTGGAAGAACTCCTCCTGCGTCTGCGTCTTGCCCTCGAGGAACTGGATGTCGTCGATGAGCAGGACGTCGACGTCGCGGTAGCGCCGCTTGAACCGGTCCTGCCGGTCGTCGCGGATCGCATTGATGAACTCGTTGGTGAACTCCTCGCTCGAGACGTAGCGCACCTTGGCATTGCTGTAGAGGCTGCGCACGTAGTGGCCGATGGCGTGGAGCAGGTGCGTCTTGCCGAGCCCGGACTCGCCGTAGACCAGCAGAGGGTTGTAGGCCTTGCCGGGAGCCTCGGCGACGGCGACGGCGGCCGCGTGCGGGAACCGGTTGGAGGAGCCGATGACGAAGGTCTCGAAGGTGTACTTGGGGTTCAGCCTGGTCTCGAGCGCAGACCCGCGCCGCTCGCTGCTCGACGCGTCGACGTCGCGCGTCGGTGCCACGAGATCGGGTTGGACCGTGGACTCCGGTGGAGTGTCCAGCCCTGCAGTCGATATGTCGACAAGTTGACTTGTCTCTTCGTCGAGAGCTGGGGGCGCGGTGTCCTCGAGGGAGGGATTGACGCTGACGGCCATCCGGATCTCGCGGCCGAAGCGCTCACTGAGGGAGTCCTCCAGCTGGCCGCGCAGGCGCCCTTCGAGCTGCCCTCGGGTGAAGTCGTTGGGGACCGCGATGATCGCGGTGCTCTCGTGGAGCGTCACGGGCTCGCTGGCCCTGAGCCAGGCGCGCTGGTTCGGCTGGAGGTCCTCGACGATCGCACGCCACACCTGGCCGAGGTCGGCCTCGCCCGGCAGCCCGTCGGCTCCGGGTGGGCGGTGGCCGGTGTCGTTGAGGTCGTCCACAGGCCATGCTCGCTTTCACTGGGTTTCACGGGTGGTTCGGCGCTGCCACGGTCCGGTCAGGTCGGACCGGTGAAACGTGTCCACAGACTTTTCCACATGTTGTGAACGGTGGCGTCCAGATGGTCCATCTGGTCCGCCGCCGGTGTCCGACGTCGTCCCCCGCCCCGAGTTCGTGCAGGTCAGAGCCGGTTTTCCGGAGATGTGACGTGGGTCTCACAGCCCTCTGGAACCTGGTGGCGACGGCCGTACGGACGCCTGCTGGAAGCCTGAACCTAACAAGCATGAAGAGCACCGAGCAACACTTCATCCACAGGGTAGCCCTCGTGCCGGCCTCGCTGGTTTGACCGGTCTCCCGGGCACCGCGTACCGTTGACCGGTCACTCCGTGTCGACGGTTGCCGCATGTCCACGATCCATCACCTCGATGGTGCCTCGTGGGTGGGCGGTGCCGGCCGAAGGCCAGCCCCTGGTTCACAGACCACGGGCACAGGACACCATCCCCTGTCGTGGAGTGGACACCCTCGAATACCCAACGGAGACAAAGCCGTGAGCAAGCGCACTTACCAGCCGAACAACCGTCGTCGCCACAAGGTGCACGGCTTCCGACTCCGCATGCGCACCCGCGCGGGTCGCTCGATCCTGTCGGCTCGGCGCCGCAAGGGCCGCAAGAGCCTGGCCGTCTGACGGTCTGAGCTCACGGCGCCTGCCGTGCTGCCTGCCGCCCACCGACTCACCGACAGCGACGCGTTCCGCCTCACTGTGCGGTCGGGCCGTCGTGCCGGGACCCGTCTGCTGGTGGTCCACCTGCTCGTGGAGGAATCTGCGGACCAACAGCCCGCGCAGGTGGGGTTCACCGTCAGCAAGGCAGTGGGCAACGCCGTCGTGCGCAACCGGGTGAAGCGCCGGCTCCGCCACCTGACCAGGGAGCACCTCAGCACGCTCGAGGAGCTGCCGGGTCGAGTCACCATGGTGGTCAGGGCTCTGCCCGCGTCGGCGACCGCGACCAGCGCCGAGCTCGGCAACGACCTGCAGCACAGCCTCGGCCGCCTGCTCGGTGCGCGGGTGCCGGCGTGAAGCACGTGGTGATCGCCCTGCTGCGTGCGTGGCGCTTCGCCATCAGTCCGCTCTACGGGCAGGTCTGTCGCTACCACCCGACGTGCTCGGCCTACGCGCTCGATGCAGTCACCCAGTACGGTGCGGCTCGCGGGGGCTGGCTGGCTCTCCGCAGGCTGTCGCGGTGCCACCCGTGGGCTGCTGGTGGCTACGACCCCGTTCCCTCGCGTGCCGACACGGCCGCGAAACCCACCCCGACACGAGGAGCTTGAGTGCTCGACTTCTTCGGTGACATCGGCGGCGCCATCATGGCTCCGCTCTACTACGTCATCTCTGCGGTGCTGCTGGGCTTCCACAAGCTCTTCGGCGACATCTTCGGCCCCGCCAGCGGGATCGCCTGGGTGGCGTCGATCGTCGGCCTGACCCTCGTGATCCGCGCGGCCCTCATCCCGCTGTTCGTCAAGCAGATCAAGTCCAGCCGCAACATGCAGCTGATCCAGCCCAAGGTCCGCGAGCTCCAGAAGAAGTACGGTCACGACCGGGAGAAGCTGGCCCAGGAGACCATGAAGCTCTACCGCGAGTCGGGCAGCAACCCGTTCGCCTCGTGCTTGCCGATCCTGCTGCAGATGCCGATCTTCCTGGCCCTTTTCCGGCTCATCGACCAGGCTGCCAAGCACCCCGAGGACGTGCGCGGCCTCATGACGGTCAAGCTCAACGAGCAGTTCGGTGACGCCGTCTTCCTCGGTGCGAAGATCTCCGACACGTTCCTGGACACCAACGACCTCAGCGTGCGGGTGCTTGCTGCAGCACTGGTCGTCGCGATGACGGTCACGACCTTCCTCACCCAGCGCCAGCTGATGAGCAAGAACATGCCGGCCGACGCCCTTTCCGGCCCCTACGCCCAGCAGCAGAAGCTGCTCCTCTACGTGCTTCCCCTGGTCTTCGCGGTCGGCGGCATCGCCTTCCCGGTCGGAGTCCTCTTCTACTGGACCACCTCGAACATCTGGACCATGGGCCAGCAGTTCTACGTGATCCGCAACAACCCCGCGCCCGGTACCCCCGCTGCGAAGGCCAAGGCCGACCGCGACAGGGCGAAGGCCATCCGCAAGGGCAAGCTCCCCGAGGCGGAGGTCGCCCAGGCCGAGATCGCCGCCGCGGAGCCTTTGCGTCCGGCGCGGCAACAGCCGCAGCGACAGCCCCGCTCCCAGCGCAGCAAGAACAAGAAGAAGAAGCGCTAGCCCGTTCGGGCCCCACAGTTTCTTGCTCCCCGTGAGGGGAGCTCCCCCACGACCAGCAGGAGATGCACGTGAGCGAAGACTTGAAGCACGACCCGGCCCTCGACGCACCGCAGACCGATCGACCGAGCAAGGTAGAGCGCCTCGAGCAGGAGGGCGACATCGCTGCCGACTACCTCGAGGAGCTCCTCGACATCGCTGATCTCGACGGCGACCTCGACATGGACGTCGACGGGGACCGCGCGAGCGTGTCCATCGTCGGCGCTGACCTGAGCCAGCTCATCGGCGCCAAGGGCGAGGTGCTCGACGCGCTGCAGGAACTCACCCGGCTGGCGGTCTACCGGGAGACGGGTGAGCGATCGCGGCTCATGCTCGACATCGGCGGGCACCGCGCGGAGCAGCGCCGTCGCCTCGTCGCGCTGGCCGAGAAGTCCATCGAGGAAGTGCGGGCCAGTGGCGAGAGCCTCTCGCTCGAGGCGATGACGTCCTTCGAGCGGAAGGTCGTGCACGACGCAGTCGCCGCTGCCGGGCTGACGTCTGAGTCCGAGGGCACCGAGCCCCACCGTCACGTGGTGATCCTCCCGGCGTGAGGGACCAGCACGAGTCGGCGCCCCGTGCCGACGTTTCACGTGAAACAGCACCCTCCGCGCCGGCTGCGGCGCGGAGGGTGTTCTCGTCTGATGCCCTGACCGCGATCGAGGAGTACGCCGCACTCCTCGCCACCGAGGGGGTGCTTCGCGGGCTCATCGGGCCTCGTGAGGTTCCGCGGTTGTGGGAGCGCCACCTGTTGAACTCTGCGGTGCTGAGCGAGGCCATCCCTGAGGGTTCGACCGTCTGCGACATCGGTAGCGGTGCGGGCCTCCCCGGCCTGGCGTTGGCGATCGCACGTCCTGACCTCCGCGTGACTCTCGTGGAGCCCCTGCTGCGACGTACCACCTTCCTGGACGAGGTGGCGGGACAGCTCGGTCTCGACCAGGTCGAGGTCGTGCGAGGCCGTGCCGACTCACTTCACGGCGAGCGCGCCTACGACGTGGTCACCTCGCGCGCAGTGGCTCCCCTGACTCGTCTGCTCGAGTGGTCGATGCCCCTGGTGGGTCCATCAGGTGCGCTGCTGGCCATGAAGGGGCAGTCCGTCGAGGACGAGATCGTCGAGGCCGGACCCGTGCTGAAGCGTTACAGGTGTGGCGAACCTGAGGTACTGACCTTGGGCGCGGAGGTCGTCGATCCCCCTACCCGGGTCGTACGGGTGGCCTGGGCGGATCCGACGCAGGTAGGTTGGCCTCTTGCGTCGACGTCGCGCGCCTCGGCCCGTAAGTCCGGCAAGAAGGGCTCCCGACGCCCACGCGACTCCTGACTGGAAGGTTTGCCCGTGTCCGAGGACCACCTCGAACGTCCGACCAGCGGCTCGTCGGACCCGTTCTCCCCACCCTTATCCACCGGTGACGCGCCGCTCCCTGAGCGGGGTTATCCACAGGATGGTGCTCTCTCTCCACAGGATGGGGAAACTATCGCTGTTTCACGTGAAACCGAATCGCAGGACGATGTTTCACGTGAAACGGATGCGCCGACCCCAGGCTGGCAGGTCCGCACGGCTGGTGACCTGGCCGACGCGGAGTCGCCCCTGGTCGACCACAGCACTCCGTTGGCCCAAGCCGCCGAGCACTCAGTCCTCGCGCGCAGTGGTGGGTTGCGGCGCCAGGGAGTCCCTCGTCCTGATCGCACCAGGGTGATGGTCGTGGCCAACCAGAAGGGCGGGGTCGGCAAGACCACGTCCACAGTCAACGTCGCTGCGGGCCTGGCCCAGCTAGGACAGCGGGTCCTGGTCATCGACCTCGATCCCCAGGGCAACGCCTCCACGGCGCTGAGCGTGCCGCACCACCGCGGCGTGCCGTCGACCTACGACATGCTGGTGGAGGGCTCACCTCTCGCCGACGTCGTCACCGAATCACCTGATCTTCCCGGCCTCTGGGTGGTCCCCGCCACCATCGACCTCGCCGGCGCGGAGATCGAGCTCGTCAGTGTCGTGGCACGCGAGAACAGGCTCAACCGGGCGATCGAGGCACACCCCCTCGTGGGACGCGCCGAGGACGTCGGCGACGACCGCTTCGACTACGTCTTCATCGACTGCCCGCCATCACTGGGGCTCCTGACCCTGAACGCCCTGGTGGCCGGTCGGGAGATGTTCATCCCGATCCAGGCCGAGTACTACGCCCTCGAGGGTCTTGGACAGCTCCTCGAGACTGTCGAGATGGTGCGCCAGCACCTCAACCCTCGCCTGGTGGTCTCCACCATCCTCCTGACGATGTACGACGCCCGCACCCGGCTCGCAGCCGGCGTCGCCGAGGAGGTGCGAGGCCACTTCGGAGACGAGGTGCTCAAGACGGCCGTGCCCCGATCGGTGCGCGTGTCCGAGGCTCCGTCCTACGGACAGACCGTGATGACCTACGACCCCGCTTCTCCGGGCGCGCTCTCCTACCTCGAGGCGGCTCGTGAGATCGCCAGCAAGGGAGCCCCCGCATGAACGCCACCAACCCGCCACGCCGCGGTCTGGGCAGGGGCCTGGGCTCACTGATCCCGACCGCACCCGCGCAGACCCGCGACGGTGCCGGCACGGCACCGACCGGTACTGGTACCGAGGGGGAGTCCCCATCTCGGGGCGAGGGAGCCCCGCACCCAGCACCCGGGACGACGGTCGAGGGTCCGGGCTCGCCGGCGACCATCGACGGAGCCTGGTTCGCTGAGCTGCCCATCGGCTCGATCCGCCCGAACGCCCGCCAGCCTCGACAGGTGTTCGAGGAGGAGGCGCTGGCCGAGCTGGTGCACTCCATCAAGGAGGTCGGACTGCTGCAGCCGGTCGTCGTACGCAAGCGCGGTGACGACGACTATGAGCTCATCATGGGGGAGCGGCGCTGGCGGGCGTCGCAGGAAGCCGGCCGGGACACGATCCCCGCGATCGTGCGCGACACCGACGACGTCGACATGCTGCGCGACGCCCTCCTGGAGAACCTCCACCGCTCCCAGCTCAACCCCCTCGAGGAGGCCGCCGCCTACGGTCAGCTGCTCGAGGACTTCGGCTGCACCCACGAGGAGCTCGCCCAGCGCATCGGGCGCTCGCGTCCCCAGATCTCCAACACCCTTCGCCTGCTCAAGCTCTCACCCGCGGTTCAGCGCCGCGTGGCCGCGGGCGTCCTCTCCGCCGGCCACGCTCGCGCCCTGCTCAGCGTCGACGATCCCGATGTCCAGGACCGTCTCGCCGGCCGCGTGACGGCCGAGGGGATCAGCGTCCGCGGCCTCGAGGAGATCGTCTCCCTCGGCACCGAACCCGAGCGGCCCACCAGGCTCCAGCGCAGCAAGCCGACCGCTCCCGGGCTCGCCGACCTCGCGGAGCGGCTCTCCGACCGGCTCGAGACCCGCGTCAAGGTCGACCTGGGGAAGTCCAAGGGCAAGATCACCGTGGAGTTCGCCAGCCTCGAGGACCTCCGCCGCATCGTGGACGTCATGGACCCCCGCAACCGCGACGACCGGCCCATCTGACGGAGAGGTTGCGATCACCGGAACGGACGTTCGGACGCTTGGCGCGCGAGGGGGAGCCAACACCCGAATAAGTCGACAAAGAGATAAAGCCATATAGCGACGAAGCGATCTAGCTACGAGTCGCCTGCAGCCCGCGCAGCGCGCCGGCGCGCCCGCTCGGCCTTCTCCTCGGCGTCGAGCTCGGCCGCACGCTCGAGGGTGGGTGCGGTGCCACCGTGCCGTGCGGGTAGCCACCACGAACCGGCGGGCTGCTCCTCGGCCGGGTAGCGAGCGATCGTCTCGTCGAGGAGCACGGCCATCCGCGACTTCAGCTCGGCGGTCTCGGCGACCGGATCGGCCCCCGTCGGGTGCAGGGGCTCACCGACCGAGATGGCGATGGTCTTGCCGCGGGAGAAGTCCCGGGGATGGTCCTTGGTGAACAGGCGCTGCGTGCCCCACAGGACCACGGGCACGAGGGGCACCCCGGCCTCGGCGGCGATCCGCACCGCACCGGTCTTGAACTCCTTGAGCTCGAAGGACCGCGAGATGGTCGCCTCGGGAAAGATTCCGACCGCCTCGCCCGAGCGGAGGTACGACACCGCGTCCTGGAAGGACTGGAGACCCTCGCCGCGGTCCACGGAGATGTGGTGCATCGAGCGCATCACCGGACCACCCACGGCGTGGTCGAAGACCTCGCGCTTGGCCATGAAGCGCACCAACCGTCGCGAGGGGTGGGCCGCGAGCCCGCCGTAGATGAAGTCGAGGTAGCCCACGTGGTTGCAGACCAGGAGCACACCACCGTGGGTGGGCACGTGCTCGGTCCCCGTCATCTCGAACCGCTGGCCCAGCAGCTTGAAGCCGGCCAGGGCAGTGCGGATGATCGCGGGGTAGGTCAGGTCGCGCATGCGCGCAGCCTAGCCAGCGTCGCTAGCGCCTCGTCGCGAGGAACTCACCGATCCGGCCGATGGCCTCCTCGAGGACAGCCGCCTCGGGAAGGGTGACCAGCCGGAAGTGATCGGGCGCGGGCCAGTTGAAGCCGGTGCCGTGGGTGACGAGGATCTTCTTCGCGCGCAGCAGCTCGATCACGAAGTCCTGGTCGTCCTCGATCGCGTAGACGTCGGGGTCGAGGCGCGGAAAGCAGTAGAGCGCCCCGGAGGGCTTCACGGAGGTGACCCCGGGGATCTCGTTCAGCAGTCGGTGGGCGAGCATCGACTGCTCGTAGAAGCGTCCGCCTGGACCGATGAGCTCCTCGATGGACTGATAGCCGCCCAGGGCGGTCTGGATCGCGTGCTGCGCCGGGACGTTGGCGCACATCCGCATGTTGGCGATGAGGGTGAGCCCCTCGAGGAAGTCGGTGGCGATCTCCTTGGGGCCCGAGATCATCACCCACCCTGCGCGATAGCCGCACACCCGGTAGGCCTTCGACAGACCTGAGAAGGTCAGGCACAGCACGTCGTTGCCGGCGAAGGTGGCCGCGTGGTGGTGCACTGCGTCCTCGAAGAGGATCTTCTCGTAGATCTCGTCCGCCATCACCACGAGCCGGTGCCGTCGAGCGATGTCGACGAGAGCCCGCACGGTCTCCTCGCTGTAGACCGCTCCGGTGGGGTTGTTGGGGTTGATGATCACGATCGCGTGGGTGTTCTCGGTGATCTTGGCCTCGACGTCGGCGAGGTCGGGGTTCCAGTCGTTGGACTCGTCGCACAGGTAGTGGACCGGCGTGCCGCCCGCCAGGGTCACCGCCCCGGTCCACAGCGGGTAGTCGGGCGCCGGGATGAGGATCTCGTTGCCGTCGTCGACGAAGGCCTGCAGGACCATCGAGATCAGCTCGGACACCCCGTTGCCGATGTAGATGTCCTCGACGCCGACCTCACGGAGCCCGTGCGACTGGTAGTAGTGCATGACGGCGGTGCGGGCCGACCAGATGCCCTGGGAGTCGCTGTAGCCCTGGGACTCCGGGAGGTGGTGGATCATGTCGGCCAGGATCTGCTCGGGGGCGTCGAAGCCGAACGGCGCGGTGTTGCCGATGTTGAGCTTGAGGATCCGGTGTCCCTCGGCCTCGAGCCGCTGTGCCTCGACCAGGATCGGCCCCCGCACGTCGTAGCGGACACCTCGAAGCTTCTGGCTCTGGCGGATCTGGCGCATGGCCTCATCCTCGCAGGCCGCTGCAGTGGCTAACATCCAATATGTGTCACGCAAGACCGTCCGCCTGACGGTCGACCACCTCCAGGAGATGGCCGAGCCGCAACGTTCGTGCGTCTACTGGCAGCTCACGCCGGTCGACGCCGGCCGCCTCGACGCCGAGGAGCGCGCGGTGGAGAAGGAGCGCTGGGTCTCCGCCGTCCTGCGCGAGTGGGGATCCTGCGGACGCGTCGCGATGGCCGACGGGCGCCAGCTGGGCCATGCCATCTACGCACCCGCGTCCTGGCTGCCGGGTGCCGCGAGTCTGCCCACGTCGCCGAGCACGCCCGACGCGGTGGTCCTGGCGTCGGTCTACGTCGAGCCCTTCGCCCGAGGAGGCGGGATCGGCAGGCTGCTCGTGCAGGGCGTGGCGGCGGACCTGGTGGAGCGGGGCTTCACCGCGGTGGAGACGTACGGCGACACGCGCGGCCGCACCTCGGGGTGCGTCCTGCCCTCGGACTTCTGGGGGAGCGTGGGGTTCAAGACCCAGCGCGCCCACGCGACGACACCCCGGATGCGGATGGAGCTGCGGTCGGCGATCTCGTGGAAGGACGAGGTCGAGCTGGCGCTGGAGAAGGTGTGGGGCGTCGTACGCCCGGCCAAGCAGAAGGCGGCCCGCCCGATCGGTGGATCGGTGCGGACCGCCTCGAAGCCTGGTGGCTGAGCCACGCGGCTCAGATGAAGTCGGCGAGCTCCTTGAGGAGCGCGGCCTTGGGCTTGGCGCCGACGATCGACTTCACGACCTCGCCGCCCTGGTAGACGTTGATCGTCGGGATGCCGGTCACGCGGTAGGACGAGGGCGTGACGGGGTTCTCGTCGACGTTCATCTTGAGCAGCGTGATCTTCTCGCCGTGCTCGGCGTTGATCTCGTCGAGGATGGGGGCGACCTGGCGGCAGGGGCCGCACCACTCCGCCCAGAAGTCGACCAGGACGGGCTTGTCGGACTTGAGGACCTGCGCCTCGAACTCGGCGTCGGTCACTGCGGCGATGTTGGCCACGGCGGGACCTTTCAACTCGGGTGGTGGGTCTGTGACAAGTGAACACCACGCCTCGGACGCTGTATTCCCCACGCGCCGACGCGGGGAAGCGTCGCGTCCGACGGTGAACTCGTGAACCCAGCAAACAGTGTAGTACCTTCACTACATGCACAGTCCGGAGGAGACCGCTGCGTTGGACAGGGTGCTGCACCTCGCGGCGCTGGTCCAGCGCGACCTGTCGCGCTTCGAGAGGGAGTCGGGTCTCACGACGCCCCGGGTGCACCTGCTGTGGGTCCTCGGGGAGACGGGCCCCACGACGCAGCAGCGGCTGTCAGCTGCTCTGGGGGTGACTCCGCGCAACGTCACCGGCCTGGTCGACGGGCTCGTAAGCAGCGGCCACGTGACACGCGAGCCGCACCCGACCGACCGGCGGGCAACCCTGGTCACACCGACGGAGGACGGCGCCCGGGTGATCGTCGACCTCGTCTCAAGCCACGCCGAGCTGGCCCATGAGCTCTTCGGCGACCTGCCCGCGACGCGCCTGGCGGCGTTCTCCGCCACCCTCGACCAGACCATCGAGACCTTCACCAGCCTGATGGGCGATCACGCACCATGACCGGCGTACGACGACTGTTGGCGCCCGCGAGGGAGGCCTTGCTCCTCGAGGTGGCTCTCTACCGCTCCCTGGCCCGATGGCTGGCGCGCCGACCGGACGTACCGGCCGGCGCGACGCCGGTGGGCTACGGACAGCTCGCGGCGCCGATGATGTGGCTGTGGATCTTCGGCTCGGCGACCGAGGTGATCGTCGTCGAGGTGCTGATGCGCCACTGGGACAACCCGGTCACCTCGGCCCTGCGCACGCCGCTGCTCGTGCTGGGCGTGTGGGGAGTGCTGTGGATGCTGGGGATGCTTGCGTCCTACCGGGTGCGGCCGCACCTGCTCCTGGACGACCGGCTCATCGCCCGCAGCGGGGCACGCACCCGCGTCGTCGTACCCCTCGGGGCGGTCGAGTCCACCCGGACGGTGGAGCACGAGCTGCCGGGGGTGATCAGGTCGCTCCACGTCGAGGAGGGTCTCGTCCTCGTGGGGGTCAGCTCACAGACCAACCTCGAGCTCGTGCTCAGCGGCCCCACGGTCCTCGAGACCTCGGGAGGCGCCGTCACCGCCACTCGGGTCGCCGTGTGGGTGGACGACCCGCGGGGGGTCGCCGCAACCCTCAGGCTCCGGCGGTCTGCACCGTCTCGGTGATGACCTCGGCCGTCGCCTCGGCGGAGCCCGCGGTGGAGGCAGCGTGGTCGAGGGCGGCGATGTAGCGCTCCGCGTCCAGCGCGGCCGCGCAGCCGGTGCCGGCGGCGGTGATCGCCTGGCGGTAGTGGTGGTCGACCAGGTCACCCGCCGCGAAGACGCCCGGGAGGTTGGTGGCGGTCGAGGGGTGGTTGACCAGGACGTAGCCGTCGTCGTCGAGGTCGACCTGACCGGTGAGCAGCTCGGAGCGGGGGTCGTGGCCGATGGCGATGAACAGGCCGGTGACCGCGAGCTCTCGCTCGTCGCCGGTGACGGTGTCGCGCAGCGTGATGGACTCGACGCGCTCGTCGCCGTTGATGGCGGCGACCTCGGAGTTCCAGACCATCTCGAGCTTCGGGTCGGCGAAGGCGCGCTCCTGCATGATCTTGGACGCGCGCAGCTCGTCGCGGCGGTGGATCAGGTAGACCCTCGAGCCGAAACGGGTGAGGAAGGTGGCCTCCTCGATCGCGGAGTCGCCGCCGCCGACGACAGCGATGGCCTGCTCGCGGAAGAAGAAGCCGTCGCAGGTCGCGCACCACGAGACGCCGCGGCCGGAGAGCTCCTCCTCGCGGGGCAGCCCGAGCTTGCGGTAGCCCGAGCCGGTCGCAAGGATCACCGAGCGCGCGGTGTAGGTGTCGGTGGCGGTCTTCACGACCTTGACGTCACCGGTGAGGTCGACCTCGAGGACGTCGTCGGACACGAGCTCGGCGCCGAACCGCTCGGCCTGGGCGCGCATCTCGTCCATCAGCGCGGGACCCATGATCCCGTCACGGAAGCCGGGGAAGTTCTCGACCTCGGTGGTGTTCATCAGCGCACCGCCTGCGGTGACCGAGCCCTCGAAGACCAGGGGCTCGAGCGCGGCCCGGGCGGCGTAGACGGCGGCAGTGTAGCCAGAGGGGCCGGAGCCGATGATGATCACGTTGCGGGTCGTCGCGTCGGTCGGGGCGGTCGTCTCGCTCATGGCTTCGGTGGCTCCTGGTGATCGATCGTGGGTGTGCCCGTCTCAACCGATCGTAGGCCAGCAGTGTTCCCGTGGCCGCCGTGGCTCAGCGCACGCGCAGCCGCAGGCGGTGGGTCTCCTCGCCGTCCGCGCACGCGTAGACCTCGACCGCCTGTCGACCGCTGATGGCCGGACGGAACACTGCCAGGGCCGGGTCCCCGTCGAGGGTGACCTGGACCTGCCGGCCGGGACCGGTCAGCGTCACCGAGCAGGCGCGGCCGGCCAGCAGGTCGGGGGTGGACTGTCGCGCAGACAGTGCATCCGTCCGGAGCCGTCGCAGGTCCTCCCTGAGGTGCGTGGACCGCACCGTGGGGAGCGCGGCGTCGCTCTCGGCGCCGAGGCTGCGCGACTCGGTCATCGCCGACGGCGCCTCCGGGTCGGCCGCCGAGGACCCTTCCTCGGCACGCTTCTCGCTGGCTCCGGAACCGTCCGTGGCGGAGCTCGCGTCGCCGGCCATCTGGTCCGACCCGCCGAAGCCCTCGAGGACCTGTCCGAGCCCGACGCCGGCGACGACGACGGCCGCTGCGGCAAGCAGGGCACCGCGACGCCGCTGGCGCCGGCGGGCAGAGAGGTCGACCACCGGCTCCGTGGCACGCAGCTCCCGTCTCTCGGCGGTGAGCCCGGCCAGCACGTCGTCGAGGCGGGCGCGGACGTCGTCGGGCAGCGGGGCGTCGTGGCGCGACTCGGCGAGCAGACGGCGTACGGCATCCTGCTCGGCGTCGTGGTCGGGGCGGGTCATGGTCACCTCCTCGAGGTGTGGAGACGGTCGGGGTTCGGGCGCAGGGGCATCAGGACGCGGGTGGTCCGCGAGGTGACCTCGGGGATTGGACGGTGCCGGGCCCCGGCGGGTTCCCGGGACCGGGCGCGCTGGGGGTCGCGTCGAGGTCGAGCAGGAGGGGAGCGAGCCTGGCGCGTCCGCGCGAGCACCTGGACTTCACGGTGCCGGAGGCGCAACCCAGCATCTCGGCGGCCTCGGCGACGCTGTGTCCCTCCATGTCGACGAGCACCAGCGCCGCGCGCTGCTCGACGGGCAGCGTCGCCAGCGCGTCGAGGACCCGCTGCCGTCGCTCGCGGTCCAGTGCGGTGGCCTCGGGGCCGTCGGCCGGGGTCGCCGCTGCGACGAGACTGCCGCGGTCCTCGACGTCCTCGGGCAGTGCCTCGACGCGTCGGACCTTGGCGGCACGGTGCCGGTCGAGGCAGGCGTTCACGACGATGCGGTGCAGCCAGGTGGTGACCGCGGAGTCGCCGCGGAAGGACCCGGCGCGCCGGAATGCGGCGATCATGGCGTCCTGGAGACCGTCGGCGGCGTCCTCGGGGTTGCCCATCGTGCGGAGCGCCACGGCCCACAGCCGGTCGCGATGGCGCCCGAACAGCTCGCCGAAGGCGTCGGGGTCGCCGGCGACGTGGGCCCTCAGGAGCTCGACGTCGCTGGGATGCGGCTCGCTGCTCATGGGGTCGGTGTCCATGGGGTCGGCCTCACCCGCGGACCTGCACCTCGGCGATCGTGCCGCGGAAGCCACCGTCCACCTCGGGGAGCGAGGTGAGCCAGACGGTGACGTAGCGCCCGGAGACCGCCTCGTCGAGCGCGACGGTGAGGACACCCTCTCCCAGGGCCGTCCCGACGGGAGTCAGGTCTGCCACGCCCGTCGGCGGCGTGCCCGTGACGTAGACGGCGACCGCGGTCTCGCCACCGACCGTGGTCACCTCGATCTCCCTGACGCCCTTGGTCGCCCCGAGGTCGAGGACGAGGCCGACGCCCGTCTTCAGGCCGGCGGGGCCGAAGTCCTGCTTGTAGGTCGAGGTCCGCCAGACCGTGCTCGGGTCACCGTCGAGGGCCAGCGGCACCAGCTCGGGGTACTCCTCGCGCGGCGGATCGCCCTGGGGGTCGAAGTCGGTGGCGGTGATGTCGGTGAAGGGCTGCGGCGACGCAGGGCTCTGCGAGGTGCCGGTGCTGGGCGCGGGCGGTTCGGGATCGGGGTCGGGCAGTCCGAACTGGTAGGCGGCGACCGCGGCGACCAGGATGAGCGCGAGCAGGCCGACGATCATCGCCAGCCGGATCCAGGAACGGCCGGGCACGCGGTCATCGGGCTCGTCGAAGGTCTCCTCGACGCCCCATGACCCGGTGCCCCACGACCCCGTGCCCCACGACCCCGTGTGGCCGGCCGCGTGGATGCCCGAGGAGGACTGTCCGGCGCTGGAGGAGTCCCAGGGCCAGAACCCCGAGTCCGCTGGGGCCGCACGAGCCCCGGGCCGCGGCCTGCGTTGCGGCTGACCCTCCGGGGGCTCGGGTGCGAAGAGCGGCTTGGCGGGGATCTCCTCGAGCGGCGGCGGGGGAGCAGGCTTCTCGCTCCGGGCGCGCAGCCACTCGACGTCGTCGGAGTCGTCGTGGAACACGGGCATGCCCGCCTGGGTCGGCAGGTCCGCGCTGGCGGCCGGGGTGGGCGCCTGGGGCGGCGCCTTCGCGGGGGCGGGCGGCTCCACCGGTCCCACGAAGGTCGTCTGCTGCTGCGCATCGGTCGGGGGGTCGGTCGGCGGGACGGCGGTGCCGTGGGCCGTGCCGTTGCCGACGGGCGTCGGGTCGCCCAGGAACTCCAGCAGCACCTCGCAGATGCCGAGGGCCGTCGTCAGGTCCTGCTCGAACTTCGGGGAGCGGGCGAGGCCGACGGGGTTGAGCACCTGGTCGCACAGGGCGTCCAGGGGACGGGGGATCCCGGCCCGGACCTGACGCGGCCGAAGCACGTGTCCGTGGGCCAGGGGCGCGGGTGGCATGGCGGACTTCGAGACCCCGGGCCACTTGCCGGTCAGGGAGAAGTAGAGCAGCGAGACCAGGTCGGTGACGTCCGCGGAGCGTCGACCCGGAGGAAGGCCCATCAGCGCCGCGTCCACCCCGAAGCCGATGATGCGCACGTGGCCGTGGTCGTCGATCAGCACGTTCTCAGGCACCAGACGGCCGTGTGCGAGGCCCTTGTGGTGGGCGTGCGCGAGCGCCTCGGCGACCTCGGACACCAGCCAGGCGACCTTGCGCGGCGGCTGGGGGCCCTCGCGCTGGATCAGGATGTCGAGCGAGACGCCCTGGCCCCACTCGTTGACGACGTAGCACGCGTCGTCGGCGACCTCGGCGTCGAGCACGCGCAGGATCCGCCGGTCGGAGAGCGGGCCGACCAGCCGCGCCGCCTCCACCAGGCCGTCGGCCCGTTCGTCGTCCCGGGGGATCACGTGGACTGCGACCGGCCGGTCGAGCACGGTGTCGGTGGCGCGCCAGAACCGCCCGCCGCGACTCTCCGTCAACAGGTCTTCGAGGCGGTAGCGGTCGGCAAGGAGCTCGCCGGCCTGCATGGCTCCCGGCACCGCCCACCTCACTTCGCTACCCCAGGCCGCGCACCGCGGCCCCCTTCGACCATCGTAGGGACTATCGCGCTCGCGAGAGGCGTGCCGCGACGGTGTCGAGAAGACTGGTGACCTCGCGGACGTGCAGGGTGCGAGCGCCCAGGAGCACGACGACTCCACCGACGAGGCCCGCGACGCCAGCGCGCAGCATCGCCACGGCGGGGTGCGGGTCCTCCCCGAGGCCGGCCATCGCCCACAACGCGACCCACGTCGCGCCGGCGGCGAGGGCGAGCACGACCGCCATCCGCACCAGGAAGCGGACCAGGCGTCGCACGTGCAGGCCGCCGAGGGTGCGACGCAGCACCCAGAAGCTGATGGCCGAGCCGACGACGTACGACGACAGGTAGGCCACGACCAGCAGGGGGGCGGTCTCGGCAGGAGGCCGCGAAGGCACCAGCGCCAGCGCGACCGTCACGTTGGTCACCGACACCGCCACCTGGATGAAGAACACCCGGCGGGTCTGCTCGAGCGCGTAGAAGCCGCGCAGCATGAGGTAGTGGACGGTGAAGAAGACCAGGGCGGGTCCGAACATCGCGATGGTGGGGGCGAAGAGATCACCCTCGCCCGCGCCCCAGCCGAAGAGCGCGGTGGCCACGTCGGGGGCGAGCAGCGGAAGCAGCACGGCGAACGGCAGCACCAGCGCCAGCGCCGTACGCATCGTCGACGCCAGGATCGCGCCGACCTCACCGAGCTCGCCGTCGTGGGCGAGGCGGGAGAGCCGGGGCAGGACCGCGGTCGCCAACGAGACGGTCACCACGGAGTGCGGGACCATCATCAGGAGCATGCCGCTGGAGTAGACGGTGTAGCCCGTTCCCTCGCCCCCCGCGGCGGTCCCGCTCGAGGCGAGCTTGACGACGACGAGGTAGGCCAGCTGGGTCACCACCACGAACAGGACCGTCCACACCCCGAGGGAGAGCGTGTGCTTGAGCTCGGGGTCGCGGAAGTCGAACCGTGGACGGTAGGTGAACCCCGCGCGGCGCAGGTAGGGCAGCAGGACGAGGAGCTGGGCGACGATCCCCAGCGTGGAGCCGAGACCCAGCAGCACCTCGGGCCCGGTGTCGAGGGCGTCGTACCGGGTCTCCTCGGTCGCCGTGCCGTAGACCAGCAGATAGGTCAGGAGCATCGCCACGGCGATGACGTTGTTGGCGATCGGCGCCCACATCATCGGGCCGAAGCTGCCGCGCGCGTTGAGGATCTGGCCGACCAGGACGAACATCCCGTAGAAGAAAACCTGTGGCAGGCACCAGCGGGTGAGGTCGACGATCGACTCCAGGTGGTCGGCCCGGTCGGGTTCGAGGAACGCGGAGTCGAGATAGAGCCGCAGCAGCACCGGTGCGACCACGACGAGGAGGATCGTGACGACGCCCAGGAAGAGCGCCGACAGGGTGATCACCCTGCTGGCGTAGGCGTCACCTCCGTCCAGGTCGTCCTTGATGCGGCGGACCAGCTGCGGGACCAGCACCGCGTTGAAGATTCCGCCGGCCAGCAGGATGTAGACCATGTTGGGCAGGGTGTTGGCGATCGAGAACAGATCGGCGCGGAGCACGCCACCCAGGGCCGCCACGAGCAGGACGCTGCGCAGGAAGCCCGACAGCCGGGAGACCACCGTGCCGGCGGCCATCACCGCCGAGGACCTGAGGATGCGCTGGTCGGTCACGCGTGCGCCGACCGTGCTTCGCGGGCGGCCCGACGCACCCGTCGCCACAGGCGCAGCGCGATGGCGCCGAAGAGCAGGACCGCTCCCACGGCCATGGCGAGCCAGATGAGGCCACTCACCTGGGCGGCCCGGATCGGCAGCTCACGCGAGGAGCCGAGGGGCGTGCCCTCCTCGCTGGTGAGGAACAGCCGCACGGTGTGGACACCCGGACGCGTCGTCCTGGCCTGGAGCCTGGCCTGGGTGCGCGAGCCGGCCGCGAGCTGGCGTACGCCGGTCCCGTCGAGGCTGATCTCGTCGTCGGACGCGACCCGGAGGGCCACCGTGACGGGCTGGTCGAGCCCGTTGGTGAGGGTGACCCCGAACGGACCGCTGTCGCTCGACAGCGTCACGGCCGTGGGGTAGCGGGTGTCGATCCGGATGCTGTCCAGCTCGTCGCGCAGGAACTCCTCGATCGCGGCCGCCGAACGGGCGGCCTCACGTGGTCGCCGACGACGCTGGAGGGAGAGCGTCGTGAGTGCTTCGTCGAGCACCTGCTGCTCGACCGTGGTCTCGAGGGTGAGGACCGCCTCCATCACCGACGCGGCGTCGGTGAGGTCCTCGGCGCGGGCGAAGTTGTCGGCGTCGAGCTCGGCGGCCGCGTCCTCCTCGGTGTAGACCAGGGAGGCCGCGGACGACGCGGTGGCCTGCCCGCTGGCCAGCTCCGTCGCCGTCACCGGCTCGATCCACGGCTGCTCGAGCGCGTCGAGCAGCGTGCCGGCCTGCTCAGCCCGCCATGACGGGGGGAGGACCAGCACGAGTGGCTGACCGGTGCGGTCCGCTCCGGCCTCCGGCAGGCGGAGCGCTGCCTCGCTCACCAGGCGCTGGCGTACGGCGAGCGGGTCGGCGCCGTCGGTGGGTCCGGGGCCGCCGGTGGCGGCGCCGGTGCTGGTGACGAGCACGCGATGGCCGAGCAGCCGGACCAGCGAGGTGTCGGACTCAGGGGGGACGGAGAACGCCGTGTCGCCGAGCATCACGGTGGTGCCGGGCTCGACCACCGCAAGGCCCTCGGGACTCATCAAGCCGTTCACCGGTGCGACGACGGGGAGGTGCGCCAGCTCGAGCGACTCCATCACGGCGCGGCTGCGCTCGACGGCCTGGGTGTAGCGGTCCGGGGCGAGCCGCGCCGCCGCGGCGACGTCGAGGTCGCCGAACGGCAGCGCCAGCACGTCAGCGGTGCGGGCCTCCTGGAGGAACCGGGCCATCCACGTCCGCGCGAGGTTGGCCAGCGCGAGCTCCTCCTCACCCAGCTCGGAGTCCGGGGTGGGAGGGGTCGTCGTCGCGACCGGGGGCACGACCGGCGTGCCTCCGGTCCCCTCCTCCTCCGGAGGCGGGGGTTCCTGGCCCGGCACGGTGGGGTCGGGGGCCAGCGTGCGGGGCGGGTTGCCGATGGTCAGGCGGCTGATGGCGACGAGGACCGCGGGATCCACCACCATGCTGTGGGGAGTGGCGCCGGCCTGCTCGGCCGCGTCGAGGAGTGCGTCGTACCGCCCGCCCTCGGCGAGAGCACGGCTCCAGCGTCCGGTGCCGGCCAGCCTCCCGTCGGGCGAGTGCCGCACCGGCCCGCGCAGGGTGAGAACCACCGACACCGGCACGGTCGCCCGTGGTCGCGACAGGAACGGGATGAAGGTGCGCGCGCGACCGTCCGCAGCGGTGTCGCGAGGCACCGAGCTGTCGCCCAACGCGTGGACGCCGACCCAGTAGACGCCGCTCGACTCGAAGCCCAGCTCCGCAACCGGGACCGAGAGCGAGAACTCCGCGGTCTGCCCGGCCTCGAGCACGTCGACGGTGTCGAACGTGCCCGGCTCGGTGACGCGGGGACCGACGTCCGCGTGCGGATCGGTCTCGGCGGAGACGGCCAGCTGCGAGGCGTCGAGGATCGGGGACTCTGAGCCGAAGGCGTGGAGGTTGACCCGTGTCCACGGCTCCGCCGTCGTGTTGGTGACCGTCCCGGTCATCCGGACGCTGCGGCCCTCGCGAGCCACGGGCGTGATCGTGTCCAGGTGGACCACCAGGAGATCGGCGTCCTCGGCGGCGCCCGGCTGCCCGTGAGCCGTGGCTCCGGTCGCGGCCGTGACCAGCACCACCAGCGACGTCACCACCCCCGCCAGGGCACGGCGCAGCGAGGACGGGTCAGGCACGGGGCGACTCTAGTTGCTCCCTGGCAGTACCCCCCGGCCCGGCACGTAGACTCGCTCGTCGTGTCCGACGCGCCCCATCCCTCTCCGCAGCCTCCGCTCCACCCGCCTCTCCAGCTGGCGGAGGTCCAGCGCCGGGTCGCCGCCGAGCTGGACCGCCTCGGCCCCGTCATCGACGAGCTGGGGGCCCGGTTCGCCGACGCCGGCGAGGAGCTCGCCCTGGTCGGGGGTCCCGTGCGCGACGCCATGCTGGGTCGCCTCCAGAACGACCTCGACTTCGCCACGAGCGCGAGGCCGGACGTCACCGAGCGCCTCCTCAAGGGATGGGCCGACGCGATCTGGGACATGGGCCGGGACTTCGGCACCATCGGCGCACGGTTCGGCCCCTGGCAGGTCGAGATCACCACCTACCGTTCCGAGAGCTACGACCCCTCCTCCCGCAAGCCCGACGTCGACTTCGGCGACTCGCTCGCCGGTGACCTCGGTCGCCGTGACTTCACGGTCAACGCCATGGCGGTCAGCGTCCCGGGCCGGGTGTTCGAGGATCCCCACGGTGGGCTGCTCGACCTCGCCGAGCGGACCCTGCGCACTCCGGGCCGCCCCGAGGACTCCTTCTCCGACGACCCGCTGCGCATGATGCGTGCCGCGCGGTTCGCCGCCCAGCTCGGCTTCACCGTCGCTCCCGAGGTGGTGGCCGCGATGACCCGGATGGCGGGGCGCATCGAGATCATCTCCGCCGAACGCGTGCGCGACGAGCTGGTCAAGCTGGTCTGCGCGCCGCACCCGCGGCTGGGCCTGACCCTCCTCGTCGAGACCGGCCTCGCCGAGCACGTCCTCCCCGAGCTGCCGGCCCTCGCCCTCGAGCGCGACGAGCACCACCGCCACAAGGACGTCTACGAGCACACCCTGACGGTCCTCGAGCAGACGATCGACCAGGAGGAGCGCCTGGGCGGCGAGCCCGACTTCGTCTCCCGCTTCGCCGCCCTCATGCACGACGTCGGCAAGCCCCGGACCCGACGCTTCGAGAGCGGTGGGGTGGTGACCTTCCACCACCACGACGTCGTCGGCGCCAAGATCACCCGCAAGCGGATGCGGGCACTGCGCTTCGCCAACGCCGAGATCGACGCCGTGGCCAGGCTCGTCGAGCTGCACCTCCGGTTCCACGGCTACGGCTCCGGAGAGTGGACCGACTCGGCCGTGCGCCGTTACGTCCGCGACGCCGGCGACCAGCTCGAGCGGCTGCACATCCTCACCCGGGCCGACTGCACCACCCGCAACGAGCGCAAGGCGGCGCGGCTGCGTCGTACCTATGACGAGCTCGAGGCCCGCATCGCGCGCCTGTCCGAGGAGGAGGAGCTCGCCGCGATCCGGCCCGACCTCGACGGTAACCAGATCATGTCGATCCTCGGCATCGGTCCCGGCCGCGAGGTCGGCGAGGCCTACTCCTGGCTCCTCGAGCTGAGGATGGACGAGGGACCGAAGTCAGCCGCCGAGGCCGAGGCCGCGCTGCGTCAGTGGTGGGCCGACCGCCAGGCCTGAGCGACCGGGCCGCGGTCGCCCGGCCGCAGTTCCTGCCGCCCCACCCCTAGTCTCTGGCGCATGGAAGAGCAGACCGCCACCCCGCCCCCGTCCGTTCCGACCTCCGGCGAGGCCCAGTCACCGGCTGCCGGTCACGAGGTCGAGCCCCTGCTCGAGGACAGCATCGAGATCATGGCGCCTGTCGAGAAGGTGTGGTCGCTCGTCTCCGACCTGCCGCGGATGGCGGAGTGGAGCCCGCAGGTCGTGCGCACCTTCCTCCGTGGCGGTCGCCCCGTGCGGCTGGGCTCGGCGATGGTGAACCTCAACCGACGCGGGCTCCTCCTGTGGCCGACGTCAACCAAGGTGGTGCGGTTCGAGCCGGCCGTCGAGGTCGCCTTCAAGGTCCGTGAGAACAACACCGTGTGGTCGTTCACGCTCGAGCCGATGGCAGGTGGCACGCGCCTCGTGCAGCGGCGGGAGGCGCCGCACGGCACCTCGCGGATCTCCCACGTCCTCGTCGACCGGGTCCTCGGCGGGCAGCGGATCTTCCAGCAGGAGCTCCGTGAGGGCATGAGCCAGACCCTCGGGCGCATCAAGGCCGAGGCCGAGGCCTGATCGGGGGATCCCCAAAAAGCAACTGCGGCCGTACGACGCCCCCGGATCGCTCCGGGTCGTCGTACGGCCGCAGTTCGTCGGCGACTCGCTGGAACCACTCCAGCGGCCGCCAGCGACTCACTCGCCGCGGATGAACTTCTCCAGCTCGGCGCGGCCGTCGTCGTCGGCCATCTGCACGGGCGGGGACTTCATCAGGTAGGCCGACGCACCGAGGATCGGGCCGCCGATGCCGCGGTCCTTGGCGATCTTGGCGGCGCGCACGGCGTCGATGATGATGCCCGCGGAGTTGGGGGAGTCCCAGACCTCGAGCTTGTACTCCAGGTTGAGCGGGACGTCGCCGAAGGCGCGACCCTCGAGGCGGACGTAGGCCCACTTGCGGTCGTCGAGCCAGGCGACGTAATCGGAGGGACCGATATGCACGTTGCGGTCATCGGCGCCGACGTCGGCGAGCGCGCCGGTGAGGTTGGACGTGACGGCCTGGGTCTTGGAGACCTTCTTTGACTCCAGGCGCTCGCGCTCGAGCATGTTCTTGAAGTCCATGTTGCCGCCGACGTTGAGCTGGTAGGTGCGGTCGAGGGTGACGCCGCGGTCCTCGAACAGCTTGGCCATCACGCGGTGGGTGATGGTGGCGCCGACCTGGGACTTGATGTCGTCGCCGACGATCGGGACGCCGGCGTCCTCGAACTTCTTGGCCCACTCGGGGTCGGAGGCGATGAAGACGGGCAGCGCGTTGACGAAGGCGACGCCCGCGTCGATCGCGCACTGCGCGTAGAACTTGTCGGCCTCCTCGGAGCCCACCGGGAGGTAGGACACGAGCACGTCGACCTCGCGGTCCTTGAGCACCTGGACGACGTCGACCGGCTCGGCCGAGGACTCCTCGATGGTCAGCCGGTAGTACTTGCCGAGGCCGTCGAGGGTCGGGCCGCGCTGGACCTCGACACCGAGGGTCGGCACGTCGGTGATCTTGATGGTGTTGTTCTCGGAGGCGTTGATGGCCTCGGAGAGGTCCTTGCCGACCTTCTTGTCGTCGACGTCGAAGGCGGCGACGAACTCGACGTCCTTGACGTGGTAGTCGCCGAAGACCACGTGCATGAGGCCGGGGACGCTCCCGGCCGGGTCTGCATCCTTGTAGTACTCGACGCCCTGGATCAGGGAGGTGGCGCAGTTGCCCACTCCCACTACGGCCACTCGTACGGAACCCATGGGGGTCTCCTTGTCTGGTGTGTCGGAAACTTCGTGTGGTCTTGCGGTCTTGCTCAGGACTGTGGAGGTCGTGCTCAGGACTGTGCTGGTGCCTCCGGAGAGGCGGGGCGCTCGCCGCGCTCGGCCTGGATCAGGTCAGAGAGCCAGCGGACCTCCCGCTCGACCGACTCGACTCCGTGGCGCTGGAGCTCGGCGGCGTAGCGGTTGACCTCTTCCTGGGTGCGTTCGAGCTCGGCCTGGACCCGGGTGAGCCGCTCCTGGAGGCGGGTACGACGCCCCTCCAGGACCCGGAGCCGGATCTCCATGTCGGTGCGCCCGAAGAAGGCGAACCGGATGTCGAAGTTGTCGTCCTCCCACGCGGAGGGCCCGACCTCGGACATCAGCCTCTCGAACTCGGCGTGGCCTGCCTCGGTGACCTCGTAGACGATCCTGGGTCGCCTGGTGACCGCGGTCGTGGTGGTGACCTCGGACAGCAGCCCGGTGCGCAGCATCTTCTTCAGCGCGGGGTAGAGGGAGCCGTAGGACAGCACCCGACCCCAGCCGAGCATCAGGTTGAGCCGCTTGCGCAGCTCGTAGCCGTGCATGGGTCCCTCGTGCAGCAGTCCGAGGACTGCGAGCTCGATGGTGTCTCCACGGCGTGCCACGCGATCTATCGTAGCGATATATCCACTGAGCGTGAACTCCGGGCGAAACCATGAGTTCGAGCGCATGGTGCGTACTCTTGCCGCCGTGAGTGCCAAGAAGCGCAGGGCGTCGGGCCCGCCGGTGAAGCGGCGGCCGAAGAAGCCTCGTACGACCAAGGAGCGCCTGCGCAGCGCTGCCAAGACGGTCCTCGTCCTCGGTGCCGTGGGCGTGCTCGTGCTGGCCGGCGTCCTCGTCGTGCTCTACCAGGCGATCGGCATCCCCCAGCCCAACTCGGCGTTCCAGGCGCAGACGACCTTCGTCTACTACCAGGACGGCAAGACCCAGCTCGGCACCTACTACGAGGACCAGAACCGCGTCTCGATCCCTTACGACGAGATGCCGCAGACCATCCAGGACGCGGTGGTCGCCGCGGAGAACCAGACCTTCTGGAGCGACAAGGGCATCGACCCCCGCGGCATCCTCCGCGCGGCGTTCCAGAACGCCTCCCAGGGCACCACCCAGGGGGCCTCGACCATCACCCAGCAGTACGTCAAGATCCTCTACCTCACCAGCGAGCAGAGCTACGAGCGCAAGATCAAGGAAGCCATCGTCTCGCTGAAGATCCAGCAGCAGATGAGCAAGAAGGAAGTCCTGGAGGGCTACCTCAACACCATCTACTTCGGTCGCGGCGCCTACGGCATCCAGGCCGCGGCACAGGCCTACTTCGACAAGGACGCCCAGGACCTCAACCTTCGTGAGTCCGCCGTGCTCGCCGCGGTCCTCAACAACCCCAGCCGGTTCGACCCGGCTGGTGGGAAGGACGCCAAGGAGGAGCTACGGGTCCGCTACGACAACGTGCTCACCCAGATGGCGGAGATGGAGTCGATCACCGAGGAGCAGCGGGCCAAGGCGGCGAAGCGGCTTCCCAAGTTCCCCAAGATCGCGGCCCAGAGCCAGTACGGCGGCCAGAAGGGCCACATGCTCGCCCTGGTCAAGAAGGAGATCCTCGACCGCGGGATCGCCTCCGAGGACCAGATCGACGGCGGCGGCCTCCAGATCACCACGACCTTCGACCCCGAGGTGATGCGGGAGGTCGAGGAGTCGGTCACCGAGCAGCGCCCCGACGCCGGCATGCCCGGTGATCCCGGCAACGACGAGCTGCACGTCGCGGCCGCCTCGGTCGACACCAGCAATGGCGCCCTGCTCGGCTTCTACGGCGGTCAGGACTACCTCAAGTCGCAGATCAACTGGGCCGTCGCCGGCGGCATGGCCGGGTCGACCTTCAAGGCCGCCACCGACGTCGCCGCGATCCGCGACGGCTTCTCGCTCAACGACACCTTCGAGGGCAACAGCCCCATCGACATCGCCGGCACCGAGTTCGAGAACCAGGGCGACACCGACTACGGCTCGGGCGTCTCGATGATCACCGCGACCGAGAACTCCATCAACACCGCCTTCGTCGACATGGTCGACTCGATGGAGGACGGCCCGCAGAAGGTCATCCAGGCCGCGGAGGACATGGGCATCCCCGGAGCAGAGCCTGCCGGCTTCGGCATCCCGGACAAGTCGGTGGACATCCAGGAGAACGTCGGCGTCACCCTGGGCACGGCCCAGGTCAGCCCGATCAACATGGCCAACGCCTACGCCACGCTGGCCAACGGCGGCGTCCGCAACGACGTTCACGTGGTGCAGAAGGTCGTCGACCGGTCGGGGGAGACCCTCTACGAGGTCTCCGACACGAGCGAGCGCACCATCGACGAGGACATCACCTCCGACGTCACCTACGCCCTCCAGCAGGTGGTGGAGGAGGGCTCCGGGACCGAGGCGCTCGCCCTCGAGCGACCCGCGGCGGGCAAGACCGGCACCGCGACCAACGACGATGGCGACGTGACGTCGTCGTGGTTCGTGGGCTACACGCCGCAGGTCTCGACGGCGGTGATGTACGTCCGCGGCAACGGCCGCGGTCCGCTCGACGTGCCGAGACCCGACGGTGCCGACCTCTGGCTCCCCACCAGCTCCGACGGCAAGTCCGGCTACTTCGGCGGCAACTACCCCGCCAAGACGTGGACGGCGCTCATGCAGCGGGTGATGGAGGGCATGGAGGTCGAGGAGTTCCCCGAGCCGGCCTACGTCGACGGCGACGCCCCGGACGACGGTCACGAGTACACCCCGCCGCCGTCGCAGCCCTCGCCCACCAAGCGCCCCAGCAAGCCGACCAAGTCGCCGACGTTCGGCACCCCCACCGAGACGCCGACGGAGACCCCGACGGAGACCCCGACCGAGACCCCGACGGTCCCGCCGACCGTGCCTCCGACGGTCCCGCCGACCGTGCCGCCGACCGTGGTCCCGACGCCCACACCGACGCCCACGCCGACGCCCACACCGACGCCCACGCCGACGCCGACGCCGACCGCCACCCCCACGGCCTCGCCGCCTCCGTCGAGCCCGACTCCGACACCCACGTCCACGGCGACGCCGACTGCAGCCACGCCCGCCCGCTCGGGCGCGGACCGGCACTGATCCCGTGCCTCCCGCCATGCGCGCGGACGACGCCCCGACGCAGGTCGACCCGGTCGTCGCGACGCTGAGCGAGGTGGTCGGCGGGCCTCTCGGCAGCCACGCGGGGCACCATCCCTGGTGGTCCCCCCAGCGGGTGCTGCTGGCGACGACGGCGGTCGTGCTCGCCGCGGGGATGGCATCGCGGACGGCCTGCGCCACCTCGTCGTGGTCGGGCGACACCCAGCCCTACGCCCGGTTGTGCTGGACCGAGCTCGCGGGCGTGCCTGCGTCCCGGGGCTCCGCGCCGTGGCCCGCGTCGGGCCTCACCCGGGCCGCGGAACGCCTCGCGGCCCCGCTGCCCGGAGGGGACCAGGTCGCCACGGTCGCGGTCCTGGGGCTCCTGCTCGCAGCCCTGGCGCTGGTGGCGACCGTGCTCCTCGCGCGCCTGGACGGCTCGAGCCCGTGGGCCGCGGCCGGCTGGGCCGCGGCGCCCGTGCTCGCGGTCCACTGGCTCTCCTGGGACCTCGTCGCGGCGCTCGGCGTGTGCCTGGTGCTGTGGGCCTGGACCGTGCGTGACCGGGGCACCCCCGCCCTCCTCGCCACGGCAGTGGGCGGGTTCCTCCTCGTCACCTTCGCCCATCCGGTGCTCACCACCTCCACCCCGGACACCGGGTCCGTGTGGCTGGTGCTTGAGCAGGCTGCCGGTGCGCAGCAGGGCAGGGCGGCGCGACTCGTCCTGATGGCCGTCCTCGTCGCGCTCGCCGCGGTCGCCGCACGGGTCGTCGTACGCCGGCACGAGCTCGACGGGGCGGCGGTCGCCGCCCGGACGGTGCTGGTGCCCGCAGTCGCGGTGCTGCTGCTGGCGCCGTCGGCTCCGCCGGAGGCGGCGCTCCTGCTGCTGCCGCTGGCAGCGGCCGCCGACCTAGGCTGGCGCGACCTGCTGTTGTGGCAGGGGTGCGAGCTCGTGTCGTGGGCGATCACGGGGTGGTACCTCGCCGGGCTGCTCGCCCCGAGCGACGGGGGTGACCCCCGTGCCTACTGGGTGGCGGTCGTCATCCGGTGCGCCGGCCTGATCTGGCTGGCCGTGGCCGCGCTCCGGGCTCGCGCCACTTGACGTCGACCCTGTCGCGCGGGCTGACGTCGAGCCTGTCGCTCTACTTGACGTCGACCCTGTCGAAGTGGGTCGCGGTGAACCGCACCCTCACCTCGACGTCCTCGCCCACCTGGGGCACCCGCGCCCCCTGTGGGAGGAAGAGCATCGAGGCCTGCATGTGGGGCGGCTCGGCGAAGAGGCGCTGCTTGCCGTCCAACGAGAACGGCGACCGCACGAAGCCCACGGCGTCGAGGCCGCCCCTGGCGATCGTGGCCGCGCGGGAGCGCAGCGACTGGTCGCCGGTCGGAGCCTCGAGCCCGATGCCGTGCGCGGTGCCTCCGCTGACCACGACGAGGTGTCCGCCCTTGGGTGCGGACCGGCCGCGGTACCCGAACGTCTCACCCCGCTCGAGGGCGTGGACGTCGAGGACCGTCGCCGTCACCCGCAGGGCACCGCGGTCGCCCAGCCACAGGTCGGTGCCGATCCGCGGCCGGATAGTGAAGTCGGGGTGGCTGGCCCGCAACCGCGCGAGCTCGTCGGGGGTGAGGTGGCTGACGAGGACGGTGCGGGTGGTGGCTCCGGTCGCGACCACGTCGTTCAACAGGCGCGTCACCTCGCCCACGTGGGACCCGGCGCGCAGCGGCAGGTGCTGCGCGACCCCGACCAGGCCGCGCAGGCGACGCTGCGCGACCACGCCCACTGCCTCCTCGAGCTCGCGCCGGGTCATCCCGTGGCGCCGCATCGAGGTGAGCTGCTCGAGCACGAAGCGTGCACCCGGGTCGCGGTCGGTGAGCTCGACCAGGTCGTCCAGCCGGCTGACCGTGTGGACGAGGCGAGCAGCCACGGTCGAGGGCGCGTCCTCGGCGGCACCCCGGGGCCGCCACGGCGTCAGGACCAGCACGTCGCCGTGGAAGCGGGTCGCGACGTCGGCGACCTCGGAGTAGGTGCCGACAGCCAGCAGGTCGACCGGAGGCGCGGAGGGCTCGAGGTGCTCGGAGAGCCACTGGGTACGACGGGCCAGCCGGCCGACGCCGAAGCCGTAGCCGTTGCCCTTGGCCACCGGGACGATCCCGGGGTTGCGGCCGACCACCTCGAGCAGGTGGCGACGCCAGCGCTCCCCGTCGACGGTCAGGGTCAGGGTCACGACGACCGCCGCCGGAGGTAGAGCTCGAACGCCTTGTAGAGCGGCTTGTTGAGGGCGAGGTCCCACTCGCCGGCGTACTCGACGGCCTCGCCGCCGGTGCCGACCTTGAACTGGATGAGGCCCATGTGGGGGTCGTCCGGATCGAGGGTCTCGGTGATGCCGCGCAGGTCGTAGACGTGGGCGCCGGACCGGAGCGCGTCGCGGATCATCTCCCACTGGACCGCGTTGGAGCCGCGCACCTCGCGCTTCTCGGTGGAGGAGGCGCCGTAGGAGTACCAGCTGTGGGTCCCGACACGGATGGAGATGGTGGCGGCCACCAGGTCGTCCTCGTGGTGGGCGAGCCAGAGCGTGAGCCGGTCGTCGGCCTCGCCGTTGAGGGCGTCGTACATCGTCTCGAAGTAGGAGCGCGGGCGCGGCGTGAAGTGGTCGCGCTCGGCGGTGTGGGCGTAGAGGTCGTGGAACGCGGCGAGGTCGGCGTGGCTCCCGCGCGTCACCTCAACCCCTGCCTTGGCGGCCTTCTTGATGTTGCGCCGCCACAGCTGGTTCATGCCCTTGAGGACGTCGTCCTCGCTGCGGGGGCTGCCGTCGCCGTCGACCAGCGGGATCTGGAAGTTGAACTGGGGCTGGCCGGCTGCGAAGCCCCCCTCGACAGCCTGGGGCCGCCAGCCGAGCTCGTGCAGCTGCGACACCACTCGCGCGCCGGTCTGCGACCGCTCCGAGGGAGGTACGTCGCCCAGGCGACGCACCGAGTCGTCGGCGATCCCGGCCTTCACCTGCTCCGCCGACCACCGGCGGGTGACGACGGGCGGACCCATCCGCACGGCGAAGGCACCACGCGCGCGGAGGTGGGCCGTCAGCGGGGTGAGCCACGCCCCGAGGTCGGGGTCGTCCCAGTCGATGACGGGTCCCTCGGGGAGGTAGGCGAGGTAGCGCTTGACCTTCGGCAGCTGGCGGAGCAGCACGAGCCCGGCGCCGCAGAGCACGCCGTCCCGGCTCCAGCCCACGGACTCGGCGCGCCACTCCGGCTTGACCTCGGCCCACGCGGGCGTCTGCAGGAAGCTCGCCCAAGGGCGGCTCTCGACGAAGTCGCGGTGCTCCTGCGTGGAGATGGTCCGCACGGTGAGTGGGGCGGTCGGGGAAGAGATGGGGGAAGGGGTGGTCTTGCGGGGGCTGGACACAGGGCGAGGCTACAAGGGGCCAGACGCACCCCCCGCGCGCGTCTGGCCCCTGCACACAGGAGACGCATCGACCGGGGAAATGGTTGCGACGGTGTCGAAGTACAACGTTTCGTCTTGCTTTGGTTGGGATAGTCCCTAGGAACCACTAGGAATAGCCCATCTGGGGGGTGTGCCATCCCCCATTCGGGCAATACTCCCGTGACGCGTGGGCGTGACCTAGCCGCCTCCTCGTCGTTTATCACCCTTGCCACCGAAACCCGGTCGGTCAGCCCCAACGGAGGAGCCCCACCATGTCTGCCCCGCATCGCGCCACTCGAGCCCGCAGCAGCCTGGCTGCTGTCGCGGCCCTCGTCCTCGGGTCTACCTTCGCCGCAGCCGCCGTGCCGGCGTTCGCAGTGCCCGGCAACGGCAACGGCAATGCCGGGGACCCCCGCGGCAACAACGGAACCGTGAAGATCGCCCCCTACGGCGAGATGGACGGCATCCCGCAGAACACCCCGCACGTGGGATGCGTCTTCCAGGTCGAGTGGTACGGCTTCGACGAGGGACCCGGGATCATCTCGCAGGTCACGTTCGAGGAGCAGGCACCCACCACCGGTGTCGGCATGACCGTCAACGGACCCTCGTCCGTCTTCGTCGGGGATGACCCGCAGAGCGGCGCCGGCACCGACTCCGGCCACGACGGCACGCAGGTCTACACGCTCTCCTTCACCGGCGCGCCCCACGCACAGCAGGGCTACCACGTGAAGCTCACGATCAACACTCCCGGCTCGCAGGGCGCCGACGTCAAGCACAAGGTCTTCTGGGTGGAGGGCTGCAACCCCCCCACCCCGACCGAGACGCCGACCGAGACGCCCACCGAGAAGCCGACCGAGAAGCCGACGGAGAAGCCGACGGAGAAGCCGTCCGAGACCCCCTCGGTGACCCCCTCCGTCACGCCGTCCGTGACGCCCAGCGTCACCCCGGAGGTCACGCCGTCCGTCACGCCGACCACCGAGGTGGCGCCGACGACCGCCGTGTCGCCGACCACGACTCCCACCCCGGAGGTGCTGGGTGAGGAGGAAGAGGCCGAGCAGCCCCAGGTCGAGGCGCCCGAGGCCGAGGTGCTCGGCGTCCAGGCATCTGCCCCCCAGCCGCAGAAGGCTGCCAGTGCTCCTGCCCAGGCACCCGCCGCTGCCCTGCCGCTCGCAGTCGCAGCCGGGAGCGACGCTGCCGACGAGGCTGTCGCGGCCGGCCCCCTGGCCGAGCAGGACGAGGCCACCCGATCGCTGATGGCCATGCTCCTGGTGCTCCTCAGCGGCGCCCTCGGTGGCGCGGCCTGGTACCGACAGGCTCGTGGCTGACCTGACCCGCGCACGGCGCGGCCGACGCCTCACCCACGTGGTGCTGGCGTCGGCCGTGCCCGCTCTCGTGCTCTCCGGGCTGGCACTCCAGCGCGGAGACGGCGGGGCCCCCCGCGCGGAGGACGTCCCGGCACCACCTCGGCTGCAGCCGATCAGCTCCGCTCCAGCCGCGGTCGAGACGCCCCCGCCACCCGGCGCTCCGCGACGCGTCCTGATCCCGAGCCTCGACGTGCGAGCCCAGGTCGACGCCATCAAGGCGGTCGACCGCACCATCGTCCCGCCGGCCGACCCGCAGCGCCTCGGCTGGTGGCGCGGCGGCGCTCGACCGGGCGACCCCGGCACGGCCGTCATCACCGGGCACACCGTCCACACCGGCGGAGGGGCGCTCGACGACCTCGAGGACCTGCAGCCCGGTGACGAGGTCATCGTGGCCGACGGTCGCACGCAGGTGTCGTACGACGTCACCTCGGTCCGGATCTACTCCACCGACGAGGTGGCGCGACAGCACCGCCGGCTCTTCAGGCAGGGCGGGGCCCCTCGCCTGATGCTGGTCACGTGCGAGGACTGGGACGGCGAGACCTATCTCAGCAGCGTGGTCGTGATGGCCGAGCCGCGCGAGGGCGACTGACCGAACGCTCCTGGTCCGTCACACCCGCTCGCGCAGCCAGGCGAAGTCGGCGAGGTGCTCCTCGGGACCACCCGGCGTCTCGCAGATGACCGGAGCCCCCGCCTCCCGCACGATGGCGGCGAACTCGTCCGGCGGGAGGTTGCCGGCGCCGAAGTTGGCGTGGCGGTCGGCCCCGGAGTCGAAGCTGTCACGTGAGTCGTTGGCGTGCACCAGGTCGAGCCGACCGGTGATCGAGCGCACCCGGGCCACGGCATCGCCGAGCTCGATCCCGCCGGCCCAGGCGTGACAGGTGTCGAGGCAGAACCCGACCTGCTCGCTGCCTGACGCCGCGCTGATGGCGTCCCACACCCCGGCGATCCGGTCGAGGCGGCGGGCCATGGCGTTGTCACCGCCGGCGGTGTTCTCGATCAGGAGGGGGATCTTGAGATCGGTGGCCTCGACCGCCTTGCGCCAGTTGTCGAAGCCCACCTGGGGGTCGTCGGACTTGTTGACGTGCCCGCCATGGACGACGAGACCCTTGGCGCCGATCTCGGCGGCGGCGTCCATGTGCTGCTGGAGGAGCTTGCGGCTGGGGATGCGGATGCGGTTGTTGGTCGTGGCGACGTTGATGATGTAGGGCGCGTGGACGTAGAGGTCGACGCCGGCTGCTGCGGCCGCCTCACGCAGGGCCACGGCGCCTCCGGGGAACCTGATCTCTGGACCCTTGTAGCCCTGGGGGTCTCCCAGGAAGAACTGCACCAAGGGGGCTTGGCGCGCCTGCGCCTGGGCGACCGGGTCGGCCTGGTCGACGTGGGCTCCGATGCTGAGGCTCATGGCGCCCACGATAGGCGCGCAGACCGACACACCTCACCGCACGACCGCCACCAGCACCGCGAGGCTGACTGCGATGACGACGCAGAGACCCGCCACCGCCGCCCAGCCCCACCAGTCGGTGTGTCGGCGGGGGGCGGTGCCGAGCCGGTCGGGCACCGCTGGCCCGGCCTCCGCGGGGATGTCCAGCCGCCGCAGCAGGCGCAGCGCGGCCTCGGCGGTCGCCAGCCGGTGCTCGGGGTCGGGCACGAGGAGCCGCTCGATGAGCGGGCGCAGCGGATGCGACGGCAGCGGGTCGTCCTGGGGCGCGATCTGGCGCGTCGCCGTCTGCCCGGTCACCATCTGGAGGACGACCCGGCCCACGGCGTAGAGGTCCTGGCACGGGTCGGGTGAGGCGCCCCGAGCCTGTTCCGGTGCCATGTAGCCGTCGGTGCCGATCGCGCCCGGGACCGTCGTGAACCGGCGGTCCGCGATCGGGCCCGCGACCCCGAAGTCGCCCAGTCTCAGGTGTGGCCGACCTGAGCCCGTCGCCTCGAGCAGGAGGTTGGCGGGCTTCACGTCACGGTGCACCAGTCCGGCGCCGTGCACCGCGGCCAGGCCCAGCAGCAGCTGCTCGACGAGCACGGCTGCGTACCCGGCCGGGAGCGGCCCGTGCTCGCGCAGGAGGTCGGCGACCGAGCCCCCGGGGACGAGGTCCATCACGAGCACGACCAGGTCGTCCTCGGCCGCCCAGCCGGTCGGTGCCACGACGTGCGGGTGGCGGATGCGGATCGCCTGCTCCCTGACGAAGCGGGCCAGGAGGGCGCCGCTGTGCTGGCCCAGCACCTTGACCGCCACGTCGGACCCGGTCCTCTGGTCGCGTGCCCGCCACACCGACCCCATGCCGCCCATGCCGATCTGCTCCTGCAGCACGTAGCGTCCGGCGACCACGGCCTGGCGCCGCGAGGCGTCGGCACCCGGGAGGCGTGGAGTGGTCACGACCGCCGACGCTAGCCGGGGGCGGCGTCGTACGTCCGGCCCATCCACAGGCGGCCCCAGGCGGTGGGCGGTCTGGACCACTGGCTTGCCGGGCCCCGGGCCGTCCGACATCCTCGCCCTGGTCGGCGCCTGCCACGGGGGCCGCGAGACGGGAGCCCCGATGTCCGAGCACGACCCTGAAGCCACCACGCCCGACCCGAGCACCCGCTCGACCCCCGACGCCGCGAGGGCCGCCGAGGCACTCAAGGGTGCTGACAGGCTCGACCTCGCGACCGTCGCCGCGGGCCTGGTGGCGTTCGTCGCCTCGCTGATGCCCTACTACACCGTGTCTGTGAAGGGCTTCGGCGGCGACTCGGCCACCGCCTGGCACGGATTCTTCGGGTGGTTCGGTGCCGTGTGCGCCCTCGCCGCCGCCATCGTGCTGGTCCTGAAGATCGTGGGCATCGCGCTCCCCGTGCCGGTGCGCACCCTCGTCCTGGGCCTGTTCGGCCTCGCCACCGCCTGCACGATCCTCGCGCTCTTCGTGTTCCCAGGGGGCGGCTGCGACGACGGCACGTTCATGGCTGACTCGGTGTGCGACATGATCGACCAGGGCCACGGCATCGGCTACTGGCTGGCGCTGCTCAGCGTGGGTGCCGGTACGGCGCTCGCGGCGATGCGGCGTGGCGCGGAGTGAGCCGATAGTCTTTCCCGGTTGCCTCGCGGCAACGAGTTCCACCCACACGGCCCGCGACCAAATGTCGCAGCGCCGTGACGCACAGCCCTCCTGCCACGGAACGTCCGTGGCCGCCAAGCCCAGAGGAGGTGGAGACCGCTATGCGTGCTTATGAAGTCATGGTCATCCTCGAGCCCAGTCTCGACGAGCGCACCATCGAGCCTTCGCTCGACAAGTACCTCAACGTCATCCGCAAGGACGGTGGCTCCGTGGAGTCCGTCGACGTCTGGGGACGTCGCCGGATGGCCTACGAGATCCAGAAGAACGCCGAGGGCATCTACGCCGTCATCACGCTGTCGGCCGAGCCCGCCACGGTCAAGGAGTTCGCCCGCCAGCTCGGGCTGAACGAGTCGATCCTCCGCACGAAGGTCATGCGTCCCGACGCACACTGACCACTCGGCCCGCACGGGCCTGTGGAAAGACCTTCCCGCTGTCGGCGCTCCACGCTTTGATGGAGCCTCACAGCACCCGGACAGATCAACCTGAGGAGACCTGACATGGCAGGCGAGACAGTCATCACGGTGGTCGGCAACCTCGTCGACGACCCGGAGCTGCGGTTCACCCCCTCGGGTGCTCCCGTGGCCAACTTCCGGATCGCGTCGACGCCGCGCACCTTCGACCGTCAGACCAACGAGTGGAAGGACGGCGACGCGCTGTTCCTCTCCTGCTCGGTGTGGCGCCAGGCGGCGGAGAACGTCGCCGAGTCCCTCCAGCGCGGCATGCGGGTGATCGTCCAGGGCCGGTTGAAGTCCCGCCAGTACGAAACCCGCGAGGGTGAGAAGCGCACGGTCTTCGAGATCGACGTCGACGAGATCGGTCCCGCGCTGAAGTACGCCACGGCCAAGGTCGCCAAGACCACTCGCCAGAGCGGCGGTGCCGGCGGTTACGGCGGCGGTGGCGGTGGCGGTTACGCCGGCGGAGGCGGCCAGCAGGGCGGGCAGCAGTCCGCTCCGGCCGACGACCCCTGGGCCACCCCCGGCGCTCCGGCGCAGGGCGGCGGCGGCTGGGGAGGCCAGCAGGGCGGCGGTCAGCCCCAGGGCGGGCCCGCCAACGACCCGTGGGGTGCCCCCGGCGTCGGCGGCGCCGAAGAGCCCCCGTTCTGATCCGAAGTTCCAGAGCAAGACATCCACATCCATTCCGTCCCTGAATGCCTTCAGGGCCGGGCTCACTGAAAGGGAGCACCACAATGGCCAAGGCAGTGATTCGCAAGCCGAAGAAGAAGGTTTGCCAGTTCTGCAAGGAGAAGGCGACCGGTGTCGACTACAAGGACACCACGCTCCTCCGCAAGTTCATCTCCGACAGGGGCAAGATCCGCGCCCGTCGCGTGACCGGCAACTGCGTCCAGCACCAGCGCGACGTGGCCATCGCCGTCAAGAACGCACGCGAGCTGGCCCTGCTGCCCTACACCTCCACCGGTCGCTGAGAGGGGAAGGACAACTCATGAAGCTCATCCTGACCCAGGAAGTCGACGGACTCGGCGCCCCCGGCGACGTGGTCGAGGTCAAGGACGGCTACGGCCGCAACTACCTCATCCCCCGCAACCTCGGCATCAAGTGGACGCGCGGCGGCGAGAAGACCATCGAGTCGATCAAGTCCGCCCGCGCTGCCCGCGCCGTCCGCGACGAGGGCCACGCGCAGGAGGTCAAGACCAAGCTCGAGGCCAACGCGGTCAACGTCAAGGTCCGTGCCGGTGCGGGCGGTCGCCTCTTCGGCGCCGTCACCACCGCCGAGATCGCCGACGCGATCTCCGCCACCTCGGGCGAGTCGGTCGACCGCCGCACCATCGTGGTCGCCAACCCGATCAAGACGCTCGGCGCGCACGACGTGTCGGTCAAGCTGCACGAGGGCGTGTCCGCTTCGGTCTCGCTCAACGTGGTGCCTGCCTGACGCATCCCGCTCGCGGCTCGTCGTCCCTCCGGGGGCGGCGGGCCGTTCGCCATTTCTGCCTCTACTGCGTGGGCTTCTCGCACAGGGACGGTGGCTGCGAGCCCCCGGAGTGGTACTCGTAGTCCTTGCCATCGAGGCGCAGGGTGATGCGACTGCCGTCGATGAGTGCCTGGGTGTACGACATCCCCGGCTGGGCGCAGCCTCGGCTCCCGTCGCGCCAGGTGACCTCCTCGCGGGCGACGAGGCTGATCGCCGAGGCGTCGACCCCCTGACGCTCGGCGAGGTCGGCGATGGCGTCGCGCACGACGGCGGGCTGGGACTCCTCGGTCATGGTCGCCTCCGGCTCCTCGGCCCTCTCGTCGTCTGCACGCTCGCCGCAGCCCGCCAGCGCGAGCAGCAGCGTGAGCGTGACGAGGGCCTTCATCTCTCCAGTGTGTCAGCGCAGAGAAGTCGGGGGCCAGCGGTGTCGCCACCGCTGGCCCCCGACCCCATCAGGTTGTCGTGAGACGTCAGCGCCTCACGCGGATCGTGACCCTCTCCTTGTCGGGGAGCACCGCAGCGTCACCGCTGTAGGAGACCTTGACCTTGATCTTGCCCTTCTTCTGGCGCTTCTTCAGGTCGGCCTCGGGCAGGCGGAGCTTGGCGACCCCGAAGCTGTCCAGCGTGACCGTGTAGGTCTTGTTCCGCTCGACGGCCCCGCGGACCTTCACCTCCACGGTTCCGGTGGGGGTGACGTCCGGGGCGGTGACGATGATCTTCACCTTCGGGCGCGTGCCCTCTCGGACGTTGCGGTCGGTGACGATCATGATGCTCGGGTCGACCTTCGGACCCGTGACCACGACGTTGACCGGTGTCGAGGTGCTGGGCCTGGTCGCGGCGTCACCGAGGTACTTCGCCGTCACCGGGAAGGTCCCGGCCGTGGTGAAGCCGGTCAGCGTGGCCGTGGCCTTGCCGTCGGCGCCCACCGGCGCGGTGCCGGCAAGCCGGTCACCGACGAGGAACTGCACGTCCCCTGTCGGGGTGGCGTCCCCGGTGGACGTCACCGTCGCCGTGGCCGTCGGCGTGCCTCCGACCCCGAACTGGGACGGGTCGACCGAGAGTCCGGTCGTCGAGTCCACGGGCTCGACCGGAGGCGTCCCCGGCTTGGTGACCACGACGTTGACCGGTGCGGAGGTGCTCGGCCTGGTCGCGGCGTCACCGAGGTACTTCGCCGTCACCGGGAAGGTCCCGGCGGTGTCGAAGCCACCCAGCGTGGCCGTGGCCTTGCCGTCAGCGTCGAGGTCCGAGGTGCCTGCCAGCCGGTCGCCCACCCAGAACTCGACCTGACCGGTCGGAGTGGACTCACCTGCGGAGAACACCGTGGCCGTGGCGGTCGTGGTGCCGTTGGTCCCGATCTGGTCCGGCGAGACCGCCAGGGCGACTTCGCTGCGCTCCAGGGAGCCCGCGACCTTGACCATGGCGGATGCCGTCTCGGGCTTGGCGCCCGGGTCGTTGGTCGTGTGCACGGCCTTGTTGACCAGCTCCTGGCGCTCGTGGACATCCTCGTCCACGGTCACCTGGTAGCTGAAGCTGGCCGTCGGCGCCTCCGGCTCGGAGTACCTGGCACAGACGTTCAGCCCGTCCTCCAGCACCGTGGTGGCGTCACCGGCGTTGACCAGCGCAGCACCCACCGTGCCCTCGGCGTTCTCCGTGCCGATCGTGACCGGCGCCCCGGGGTCGCTCCCGAGGATGGGTCCTGCGTCGATGTTGTCGTAGGCGAAGACGAGGTCGTTGCTGCCAGCGACGGCGAAGACCTCCATGTCCAGCGACCCGGCAGCGCCGGCGTCGTCGCCGTACATTCGCATGTTGTCGTACTCCACGACGGCGACCGTCCCGCCCCCGGCCGTGGCCAGGGAGACACCGGAGTTGCTGGCGGCGTCGTAACGGAACTGCATGTCCTGCCACAGCATCGCGGCGAGGTTGTTGGGCGCCGCCGTGTCAGGGACGTCCTGGGGGGTCCAGGGCTCTCCGGCGTATCCCGACCCGTAGACCAGGAATCCGTCGTCGCTGAACTCCAGACCGCTGTAGTTCTGCCCCGAGAAGCCGAACTGCGTGCTGGTGAACGCCGAGTAGGTCACGGTGTCCCCGGTCTCCTCGTCGACGCCGATGGTCGCCTGGGGCGTGATGGCCCCGTTCGAGACGGCGTAGAGGTCGACGTAGCCGGGACCGAACGGCGTCACGCAGGAGTCGTCGTCAGCACTCGTCGTGATGGTGTAGCTGCCCTCGTCCCCGAAGGTCGAGACCAGCTCACCGGACCACGAGACCACACCGTCCTCGAAGGTGGCGCCGTCGGTGGCGGAGCCGTCGACGTACGTCGTGCCCTCGGGGAGGGTGTCCTCGATGGTGTAGGTGAGGTCCTCAGGAGTGACGTTGGGTGCGACCTCGACCGTGTAGGTGATGGTCTCACCGGGAGCCGCGGTCTCCTTGTCGGCCGTCTTGGTCACGTCGTCCTCGATGCGGTGGACCGTCACCGGGACCACACCGATGTCACCGTCGGCACCTGGAGCCGTGCTGAGGGTGAGCGCGCCGTGCCAGGTCTCCCCGGCGTCCAGCTCCGGCTCGTCCCAGAACGTGCGGATGTCGAACGGGGTGGCGGCCGGAAGCGCACCCTCGGGGCCCTCGGCCCAGAGGTTGCCCTTGTCGCCGGCCACGACGGCCGTGCGGAGGTCGGTGGTGTCGGACCCACCGGCCGTCGAGGCCTCCCAGTTCTGGACCAGCACCCACCAGGTGCCGGCCTCCGGCTCTGCGATCTCGCAGTGCTCGTCCGAGCCGCCGGTGGCGCTTGCGCAGGCGACGTTGGCCTCGCTGACCTCACCGGTTCCGACGAACAGGTCGAAGTCCGGAGCGGTCGGGTTGCCCAGGCTGGCGAGCAGGCTCGCGGCGCCCTCGGGCACCTCGATCTGCTCGACGTGCACGCCGTTGCCGTCGAACGGGTTGGTGTTGGTGGAGTCCTCGACGACCGAGATCTGCTTGCTCTGCTCGGGGACGAGTCCACTCGCGTCGATCTGGAGGTCGGTGATCTCGATGGCCTCCAGGTCGGTCGACACCTGCGAGCCGGCGTCACGACGCGTCGTGATGTCGATCTCGGACGGCAGCACGCCCGCGGAGGGCAGCACGCCCACCGGCAGGTGCGCGACCGGCGCGTCGGAACCGTCGGGCGGCGTCAGCACGAGGGTGCCGAAGAGCCAGGTGTCGGTCGGCGTGCCGGAGGCGATCTCGGCCGTGACGGTCACGTCGGCGGTACCGCCGTCGGTCAGCGCGATGGTGTCGACGTCGGCGTCGAGCGTGAGCCCGTCGGAGAGGTTCTCCACCGAGACGGTCCAGGAGCCGACGCCGGTCGAGGTGCCCGTGAAGGTCCGGGTCCACTCGCACGACTGCAGGCACTCGTCGTCGGCCATGCTGGCCGTGTTGAGGGCACGCACGTCACCGCCGGCGCTGGGGTCAGCGCCCTGGTAGCCCGTCAAGTCCTCGTCGAGGACGAGACCGGCCTTGGCAGCGCGTCGCAGCTCGACGCGTCCCGAGCCCATGTCGAACCAGTCGGCGTCGGTGCCGTCGGAGTCGGTGATGTCTCGCTCGGAGGTCGTCATCAACGCCGACTGCGCCTCGGCCGGGCTCCACTCGGGCTGCACGCCCTTCAGCAGCGCCAGGGCACCAGCCGTGTGCGGGCTGGCCATCGAGGTGCCGGAGATGAAGTGCCACTCCTCGGCGTTGTCGGTGCCGGCCGCTGCGAGGATGTCCACGCCGGGGGCCGAGACGGACGGGCTGATCGAGGACACGGACCGGTTCGGACCGCGGCTCGAGAAGGCGGCCATGATGTCGCCGTTGGCCGGGTCGATGTCGATCTGCGAACCGGAGAGGGCAGCCTCCGCACCGGGGTGCGCCTCCATGTAGTCCTTCAGGACCACGCCGTCGGCGTAGGTGATGTGTGCTGCCGGCAGCGCGTGGGCGTCGCCGTTGAGGGAGTCGCCACTGGCCTCGTCGTTGGCGAGGATCATGCCCTCGGCACCGTTGAACGCGACGATCTCGCCCTTCTCGACGCGACCGTTGCCGCCGCGGTCACAGACGACGATCAGGCCGGTGAGGTCGGGGGTCCACAGCGGGTCCCCGGACGTCTCGTCGTACTCGGTCTCGCAGGTCGGGTTGTCGTACGGCGCGTCGCCGGCGTAGACCAGCGGGTAGGAACCGTCCGTCGGGCCGGAGAGGCCCGAGCCGGGGATGTCGGGAAGGGTCGAGGCGTCCGTCGCGGTGATGTCGGTGACCGAGGCGACGTACTTGCGGTCGTGGGTCGTGGCGCCGACCGTGGTCATCCACGGCACGTCACCGGGGCTGCCGAGCGTGAACGCACCGGGGCCGTCGTTGCCGGCCGAGGTCGCCACGTGGATGCCGGCGGCACGCGCGTTGAGGAAGCCGATCGCGTCGGCGTCGCTCCACGGGTTGGAGGGGCTGCTCGAACCGATCGAGTAGTTGAGGGCGTCGACGCCGTCGACGATGGCCTGCTCGATCGCGGCGACGATGGAGGAGCCTTGGCAGCCGGCGCCGTCGCAGACGTCGTAGCCGATGATGTTGGCGTGGGGGGCCACGCCCTTGATCGTGCGGTTGACCGAGAACTCGCCACCCTCTGCGTAGGCGGTTGCGTCGACCTGGTTGCCGGCGGCGGTGCTGGCGGTGTGGCTGCCGTGACCGTCGTCGTCGTAGTTGCCGTCGTCGTTGTTGGCGACGTCGAAGTCCCAGTAGCCGATGACCTTGTCGTTGCAGCCCCAGTCGGGGATGTAGTCCTCGTTCTCGGGGTCGCACACACCGACGGGACCCGTCCAGCCGGCCGGGAGGTCGTGGTCGTAGCCGTCTCCACCCACGTCGGCGAACGACGCGTTGGCCGGGTTGAGCCCGGTGTCCAGGACACCGACGATGACACCCTCACCCTGGCTGCCGACGCCGCCGGGGACGTTCGAGCCGTCCCAGATGGTCGGCGCACCGATCCACTCGGGGCCGTTGTCGGTGTCGAGCTGGCGCTTGAAGTCGACCTGGACGGCCTTGACGCCGTCGATGCGCGCGACCCGCTGGGCCTGCTTCCGCGTCAGCTTCACCGTGATGCCGTTGATGGCGTGGGTGAAGGAGCGCAGGACCTTGGGGGTGGACCCCGTGACCCGGGCGATGGAGGCGGTGAGGTCGGCCTGCTCGGACTTGAGCTCCTTGCCGTAGGCGGTTGCTCCCTGGGGCATCCGGTCGCCACGATCCGAGGCGGTCGAACGCGTCGGCACAGCGGGCGCGTCCAGCTGGACGATGTAGGTCTCGGGGCCCGAGGCCGTGCCGAGCTCGAGCACGGTGCCCTTCGACAGCGCCTTGGCCGGGGAGGCCTGCGCCGACTTGAACTCAGGAAGCGGCTCGTCCTTGGCGCTGGCCGGCGTGGACGGCGCGAGGGCGATGACGAGCGCGGCTGTGCATGCAGCCGCAAGGGTGCGTCTGATCAACGGAGGATCTCCCCTACAGAGTGTCGGCTCCCCCGAGCGACGACCGAGATACGCGAGGCATGCTGAGAGGGAGATGAGAAAAATGGTGTGGGTGTTGTCTAAGTCACAGACGTGCCGATGTCAATGCATCGGCTCGGGGGAACGACCGCTCACCGCAAGTCATCCGTGGCGTCGGGGTCAGCGCCGCACGACCTCCGGCCCCCGCCCGGTGAGCAACCAGCGATCGCCCCGGGCGCGGACCCACAGGGCCACGCCCCGGGCTCCCATGAAGACCACCGCCATCGCCACCCACACCGCCACCAGGCCGTGCACGGCCGTCGCGGCGACGAGCGCGGCAGGGGCGTAGACGCCGAGGACGACCAGCCCGGTCCAGGCCAGGTAGGTCCCGTCGCCGGCACCGATGAGGACCCCGTCGAGCACGAAGACCACGCCTGCGACGGGCTGGCCCAGCGCAGCGACGAGCAGGACGGGCACCAGCAGGTCGCGCACGTCCTGGTCGGGGGTGAACAGCACCCCGAGGTACGGCGACAGCGCGGCCAGCCCGAGCCCGGTGACCACGCCGCTGCCGATCCCCCACGCCACCATCCGGCGGGTCAGGGCGCGGGTCGCCTCCGCATCACCCGCACCCAGGGCCCGCCCGGTGAGCGCCTGGGCCGCGATGGCGATCGCGTCGAGCGCGAAGGCCAGGAACGTCCAGATCGTCATGGCGATCTGGTGGGCGGCCAGGTCGACCTCGGTGTCCGGGCCGGCGACCGTGACGGCGTACGTGCTGACGAGCAGTGCGGCGCGCAGCGCCACGGTGCGCACGACCAGGGCGACGGCTGCGTGGGCGGCGCCGAGGATGCCGTGGAGGTCGGGCGTCATCGGCGACCCCTCGGCGCGGGCGGCGCGTACGACGACGAGGAGCAGCGCCGCCGCCGAGGCGACCTGGGCGATGACCGAGCCGATGGCGGACCCGGCGATCCCCAGTGCGGGGACCGGGCCGAGGCCGTAGACCAGCAGGAAGTTGAGGGCGATGTTGAGGGCGTTGCCGAGGACGGCCACCACCAGTGGGGTGCGGGTGTCCTGGAGCCCGCGCAGGATTCCGGTGGTCGCGAGCATGACCAGGAGCGGTGTCGTGCCGAGGAAGGCGATCCGCAGGTAGGTCACGCCGTGGTCGGTGACCTCGGCGCCCGCGCCGAACGCCCCGACGAGGGGTTCGGTGAGCAGGACGCCCGCGGCGGTGGTGGCGACCCCGATGATGACTGCGAGCCACACCCCGTCGATGCCCTGGGCGAGGGCTGCACGCACGTCGCCGGCACCCAGGAGGCGCGCCACGGACGCCGTGGTGCCGTAGGCCAGGAAGACGCACAGCCCGACGGCGGTCTGCAGCACCACCGCCGCGATGCCCAGACCGGCGAGCTCGGGGGTGCCGAGGTGCCCCACGATGGCGGCGTCGGACAGCAGGAACAGCGGCTCGGCGATCAGCGCGAGGAACGCGGGAACGGCCAGCCGGAGGATCTCCCGGTCCACGTCCTTCCAGCGCACCGCGCCAGCGTAGTGGTCCGTACAGCACCGACCCGCCAGGAGTAAATGGTCCGTTCGGGTGACTGTGAATGACTTGTGGATTGTGGCGGCACAACGTGGAGAAACCGCCGTGTCGACAAAGCAACCGCGCGATTCCAGATGTCGGACGGATGGACCCAAGTAGTTTTCGTCCACAGTGTGTGGAACGCATTCCCGCAGGTCAGAGGGGGGTCGGCGGCAGATTGTCAGGTCTTGTCCACAGAATGCTCCCCAGCAAGTGCACACCATGCCGCGTGTCGTCCACGGGCCAGGCCCGGTTATCCCCAGGGTCTGTGGATAACTCGGTGTCACCGACTGGTGGTCAGGCCCCTTCGGGACGTACTTTCGCGGGCGATGTCAGTGGTGGGACCTAGCGTCACCAAGGCATGGACTACGAGCAGGGAGACGCGTGAGCATCACCGAGCAGAGCCGCCACACCGACGGCGGTCCCGAGTGGGGTGACGGCCCGGCGGCCTACGAGCCCGGTGACGCGCCGCGCCAACCCAACGACCGCACGCCTCCGCAGGACAACGCGGCCGAGCAGAGCGTCCTCGGCTCGATGCTCATCTCGAAGGACGCGATCGCCGACGTCGTCGAGGCGGTTGCGGCGGTCGACTACTACCGCCCCGCCCACGAGATCATCCACGAGGCGATCGTCGACCTCTACGGCCGCGGCGAGCCCGCTGACCCCATCACCGTGGCGGCCGAGCTCCAGCGCCGCGGCGAGCTCCAGCGGGTGGGGGGAGCCCCCTACCTCCACACGCTCTCGGCCAACGTGCCGATCGCCGCCAACGCCGGCTACTACGCCGAGATCGTGCGGGAGAAGGCGATCCTGCGCCGCCTCGTCGAGGCCGGCACCCGCATCGTCTCCATGGGCTACGCCGGTGAGGGCCAGGTCGACACGCTGGTCGACAGCGCCCAGGCCGAGGTCTACAAGGTCACCGACCGGCGCTCGTCTGAGGACTACGCGCCGCTGTCCGACATCATGAACCCCGTCCTCGACGAGATCGAGGCGATCGGCAACCGCGAGGCCGGCCTCTACGGCGTGCCCACCGGCTTCGCCGACCTCGACGACCTGACGAACGGCCTCCACGCCGGGCAGATGATCATCGTCGCCGCGCGCCCCGCCATGGGCAAGTCGACCCTCGCCCTCGACTTCTGCCGGGCGGCCTCGATCCACAACAACCTCACCAGCGTCTTCTTCAGCCTCGAGATGACGCGCTCGGAGATCATGATGAGGCTGCTGTCTGCCGAGGCGAAGGTGCCGCTCAACCACATCCGCAACGGCTCCATGCGCGACGAGGACTGGGACAAGCTGGCGCGCAAGATGGGCCAGGTCTCCGGGGCCCCGATGTTCATCGACGACTCGCCGAACATGACGATGATGGAGATCCGGGCCAAGGCGCGCCGGCTCAAGCAGCGCCACGACCTCAAGCTCATCGTCATCGACTACATGCAGCTGATGACCTCGGGGCGCAAGGTCGAGAGCCGCCAGCTCGAGGTCTCGGAGTTCTCCCGCAACATCAAGCTCCTCGCCAAGGAGCTCGAGCTCCCGGTCATCGCGCTCTCCCAGCTCAACCGTGGCCCCGAGCAGCGCGGCGACAAGCGGCCGATGATGTCCGACCTGCGCGAGTCCGGCTCGCTCGAGCAGGACGCCGACATGGTGATCCTCCTCCACCGCGACGACGTCTACGAGAAGGAGTCGACCCGCCCCGGCGAGGCCGACCTCATCGTCGCCAAGCACCGCAACGGCCCCACCCGCGACCTCACCGTCGCCTTCCAGGGCCACTACTCCCGCTTCGTCGACATGGCGCAGGGCTGAGTGCGAATCTCGCGGACAGATGAAACAGAGACTGTTTCGTTTCAGATCGCGCGGTGCTGAGTTCCTCCGAGACCTGCCGACGTCCGTCGATTTGGGGTGACCGGGGGATCTTGGGACGCCGTCCCAAACTCGGTCCGGTCGCGTCTTGGCAACTGACCAAATCCCGACGGCTGGCGTTGATCGAGCACCCGCAACGGTGATGTTCGGTCAACCAGTTGTCGGTGCCCCGACTTACCTTCTGACTAGACCAGCGCGTCCCGCGTGGCCGTCCCGATAGCCGATCAACGGGGGTTGAGATGAGCAAGAACCCGCAAGCGGTGAAGTGTCGTCTTGAATGCCGAAGGTGTGGCTACTCCGTCATGATGTGCGTCCCGGTGCGCATCGGAGTGCCCGACTTCCTGCGGTGCGACCATGACAACCACGGCGGTGTACCCAAGGACGGGTCCGGCGACATCCTGTGCGAGCAGTGCCGCTGCCTGTGGCGCGTCGACGGAGACGACCTCACCAAGATGGCCGAGGGTTCCCTGCATCGGAACCTGCCCGAGTGGAAACGGCAGGGTGCCGTCACCCTGCTTTGCGGATTGGAGGCCCCATGAAGGTGTTCATCTCGTCTGTCCGGCGTGGACTCGAAGCCGAGCGGGATTACCTTCCGGACCTAGTCCGAGCGCTCGGTCACCAGCCACTGCGGTTCGAGGACTTCGGGGCCCAGGATCTGACCAGCAGGGGAGCCTGCCTTGGCGGGGTTCAGGAAGCCGACGTGTACCTGCTGCTGCTCGGCCCCACCTACGGCGGCGAGATGGATGACTCTCGCCTGTCCGCCACCGAGGAGGAGTTCAACACCGCAGCCGGGCGCGGGCTGCCCATCTACGTGTTCAAGAAGCGCGACATCACCCCCGACTCGGCGCAGGAGGCGTTCCTGTCCCGCGTGGGGAACTACCAGGAGGGCCGCTTCTGGACCGAGTTCGCCGACAACGCCGAACTCGGTGTCGCGGTCACCAAGGCGCTCCAAGGCCACCGGGAACCAGCGCCGCCATTCGCGCAGCAGTCACTCTCCCGTGCGGTGGAGGTGCCGTGGCGTCGTGAGCAGGCAACGCTGCCGCAGCCGAGAGACCACATCGCCGTCCTCGAAGTGCACGTCGTGCCGATCGAGCAGACCATCCTGCGTCCGGTCGCAACACTGGGCGACCTGGCTACCCGGCTGGCAACCGATGCCCGCCAGCAGGGCTTCTTCGGGCACGGCGACGCGCTCGACATCAACGCCGACACCGACAACGCCTGGGCTATCCGCAATGACCCCAACCACCGCAGCGGCTGGAACGAAGCGAGCACCGACCCCTTCGCCGGTGTCTACACCCGACGCGACGGCACCCTGAGCGCCTTCCAAGCCCTTCCGCGCGACATGCTCGGCTCCCTGGTCAACGAGGCCGACCTGATCCAGCGCCTGACCGTCCTCCTGCGCCACCTCACCCCGTACCTGCCCGAAGCAGCCAGCATCACCACAGCGGCTGCCATCGACCCCGCCGACACGGTCGTCGTGGGCGACCCGCAAACCGTCGGGAACCGCAACTCCGGGCACATGGGATTCGGGAGAGACAGCGCTCTGCGGGCCGGACCAGCCGACCAGATCGCCACCACCTCGCTCGCCCCGCACCTGCACGAGGTTGCCCGTGATCTAGCCGCGCGGCTCATACACGCGCTGCGCAGCAACGGCCGCTAACAGCCACACCGCGTGCATAGAGCGCGGACGCAGGGCGCGCCGACGGGTAAACGACCAAGCGCCTCCCGTCGGGGGCGGGTAACGTCCTTGGCGCAGGCGAGGGGGGTGGGATGGACCACCAACGACAGTCGAGTGAGGCCGCGTTCCCGCATGCCACGGCCACGCTGGCTGAGGCGGCCACGATGCTCGGACTGAGTCGCGAGCAGGTGCGCGCACTGGTCAACCAGGGCCTGCTCACCGAAACCGGCCGACCGGGAGACCAGCGAATCCGGGTCTCATCCATCCGCACTTTCAGCAGGCCGAACGACGGCGCAGCCGCGCAGCGATGCATCACCTGACGTCCTTACAGAACGAACTCGGCCTCACCGAGTAGCGAGCCGAGGCGACTGTGGCCCGAGTCGTCTGTCAGTACGGCTCGGGCCACGCCGTCGATCGCCGGTCCGCCTGTTCACCAGCCGACGTGACCGTTTCGTGCCGGGCCGAGGGCCGCCGTCGTCGGCGAGACCTCGTTCATGTCTAGCGTGGATCACTTCGATGCAGGCAAAATGCGAACCATGAGGACGATCGTGGACCTGCCCCAAGGGGTGTATGAACGTGCCACGCGGTTGTCCTCGAACCGTGGCGAGTCGCTCTCGGACACGCTCGCCGACCTCATCAACAGGGGCTTGCTCGGGCTCAGGGAGCAGTCCACGGTTTCCGTGGACGCGGTGAGCGGATTGCCCACGCTCACGATTGGTCGCCGCGTAACAGCAGCCGAGGTCGCCGAGGAACTCAACGAGGGATGAGACCCTGCGAGCAACTTCTCTCGCAACGGGACAACGCCCCAGGTCTCGGTGCGGCTTGGGACCCGCAAGGGATCACGCCACCCTCGGCGTGGCTGTGGCCCGAGCCGTCTGCAACACGGCTCGGGCCACATCGTCAACCTCTGGTTCGCCTGTTCACCGCGAACCAGACCTGCTCGGGCTGGGTCGAGGAGCCTGTCAACACCCCTCGCGACCATCCCGCCCGGTGGCCCGGTCCACCTGATCACCGCGCACCAGGGCCTTCACGGACGTTGACAGTATTGATCGTCGAGCCGGGTGAGCGGAAGGGGAGTGCCCCGAAGGCAGTCTCGAACCGGCCACGATCAACGACGTCGATTCAAGAGTTCGGCCATGAGTCCAGCGGCATTTCCATGAACCGGACTTCTTGGCCTACGTTCGCGAGTCGATGCCGCGACGCGCTGACCTCGTGGTCACCAATCCCCCACAGCAGATGAAGCGCTGGGTGGCACGTTTCCTCGGCGGATAATGTTGTGGTCACCAGGACCGGTGCTGAGTCAGAGGCCGCCACGAAGCATGGCCTGAGGCCAGAAGCCCTCGACCTCATCGAGTGTGACGATTCGGCGGTTCACGCCTCGGCCTTCGGACGGGCCAGCCGCTAGCAGGTCCCTCATCGGCTGATAGCCACTGTCACTAGGCATGAGTAGCCGATAGCGGTATGTGAGGTTTCCTGCGTCAATCACCACTACGATCGGCTTGGTGTCCTTGCTCGGGTATTTCGGCAGCGGATGAAAGTCGAACTCGATGCGGGAGTTTCGGTTGCTTTCGGGCATGACGAGTCGTGAAGCGATTCGTGCCACAACGGTGCCAGTGCTGCCGATCCGTTCAAGAGTGATGGAGCGCGTGGAGCCTTCCGTGAGCCCGAAGAACCTGCGGGTCACCTGAACGTTGAAGTGAACCTGACTCCAACGCCCTCCGGCCCCGGGCACCTCGGCAACAAGGGCCGGTTCAGTACCGGTCAGCAATGCAGGCATCTTCAGGGCGGTCATCACTACACCTTCTGCGGCAAGCGCATGATGTTGTCGTACGGCAGGACGGTCTTGCCGGTCGACTTCTTAGTCGGCGGCTTGGCCGCGATAATGATGTATTCGTGCACATTCTTGAACAACAGGTTCGGCGGGTAAGGGTACGACCCGAAGATGGGCCGCTGCCCGTTCGCTGACCCCCACTTTCCCCCTGTCCCGTCTTTGTTCCAGATGATTTCGTTTACAAGAACGAACCCGAGTTCGCGGAGGAGGATGACGAGGTCAGTAGCGAGCGGGAATGTCAACAGGCCGTGTTCAGTGTGCTGGTTGACATTCGCGGTATTGACGCAGAACTTGCGACCGGGCGCAAGCGCACGAAAAACCTCCGCAAAAGCGGGGCGCAGGGACTCAATGAACTCCAGGTAGCCCTCAACGTTGCCCAAGTTGCTCTCGCCGTCGCCGTAGTCAGCCTTGTTCCAGTACGGCGGAGAGGTCACCGCCAGGCCGACCGAATCGTCGGGGAGGTCGATCCTGCGCGCATCTCCCAAGGTGGGCTCGAACAGATGTCCGGAGCCGTTCAGGGCTGCCTTGTCGCGGAGCATGCGGTCCACGTAGACGGACGACTGGTCGATGCAGACGCCACGGCGACCGAGTTCTGCTGCTACCCGACCGGTTGTGCCAGTACCTCCAAAGGGGTCGAGCACGGTCTCATCGACAAACGAGAACATCTTGATGAGTCGCTTGGGAAGTTCCGGCGGGAACACAGCCGGGTGGTCGCTATCCGAGGTGTTCGCGATGCTCCAGACGGTCTTGGTGTACTCGCGCCACTCTTCCTTGGTGATCGCGCTAGCGTCGCGCTGCTCACGGGTTACAACAAGCGTCACAGGGTGTTCCTTCGAATGATGTTACGTCGGTCAGAGTCTGGGTCGACGACGACCAGAGACTCATGCCAATCGGCCAATGATGTCGTACTTGGACAGCCGACGAGGCTGAGAACCTGCTCATCGATGCTGTCGAGCAGGTCGCCGTGTCCCCAGGTTGGATATGTCACGGTGGTGCGGCCGCGATTCGTCGACACGGCGGGTTGTTGCAGGGCTTCCTTCCAGAGCCTGTCCCCGAGTTCAACGAGAGCGTTGAAGACCGCACCCGCTTCGTTCGGCACCGGACAGAGCCGGGTAAGCGTAGTCGTGACATGGAACCCATCGCCAGTTACGTGCCACAGCCAGAAGGCGACGCGGCTGCAGAGCACGGCGTATGCAGCGGAAGCATGTGCTTCGCTTCGAAATTGCAGAATAGACAGAGGGTTCTTGGAGTCGTGTCCGTCGGTCACCGCGCGATATGGGTCGCGGGTGACACCGAGGAAGTTGTACGCCGTCGGCGCGACCGCGACCACGTCCGACGTTGCGTGTGCTGCCGGACGCTGAATCCGGTCGAGAGGCTGGGCGGTTCTCCGCGTGAGCCACGAGTCGACGCGTCGCGTGTGCCGCAGACACGCGAGGTAGAGGTCGTGCTCCCAATCGGTGCTGACCTTCGGCAACGAGACAGGGACACCGGGAACGTCGGCTACCGGAACGGTCGGAATCTCCGCGAGGGCACGATGACGAGTCTTGCTGGTCCATCGGTACAGCGGGCTCACTGCGATTCCTGGAGTCGCGGCCTTGTCGACGTGGATGATGGCGTTCCTGGTCTTGATGTCATCGCCGAACAGCGCGTCCGGCACGCGGTCAAATGCCAGAAACTCGACCGATCCCGGCATCGCTGCCAGATGCTGTCGCAGTTGGGGAAACGGAGCACGCGTGGAGGTCACCTCCGAGAGCGGTGTGACCACTGCAAGGGCACCGTCGTCGGTCAGTACCGCCGCCGCTAGTTCGACGAATATCGGCGAAATGTCGGCGGCAGTTGAAGCCCCAGTCACGGGATGCAGTGACGGGATGTGGAACGTGCTTGCTGTGGGCTGCAGTGCAGCGTATGGCGGATTCGCGACGACCCGACTGAACCCCCGCCCCGCGATCTCGGGGAACGCGGCTTCGAGCCTCCACGGGTCCCGGTATCCCAGGGGACGGCCAGGCTCATGGAGAGTCGGTTTCTCCCAGTCGGGAGGATGACGGATGTGGGCCGCGTCGATGAGGAGCGCGTCCCCAGTCGCAAGGTTGCGCCTAAAGTGATGCCAGCGGTGCCACGGTGCTGATCCTTGGGTGCGGAGATGCAGGTCTTCGCTGGTCAGAACGAATGACGTGGTCTCCGCAGCCATCGGGTCGAGATCGACCCCGTACAGGCAGTCGCGAACACCGTCGTCGAGGCACGCGGACAAGACGGCGCGCAGGAACACCCCGCTGCCGTGTGCCGGGTCCAGCCACAGTTCATGGTCCTGGGTCGTTGCCGATAGCGCACGGTCAACCATCAGGTGCGCAACGTCCCCAGGTGTGTAGTAGACCCCGGCCTTCTTGCGGATTGCGCGCTGCTCGACGGTGCTGCGAGCGTTGAGCACGTCGCGACGAGTTGCCGCAGCCATCGAGTCGAGTAAGTAAGGCAGGAGCGCGCGGACCTCCACAGCGGGAGTGTCCGGCGGAAGCGGTACGACCGCGTTGGGGACCGCGATCGTGTCCGCGATGTCGTTGCCGTTCCAGAACCATTCGTGCGCGGCGGCCAAGCCCGCGGCTGCTGTGGGATGACCAACGCTGTAGGCGACGAGCCACTGACCGATGAGTGCCCATGCGGTGCGCCGTCCTCGCTCATCGGGTTGGAGCGTGAACCCGAGTCCCTGGCGGTCAGGTGCGTACAGGTCCTCGAACCGGTCGTGGCTAACGGCCTGGGCCAACGTCTCTGCGTAATCCCGAATGGGCTTCGCGATGCGCTCGACCGAAGGGACGAGTGGTCGATTGAGTCTCGGTGACGACAGCGCGACCCAGTCGGGAGGCGTTGTGCGGCGAGTCATGAATCAAACGGTATGTCGTGGCACCGACACTTTTGGCCTCGGCGCGCCCTGCCCCCCGGGTAACTTGACTCCGTGACCGACTATGCCCTGCTCGTGGCTGCGCCCGTGATGGATGGGAAACTCACCTTCAAAGACGGGACGCCAAGAGCCGACACCCTGCGGCTCGTCTCCGTAGGTGACAGGATCGTCCCACTCGTGCACAGCGGCGGCGACTCCGACGGTGTCGCCTTCATCCTTCGCGTGACTCATGCTGCCCGTGAGGGGAATCAAGACGGCGATCCGGTGGTGACCGTTCTCTGCGACACGGCCGACCTGGAGCAGCCGCTGAGCGTCGCGGAGTTTCTCAGGCTTCGCGGGCTTGACGACCCGATCGCAGCGGCGTTCCAACTTACGACACCCCCGAAGGCGATGATGGAGACGTCATCACCGCTCGCTAGCCTGGTCCTCGCCGCTGGAGCGAAGGACCGAGACGACGCATTGGTCTTCCGCCGCTTCTCGCTAGTGCAGACGCAGAACGTCAACGATGCGACGCAACTGCTGACTGATCACGGACGTGCTCCGCTTCCTGGCGACGGGGTGTTCATGTTCACGAACGCCGCGATGGTCGGCACGGCCACCGCTAACCAGAGCGGGGACCTGGTGGTGAAAGGCCAGCCGATCGCGCACTCGCCCGGCGAGGCCCTGACCATCCTCGTCGACGCGCAAGCCCGCGCGACTGCGAGCGATGTATTCGTTCCCGAACCGGCGATCCAGGCACTTGAGAAGGTGGTCGTCGCGCTCCAGGACCAATCGGTGGTGGTGGCGGTAGATGACTACGCGTCCTTCTACCCATTCACGAAGATCCTCCAGACCATCAACTCCGCGCTGCCACTGCTCAGCCGAGCCCCAGTGACACCGTCCGAAGGCGATGCGGCATCGTCGCCAACCACGGCCCCTCCGGCGGACACAGTTAACATCGCGGGGCTCACTGTCGAAGCCGTGCTCGCAGAACTACCCAACGGCTTCAAGATCCAGCGCGAGGTCGTCGCCGCTGCCGTTACGGCGTTGCGGGCAGGCAAGCACCTGCTCCTGGGAGGGCCTCCCGGCACAGGGAAGACAACCCTCGCCGAGGCCCTGTGCAGAGCGGTCGTCGGGCTGAACTACGACGTCACCACCGCTACGGCTGACTGGACGACGTTTGACACCATCGGCGGATATCTGCCAGACGAAAAGGGCCTCCGGTTCACACCCGGTGTGGTGCTCCGTTCACTGCGTAACGCCGGTTGGCTGATCATTGACGAGGTCAACCGAGCCGACATCGACAAAGCCTTCGGACCACTGTTCACGGTCCTGTCCGGCGGTGACGACGCGGCGGGCCGGACCTCCGTCCTCCCGTACCAAACCACCGACGGTCCCGTGACAATCAAATGGACCGACAAGGTCGAGGACAAGGCCAACATCTACCCGCTCACCCCCTCGTGGCGGCTTATCGGGACACTCAACGTGTCCGACAAAGCCAGCCTGTTCCGACTCTCGTTCGCATTCCTGCGCCGGTTCGCAGTGATCGACGTCCCTCTGCCGGAAGACGGCGACTACCGTGCCCTCCTGAAGCACTGGTACGACGCGGCAGGCATCACGGGCTATGACAGCCTGGTCGACGCGGGCATGGGATTGGCAAGGGGACCCGTGCAAATCGGTCCTGCCATCAGCGCCGACATCGCATCCTTCGTCGCGCAGGGCATCGCGAAGACCTCCTCCGACTCAGAGGCGTTCGAAGACATCGAGACAGCGTTTCTCACCGCAGTCCGACTCTTCGTCGTGCCTCAATACGAGGGCCAGCCGGAGCCGTCCGGTGAGCAACTCGCCAAGTCACTGCGGGCCGTACTGCCGAAGGTCAACGACGAAGAGTTCGCGCTGCTGCGGAGCGCCTTGAAGGACGTCGCGTTGCAGTGAGCCACATCGACACCAGCATGTCGTCCGGTCTTCGAGAGACACTCGTCGGAGAGGTAAAGGCATACCTTCCGGCATTCCTCTCAAGCGAAACCCGCGAACGCGCCGATCCGGTTGCCGCGACGAGCGATCTACTTGACATACCCCCTGCCTCCCTCAACCGCGCGCTCGCTGTCCATCTGATGCTCTCCGATGAGACGCGGGCCTTCATTGCTGACCTCCCAAACGGCATCCGACGGCCCGTGACAGAGTCCATCCGTCCACGGATTGCGGGCCGGACCGTCACATCAGGAATCGACTGGGCCGCTACCGTCCGCCATCAAGCCACGGCTAACCCGGCGGGCGGCGAGTGGGTCACTCGCCCGGCGAACCGAATGTTCGATCTGCCCGAGAACCAGGCGCTTGCCTGGGTGCTCGCGACACTGCAGGACCGCGCCCAGGTCGCCCTTCCGAGCCACGAGGGGTCCCTGCCTGCTTGGGCACAGGAGATACGGGAAGCAGAAGCGCGGGTGCGTTCCAGCAAGCGGACGGCGTGGCTTGAAGCCGTTCCCGCCAAGTGGCCGGGGGACACCGTCTACCAACGGCTCGCCGCTGATCGGCTCGGGTTCTACCGCACGCGCGTCACCGATACGGCACGCCAACTGCGCGCGGTTTTGAACAACCCCAGTCCTCAGACCCAGGTGGACGCGTTGTGCAACAGGTTCTTTGAACCCACGCAGGATTGGAAGTTGTTCGAGATCGGCGTACTGATGCGACTCTGCTGCGAGTTGGACCGGGTTGGGGAGCGCGTTCATCGGAGAGCGAACTTCGACGCTAGGCAGTTCTCACATCACCGCTTGCCTGAAGGGCGGGAGGTCCGTATCTGGTATCAGGCGTGGCCGGACACGAAGGAGAAGTCCGAACTTCGGGAGGCGGCGACCTACTACGGGGTCAAGGCCACAAACCGACCCGACATCACAGTGGAACTGCTGAAACAAGGGACGACCGTCAGGACCGTCGTCCTTGAATTGAAGGCGTCCAGTGCGTCGGAGTATCTCGGCAGCGGCTTCTCCCAGTTGCTGGGCTATCTTCGGGATCGGCCCGCGTACACGAATTGGCCCGCGTCCGGGTGGCTGGTTGCTCCACCCGAAGGCGGCTACGTGACCCGTCCGTCGGAGGGCAGAGCATTGTGGGTCGTCTCCTCGGACGACGTTGCGTCTAGCCTCGCCACAGCGGCGCTGTCTCTCTAACGGCTAGCCGAGTGCGCAGGCCCGAACTCCTCCATTGAGCACGCACGACTACCAACCTTGGACATCTAGAATCCTCGGCATGCACGAGGACGGAGCACTGTTCGGCGACCCCCGCCCGCTACCGCAGCGGCCCACCCCGTCGGCCGGAGAAACGCTCCCTGACTGGCAGATTGACCGTCTACGCAAGGGCCTCGACGCTCTTGGCCTTGTCGCCATGGGAGAACGACAGGCGCTTATCGAGGAACTCGCAGGACGTTCGGTCGCCTCGCTTCGAGACCTCACGATCGTCGAAGCACGCACCATTGACGAGAAACTGTCTGCCCGCAGGACCACCACCGAGGCCAGCACCGGCAGCGCGTGGGACAACCGCGACGAGGAGACTTGGATCGACCGACTCTGAGCGGCCGACTCACGGAGTCCAAGCGTCGACCGACTACGCGTGGTCTGGGGGCCTTGGGATCGCGGCCACCTCTAGTGCGGCCAGTTCCCACTCGATGAGGTCTCGCCAGCGGGCTACCTGCGAACGAGGAACGCGGTGTCGCCCTGTCGCGAGTGCGTCGTCGATCTTGTCCAAGGCGGCCCGCAGCGTTCGGCGACGCTTCTGCGCAGCGATCCGGCAGGACTCACTGCAGTACAGCCGTGGGCGTCCTTGCTTCGCGTTGTCACCCAGATGCAGGCGAAGAATCCGCTGGCTTGCGCGCTCCTGGCAACGAGGCCACGCGCAGGAGCGCGCGACTTCACCAACGAACTGATCCATGAGCGTCTCCAGGCTGGGCATCCTCGCAATTCTACGTGCTACCTGCATAGATGTTTGGAAAATAGCCCCTTCGGCACGGAATACCCTATGGTCCGATGGCTCGAACGACCTCTGTGGCACGCTTGACAGGGCGTATGCGTCCTTGGGTGGACGACGCCAAGCCGGTCGAGTGCCCGGCTGCCTGTTGAGAAAAGACTTGAAGTCCAGGCGATCCGGTGGCAGGATCTGAGAAGGATGGGAAAGTGCGAGAGCGCCCCGAGTGACGTCGAGGCGCTCTCATAGGCACTTCCCGGAGTATCAAGGAAATACGGGAGTGCCCTATGCGCAATCCTGCCACTTCGCCGACGGGTGGGGCGACCTCGGGTCGTCCAGCACGTCACGGCGACTCAGGCGGTGCCGTGAGGCGGACGCGACCAGGCGACCGCTCGCTACGTTCTCTATCAGGGGACGGCGCTGAGCGAACATGCCCGCTAGCCGACCGCGCATCGAGGGTGGGTGGGCCTCTGCCACGGCCTGCCCACCCGCACTGAGCGTGAACGATGGGTCAGGCACACCGTCGCCCCCGGCCGAGGTGGGGCACGACTGTCCCACTCCCAGCAGCCCGTCCTGATGAGGAGCAACATCCCCCACGCATCGTCGCTGCGACCAAGAATGGGCCGCTGGTCGTGCAAGATCCAGCACTGTTGCCGCTGGACGAACTCCTTGAACCGCCCCGGGATGTCCGGAGAGCCGATTCGTTGGAAGGATCACTCTCATGGCACGTCCCTCGAAGTACCCGCCCGAGCTGCGTGAGCGCGCGGTGCGGATGGTGATGGAGTCGCGTGCGGACTATCCGCACGAGGCGGCAGCGATTAGGTCGATCGCGGCGAAGCTCGGGATCACCTCGACCGAGTCGGTGCGCAAGTGGGTCCGGCAGGCCGAGATCGACGGCGGTGTCCGGGCTGGGAAGACCAGCGAGGAGCTGGCCGAGATCAAGGCGCTGAAGCGGGAGAACGCTGAGCTGCGTCGAGCGAACGAGATCTTGAAGGGCGCCTCGGCTTTCTTCGCGGCGGAGCTCGACCGCCCCAACAGGTACTGATCGACTTCATCGACACCAACAAGGCCGACTACGGGATCGAGCCGATCTGCCGCGTGCTCACCGAGCACGGGATCAAGATCGCCCCGTCGACCTACTACGAAGCCAGGTCCAGGCGACCGTCTCGACGCGAGCGGCGCGACGCCGAGATCGTTGCAGTGATCGCGGCCGAGCGCAGCCGGCAACGGCTGCTGGCACGGTTCGGGTCACGCAAGATGTGGCTCCACCTACGCCGGCAGGGCCACGACGTCGCCAGGTGCACGGTCGAGCGGCTCTACCGTCAGCAGGGCTGGGAAGGTGCGCTACGACTGAAGAAGGTCCGAACCACCATCGCCGACCCCGCGGCCGAGCGGCCACTGGATCGGGTGGACCGGCAGTTCTGGGCCGCGCGTCCGAACCAGCTGTGGGTCGCTGACTTCACCTACGTCGCGACCTGGTCCGGCACGGTCTACGTCGCGTTCATCTTCGACGTCTTCTCCCGACGCATCGTGGGCTGGCGGGCAGCGACGAGGATGACGACCGACCTGGTCCTCGACACCCTCGAGCACGCGATCTGGACCCGTCAGCAGGCCGGCATCACCGACCTGTCCGGGCTGGTCCACACACCGACGCCGGGTCGCAGTACGTCAGCTTCGCCTTCACCGAACGGCTCGTCGATGAGGGCGTCGACCCGTCCGTCGGGTCGGTTGGGGACGCATACGACAACGCGCTCGCCGAGTCCCAGATCGGGCTCTACAAGGCCGAGCTCATCCGACCCGAAGGACCCTGGCGCGGAGTCGAGCACGTCGAACTCGAGACCCTCAACTGGGTCGACTTCTTCAACAACGAGCGCCCGCACGAGGCCATCGACGACCTGACCTCCGTCGAGGCCGAAGAACTTCACTACGCTGCAAGAAACCAGCTCACGCCGACCGGCTGAGCCACCAAAACCAGCCTCCGGAAACGCCGGGGCGGTTCACTACTCCCTCCCGGACGAGCAAGCCACCTACCTCACCACTAACTTCCTCCCACGCGTGGCAGCGCTGTCCCTCCGTGCGCAACGTGAACAGAGCCGGATAGCGACAACCCGAACCGCACGCCTCAAGCGCATCGCCCGCTCGACCGAGATCTACGAAAGCAACAAGATCGAAGGCCTCGGACCAGACCTCGCCACCACCGACCAGGTCCTGCACGACCACGACCTGCTGCGGGCGACGACCGGCGTGTGGGCGGCCGAACGCGCCATCGAGCGCTGCCTCAACGCCGAGCCGAAGATCAGAGACGTCGTCGGCCTCGGCGCGGCACGACTACTCGCCGAACACTTCTGCGCCGACCCGACCAGGCCTCTCACCGGCAGCGACATCCGCGAGTTGCACGAACTCATCCTCGTCGGCGACCGACGCGGCGGAAGCTACAAGGCCTTCACCAACGAGATCGGCGGATCAAGCCACATCCCGCTCCTGCCATCCGACACCCCGGCGGCCATGTCCCACCTCGTCACCTGGCTCGCCGACACGCAACTTTCGCCGCTCTGGCGTGCCGCCGTCGCACACGCCTGGCTCACCCACATCCACCCGTTTCACGACGGTAACGGCCGAGTCGCACGACTACTCGCCAACCTCGTCCTCATCCGCAACGGAATGCCGCCACTGATCGTCAGCGCCGCTTCAGACCGGGGCGCATACCTCGACGCGCTCGCCTCCTCCGACGAGGGCGGCGACATCCTCCCCCTCGCCCGCGTCTTCCGCGACGTCCTCAGCCGAGGCGTACAAGACCTTGCCGACCCCGCGCTCGCAACGCAGGTCTATAAGACCGAAACGCAACCCAGTCCCGAGTCCGTGCAAGCTCGATGGAGCGACATACTCACCGAGTTCCTCACCGAGCTCGCACCCCACCTCCTCCTCCACCGTCTCAACACGTATCTCATCGGCGACATCACCGCAGCAGACCTCACACGCATCGGCCGCGGAAGACTCGAGAACGCTTGGGTCGCCAAGATCGCCACCGACGCCACCAGCCGCGACCTGCTGCTCCACGTCGCCGCTGCAACCATCCGACCGCGCCGCAGCACCGCCGCCACCGCGCCCTCCCCGTCCATCTTCGTGAGCATCAGAAACACCCGACCGCTCGACGCACGCCAGTACCTCCCAGTCGGCAGCCAAGGGTCCTTCGCCTACGAGTTCCATCCACTCGTCGACACAGGCGAGGTGCTCATCCGTCGCAACGCAGCGGTCAACCGCTATCCAGTCCACGAGGCCGCGAACAAGGCAGCAGAACATCTCGCTCGCGCTCATCGTCAGCTCATCGGCTGGCCGTCCTAATTGTCGCACCGCACTCGTCGCCGCTGGACTCCTCCCATCGCCGTTTGAACCCACGGCTCGACGTAGCTCCGCAGCCTGCGACGCGAACGTCCTATGCCGCGATGATGCGTCTATCGGCTTGTGGTCACGCTCCGCGTGACGATCCGCTAAAGGTCGGAGTGGTGAGCCTTCAAATTCGCTCATGTGCACTACCGGGCGAAACGCGCGCCCCGCCCGCTGGGCGTTCGGCCGTCAGACCGCTGCGCGCAGTCCATCTATGAGCGGCGTTGTCGGGCGGCCGATTAGGGTGCTCAGTTCACCGTTGGTGACGCCGAGGAGGCCGTCGCGTGCGTTGGCGTCCAACGCGACGACGAATCCGGCCGTGCCTTCGTCGAGACCTGCGGCAACAAGAAGGCGCTGGTGCTCCTCGGACGTGACGTTCGCGAGGTTGACGTCACGGCCGATCGCCTTGCTGATGGCGTCGGCGAGCTCCTGCTGGTCCCAGGACTCGTCGCCCGAGAGCTCGTAGGTCTTGCCGGTGGTGGTGTCGTCGATCAGTGCGACCGCGGCGGCCTCGGCGAAGTCATGTCGGCTGGCACTGGCGACGCGGCCATCCCCGACGCTGGTCAGCAGGGTGCCGGTCTGGCGCGCCTGCTCCACGGCCTGGAGGTAGTTCTCGGTGTACCAACCGTTGCGCAGGATCGTGGCCGGCAGGCCGGAGGCAGCGATGAGCTCCTCGGTGGCCTTGTGCTCCGGGGCGAGGACCAGGGCCGAGGTGTCGGCGTTCGGCGCGCTCGTGTAGACGATGCGCTTCACGCCGGCGGACTTCGCGGCGTCGATCGCATGGCCGTGCTGTGCCACTCGCCGACCGATCTCGTTGCCCGAGATCAGCAACACGGTGTCGTCGGGTGAGAACAGGCCGTCGAGGCTGGTCGGATCATCCAGGTCGATCCGCTGGGTCCTTACGCCGCGTTCTGCCAGCGCCGCGAGCCTATCCGGGTTGCGGCCGGCGGCCACGATGTTGGTGGCCGCGATGTCGCGTTCGAGGAGCGATTCCACAGTCAGTGTGCCGAGGTGGCCGGTGGCGCCGATGACGATGTAAGACATGGATTCCCTTTCGGTGGATGCTTTCGTCTACTCGAACTGGCGATCGGCGTGGATACTTCCCAATCCGCAGTACGCACTTTCAGGTAAGGTACTGGCGTGACGGTTAGTACTAGACGGTTGATCGAGATTCCGAGCCAGCAGGACGGCGTCTTTCCGGCTCAGTGCCCGAGCCGGACCCTCCTGGATCACGTCACCAGCAAATGGGGCGTGCTGGTGCTGCTGGCACTCGGCGTCGACGTGATGCGCTGGAGCGAACTACGCCGGCGCATCGAAGGCATCAGCGAAAAGATGCTCGCCCAGACCCTCAGGACACTTGAGGCCGACGGGCTGGTACGCCGCGTCGCCCAGCCCGTCGTACCACCACACGTCGAGTACAACCTCACCGAATCGGGACAAGAGGTCCACGATCGCCTCCTGCCACTGATGGAGTGGGTCGGCGCGAACGCGGATCGGATCATCGCGCGCGAAGGCTAGCCACGCTGCTGCCCCGGCGGCAGCCGGGAGGTCAGCTTGCCGCCTGGGTCCAATCTGCTCAAGATGGCGTCGCCAATGGCGGACAAGTGATCGATCTGCTCAGTGGTTAGCGCGTCCAGGACGTGCGCACGGACGTTGGCAACGTGCCCGGGCGCAGTATCGCGGATCTTGTCCCACCCCGCCGGAGTCAGAAACGCGTTGGTGGCGCGGGCGTCATCGGGACAGGCGAACCGCGCCACCAGGCCGCGGTCCTCCAATCGTCGTACGACGTGGGAGAGCCGAGGCAGGGTGGCGTTCGTGCGGGCCGCCAGAGCCGTCATCCGCAACGTGTGCTCGGGTGCCTCGGAGAGCATCGCCAACACGAGGTACTCGAAGTGCGTCAACGATCCTTGGCGCCCTCGGCCTGATCCTGCCCGCTGCCACCGGCACCGCGCCTGTCCTGGCGGTCCTGGCTGCGATCGGCCTGGCGATCACGATGCTGCTGGCCGCTGTCGTGCACTTCCGCCGCGGCGAGAAGCAGAAGATCGTGCCGAACGTAGTCCTGCTCGCGTTGGCTGCCACGGTTGCGGTCGGCGCCCAGGCCCTGTGACACCACAGTGACCACCGACCCGTTCAACCCCGCCGTCCCGGCCGGCGCGTACGACGACCTCCTGGCCCGGGCCCTTCTCCAGGCCCGCGCGCAGCGTTCCTGGGAGCCGTCCGACGGGCCGCTGCCGGCGCTGTTAGTCAGCCACGGAGCCCCGCCGACCCTCGACGACCCGCAATGGCTCGCCGACCTCTTCGCCTGGGGCCAGTCGATGCCGGAGCCACGGGCGATCGTGGTGGTCTCCGCCCACTGGGACAACGCACCACTGGCCATCTCCGGCTCCGCCGCCGGGACACCGCTCTACTACGACTTCGGCGGCTTCCACCCGCGCTACTACACGTTGCCCTACGCCACGCCCGACGCGGCCGCTCTCGCCCACCAGGTGGCCGGGACACTGGCCGACACGAGGCCCCTGCACCATTGGGTCGACCGCGGACTCGACCACGGCGCCTTCATCCCGCTGATGGCGATGTACCCCGCCGCCGACGTCCCGGTCATCCAGCTCAGCATGCCCAGCCTCGACCCGGTGGCGCTGCTCACCCTGGGAGAGCGCCTGCGCCACCTGCGCGAGGAGGGCGTGCTGGTGATCGGGTCGGGCTTCATGACCCACAGCTTCGCCGTGATGCGCGACCCGCGGCTGCTCGGCCACATCACCGCCTTCGACGAGTGGGCTGCCGACGCCCTCTCCCGCGGCGACGTCGACGCGCTCACCGACTACCAGCACAAGGCACCCGGCGCCGGCGTCGCGCACCCCACCGCCGACCACTTCGTGCCACTGCTGCTCACCCTCGGAGCCGCCGCCCCGCACCGGGTCACCAACGCGATCGAGCGGATCACCTTCGGCAACTCAATCCGATCGCTGCAGGTGGCCTGACCCGCTCACACCCTTGCCCCACAACGCCAGCGCACGTACCGGTTGACGAACCGAGTGCGGACGCGGTCAGTGCCGTGAGGGCGCGGCACGTACCCGCTTCCGCTGGGGTCTGGGAAACGGGACGCGCTCACCGATAGCCCATCCTCACGCGGGAACCCCGATGATAGACGGCCGCACAGGCATGCTCGCCTCCCGTAGGCCCTGTCCGGAGCACTGTCCGGGACGGGAGCGTCTCGCGGGGCACACCCGTGACGACCGGACGGCCGACGGTCGCACTTTGACGAGGGATTGCTGATTGACCCCGCTTCCTCAAGGTTCCCCGCGGGGAGTTCGTCAATCTTTCCTGCGTCTCGACAGCCGTCTGTCCGAGCGTCGTCAGGACACGTGGAGGACGAGAATGGCCACGTCGTCATCGCTGTCGGGCATCTGCTCGGCGAGGAGGGTGTCGGCCAACTGCTCGTGGTCCTGGCCCGCGTGATGCGACAAGGTGCGGGTCAACCAGTCGAAGCCGTGGTCAAGGTCCTGGGAACGTCTGTCGACGAGGCCGTCGGTGTAGAAGACCACGGAGGACCCTGGTTCCAAGGTTCGTGCGTGGTCGACGCGATCGCCCTCAGGCAGCACTCCCAGGAGGACGTCAGGGGTGCCGGTCAGCAGCTCGACCTCCCCCTCAGGGCTGATGAGCACCGGCGGGGGATGCCCGGCGTTGGTCCACCGCAGCACCAGCCGCTGGCGGCCGTCGGTGGACTCACGATCTATGCGACCCATGATGGCGGTGGCGATGGTGTTCATGCCCAGCCCGTCCATCGCCTTGTCGAGCGCACGCATCATGGCCGCGGGGGGCTCCTCCAGCGTGTAGGCGATACCGCGCAGCATGTTGCGGACCTGTGCCATACCGGCCGCAGCGTCCCGGTCGTGACCCGCGACGTCACCGATGGTCACCGCCAACGCACCGTCCTGGAGTACGAAGCAGTCGTGCCAGTCGCCCCCCACTTGAGCCGCCGCAGTCGCTGGCTCGTAGCGCACCGCTACTCGAATGTCGTCGGACTGGGGTGGAGCGCTCAGCAGGCTGCGCTGCAGTGCCGTCGAGAAGTCGTGTTCCTGCTCATGGAGGGCGACTTCGGCGGCGCGAGCGGCCAGCCGACTCATGCTGTGCGCAACCGCGTCTGCCACGAGCCGGAGAAACAGCTCGTACCCGGGGGTGAAGGGCAGCTGGTCGCTGCACCTCGCCACCATCATCCCGCTGGGAGGGCTCTCGATGTCGGAGGGGAGTGAGGGCTCGTCCTCGCGCCGCTCCAGGGGGAGCCAGACAGTCGTGGTGCCGTCATGAGTGTCGGCGACGAGGCGCTCGCCTGAGGCGCCGGCGGGCGGCACCGGGTCAAGGGAGAGGTCGGAGCCTGTCGACCGGGCCCGGACCCCGTCGAGATACAGGTCGACGACAGGCAGATCGGCAGCGTCGGTGCGCAGCGCTGCGCACGTCTGCTCGGCAAGCTCGTCGAGGTCTCGCACACCGACAAGCCGCTCCAGCAGGTGCGCCAACAGCGTCTGTCTGCGGGACGTCACCACGCGGACGGAGGTCTCGGTGGCGACGATCAGGACCCCTTCCACCTCACCGCCCCCGCCACTCACGGGCGAGTAGGAGAAGGTGAAGTAGCACTCCTCGAGATATCCGCGGCGGTGCAGCGGCACGGCGGCGTCCTCGTACCAGTGGTTGCCCCGACCGGCCAGGACCCCTTCCATCATGGGACCGATGAAGTCCATGGCCTCGGGGAACACTTGTGCCGCTGTACTCCCGAGAGCGCTGGGGTGCTTGTCCCCGATCAGGTCGGTGTAGCCCTGGTTGTAGAGCACGACGAAATCCGGGCCCCAGAGCACTGCCATCGGGAAGTTGGTGTTGAGCATGAGGTCGACCGTGGCCAGCAACGCCGGTGTCCATTCCTCGACGGGTCCCAACGACGTCGCCTGCCAGTCGACAGCCTTGTAGTGGGACTGGAGGGGCCCCGCCGCCTCGAACGATGCCGCGCCGCTCGCTGTCATGGTCGCGTCAGTGTAGGTTCGCCGGCTCGTCGCCGAGGGTGCAATGACCACACAGTTGTGGCTTGGTGGCTGCGGCGGAGTCGGTCCACGGGAAGCCGAGGTAGTCGCCCGCGAGATGACGGGCGAGTCACCGACCCCGGCACGGTAGGAGGCGACTGCGGCAGCGTGACCCGGCGGGCAGGTCGGCTCGCCGCCGCAGTTCCTGGATGTCGGGGTGCCTCTCGGACCGGGCCTCGAGGTGGGTCAGGTCAGAGGTCGGCCGGGCGCAGCACGAACGTGATGCCGTGCGCGATCTGCGCGTTGCCGCGGTTCACGTCGAGAGCGAAGGGGTTGACGAAGGGGTCGACGTCGCTGGGGTCCTGGTCGCGGAGCTGGATGATCGGGAGCCACCGGCTGAGCACACGCACGCCGATGGTGGGGCCGAGGGCCGTGGTGAGCTGGGCGCCGTTGGCGCCGACGGCGTCACGCGAGGTGAGGGTGGCCCCGGGGACGACGTGGTAGAGCAGGACGTTCTCGACCGTGTCGATGCCCAGACCGGCGACGGCGGAGAACACCGCGGCCTCGTCGCGCACCCAGCGTCCGGTGAGGTCCTTGACGAGCACCTGGAAGGCGCGGTCGTTGGGGATGAAGGCGGTGAGCGGCACGGTTCCGTCGGCCAGCAGACGCACCGGGCTGTTGCCGTCGGTGTCTGCGGCGATCACGGCCAGGACGGCCTCGGTCACGATGTCGTAGTCGTAGGCATTGCGGTCGAACTGGTTGCCGTCGGCCGTCAGGACCTCCGCGAGGCTGCGGGTTCCCGAGGGCTCGCTCACTGATGCCGAGGCGGTCGCCGCGGGTGCGACGACAGCGAGCGGCAGGGCCAGGGTGAGTGCCAGGCGTCGGAACATTCTCATGGTCTCGTCCTCTCCTAGTGATCGCGAGGTGCGATCACCGGGTTCTCTGTCCGATGGAGACCAGTGGATGCAGAGCCGTCGAAGCTTTACCTTCGGCTGGTGCGTCGACGCCACCAGCGACTTCGCAGGCGATCGACGACCGGCCAGACGACGAAGGCGTACGGCACGATCCCGACCACGATCGCCGGCCACAGGTGGTCGACCCAGGGTGAGCTCTGGCTCGCCACCTCACCCTCCGCGGTGACCCAGATGTCCTGCGGGCTGTCCACCGAGGCGCCGCAGCCGGTGTAGTAGCCCGAGCGCGTCTGCCCCTCGTCGGTCCAGGTGAGGGTCACACCGATCCGCGGCGAGATGTCGTAGGTCGGCAGGCCGGTGCAGGTGCTGCCCTCGTTCCAACCCTCGACGGTCGCCTCCACCTTCTCGGTCCGGAACGTGAGGTGCTGCCAGATCGTCGCGGGCTCGGTCGTGGGGTAGAAGAACACCGAGCCGTAGACCACCGCGCCGATGGCGATCGCGAGCAGGACACCGGACGTTGCCGTGGCCGTCCGCTCGCTCCACGACTGGCGGCGCTCCTCCGGGACGTCTGGCTCGACACCGACGACCGGGATCCCGTCCACCTCGACGACCTCGTGACGGACGCTGTCCAGCAGGACGAGACGAGCGGTCAGGGAGCGCTCCTTCGGATGCCGCAGGAGGCTCCCTCCAGCCGCCTCGCGCCAGGCCCGCTCCTTGAGGCGTCGCCACCCCGTCTCGGTGACGAGGAGCTCGACCCGGTCGGCGGTCGACGCACGATCGCGGGAGAGTCCGTGACCCACGGTGCCGACGGCGTACTCCTCGGCCGGCAGCTTGAGGCGGCGCAGCACGGTGCTCAGGCGCTCCCAGTCCCACGTCACGAGGCGTCACCCTGTCACAGGAACGCACACCTTCCCCGCGGTGACCGCGCCGGCGCTACTCAGCCCATCCGCGCACGCAGGAACCGCACCGTGCGGTCCATCGCCGCGAAGAACGCGGGCCCGAAGGCGTGCCCGTCGTCGTACCACTCCAGGGTGGAGTCGACGCCTGCCTCAACCATGGCGCGCTGGGTGGCGCGCGCCCAGCGGGGCGGGCAGGTGTCGTCGTACCTGCCGTGGACCATCAGCACCGGCTCGGTGATCTCGTCGAAGGCCGGACGGACCGAGAGGTTCCGCCAGAACTCCGGGTCCTCCGCAGGGAGGCCGTGGCGGTCGCGCAGCTCGGCCCGCAGCTCTGCATCGGCGGCGTCACGGGCGTTGAAGTGCAGGAAGTTCTCGGCCTCCAGGCTCGACACCGACGCCCAGGCCACGCCGGCGACCACGAGTCCCGGCTCGGCGGCGAGCACCTTCTGCACGACGCCGCCGCCCATCGACCGACCGAACAGCGCGATCCGGTCGGGGTCGACCCCCACGTCGGGCGACTTCCGCAGCGCGTGCACCGCGGCGACGACGTCGGCGGCGTAGCCCAGGCGCACGGCGGTGTTCACGCGAGGGTCGTCGCTCGACTCGGCGTGGTTGCGGTAGTCGACGTGCAGGGCCACGAACCCCCGGTCGGCGAGGAAGCCGCGCTCGCGCGTCATGCCCTGGCCGCGCACGTAGTAGGCGGGGTCGATGTAGCCGTGGGCCAGCACGACGGCGGGGAACGGGCCGCGCCCACGGGGGACGTTGAGCACCCCGCTGATGGTCAGCGGGCGCGTGCCGGCGCCGGCGGTCGTCGAGGAGAAGGTGACGTCGTACGACGTGAAGCTCGCCGTCTGCTCGCGGACCCGGCCGAGCCGCAGGTCGCCGCCGGTGAGCTCGGCCGCGGCCAGCGCCGCCATCGAGATCGGGTGCGGCGGAGGGCTCGCGCTCTCGGAGGGCGAGGACGTGGGTTCCGGGCTGGGTGTCGGCTCGGTCGTCGACGCGGAGTCCGAGGTCGGGGTGGGCGCGGCCTCGGGGCTGGGATCGACGGTGCAGCCGACTGCGACGAGGACGACGAGCGCCAGGGCCGCGCTGCGTGCCCCGGTCCGCCTCTCCACTTCCAAGGTATAGCCGGACCCGGGGCTTGCGGCAAGGCCCCGGGCATGACCCACACTCGTCCGCTGGCGAGACGACCGGCACCCTGCCGGCCTGCCGAGGGGGAGACGAGATGCACGACGTGGTCATCGCGGGCGGCGGCCCGACGGGACTCATGCTGGCCGGGGAGCTGGCGTTGGCCGGCGTGGACGTGCTGGTCCTGGAGCGGCGCGAGACGGCGGAGCTGGTCGGGTCACGGGCGGGCGGCTTCCACGCCCGCACCCTCGAGGTCCTGGACCAGCGCGGCATCGTGGAGCGGTTCCTCGACGAGGGGCAGACCGTGCAGGTCCTCGCCCTCGGCGCCACCGCCCTCGACCTCACCGACTTCCCGACCCGCCACCCCTACACGCTCGGCCTGTGGCAGAACCACATCGAGCGGATCCTGCTGGGCTGGGTCGAGGAGCTCGGTGTCCCGATCCGCCGCGGCGTCGAGGTCACCGGGTTCGAGCAGGACGACGGCGGGGTCGGGGTGCACGTCGAGGGAGGGTCCCCGGTGCCGGCCCGCTACCTCGTCGGTGCCGACGGCGGGCGCAGCGTCGTACGACGTGCTGCCGGCATCGTCTTCGCCGGTGAGTCGGCCACCCGGAGCGCGCTCATCGCGGAGGTCCAGGTCGCCGAGGAGATCCCCAGTGGCGTTCGGCACGACGAGCGCGGCATCCACGGGCTGCACCTGATGGAGGACGGGCGGACTGTGCGGGTCGTGGTCGGAGAGGGCAGGGTCGGCCCGGCGGCCGAACCGACGCTGGAGGACCTGTCCGCGGCCCTGACCGCGGTGTTCGGCACCGACTTCGGGGTCCACGACCCGACCTGGGTCTCGAGGTTCACCGACGCCACCCGCCAGGCGGAGTCCTACCGGACCGAGCGCGTGCTGCTCGCGGGCGATGCCGCCCACGTGCACTTCCCTGCGGGCGGGCAGGGCATCGGGCTCGGGGTTCAGGACGCGGTCAACCTGGGCTGGAAGCTCGCCCAGGTCGTGCGCGGCACGTCCCCCGACTCCCTGCTCGACACCTACCACGCCGAGCGACACCCGGCCGACGCGCGCGTGCTGCAGCACACGATGGCGCAGACCGGCCTGCAGGGCGGCAACAGCCGGATCGCCGCCGTGCGCGACCTGGTGGGCGAGCTGGCCGCCTTCGACGAACCCAGACGTCACGTCACGGGGCTGCTCTCGGGCCTGGACGTCCACTACGACCTCGGGGCGGGCCACCCGCTGCTCGGCAGGCGCATGCCCGACGTCGACCTGGACACGCCCGAGGGGCCACGCCGTGCCTACGCCTTCCTCCACGCGGCCCGGCCGCTGCTCATCGACCTCGGTGTCGAGGGGCGTCTCGACCTCGCCGGGTGGGCCGACCGCGTCGACCTGGTGCGGGCGTCGTACGACGGCACGTGGGAGCTGCCGGTGCTGGGGATCGTGCCGGCGCCCACCGCCGTGCTCGTCCGGCCGGACGGCCACGTGGCCTGGGTGGGCGAGGGGTCCGACGCCGGGCTGCGCGAGGCGCTGGAAGCGTGGTTCGGCCCGGCCCGGGACTAGCCTTTGGACCATGATCGAGTTGCGCACCCCCGCCGAGATCGAGCAGATGCGAGCTGCCGGCGAGTTCGTCGCGTCGACGCTCACGGCCCTGAAGGAGCGGGCGGCGGTGGGGGTCAATCTGCTCGAGCTCGACGCCTTCGCCCACGAGCTGATCCGCGAGCGCGGGGCGGAGTCCTGCTACATCGACTACGCCCCGTCGTTCGGTCGTGGACCGTTCGGCAACGTCCTGTGCACCTCGGTCAACGACGCAGTCCTGCACGGTCGCCCGCACGACTACCGCCTGCGCGACGGGGACCTGCTGAGCCTCGACTTCGCCGCGAGCGTCGACGGCTGGGTGTCCGACTCCGCGGTGAGCCTGGTGGTGGGCCGGGCCGACGAGGCGGACCTCGAGCTGATCGCCGTCACCGAGCGGGCGCTCGAGGCCGCCATCGCCGTGGCCCGCGCCGGCAACAAGGTGGGCGACATCTCCCACGCGATCTCGACCGTGGCGACCGAGGCCGGACTCTCGGTCAACACCGAGTTCGGCGGCCACGGTGTCGGGCGCACGATGCACGGCGACCCCCACATCCCCAACGCCGGCCGGCCCGGACGCGGCTACGGCCTGCGCCCCGGCCTGGTGATCGCGATCGAGCCGTGGTTCATGCACGGCACCGACCAGCTGGTCATGGACCCCGACGGGTGGACGCTGCGCAGCAAGGACGGCAGCCGCACCGCCCACTCCGAGCACACCGTCGCCATCACCGAGGGCGACCCGATCGTCCTCACCCTCCGCGCCGGCTAGCCGTCACGACCCTCGACGCTCCGGCGTTCATCCGTCATCTCCCGCGGCGTACTGCGGATCAGTGGGCTCGACCCACTGGACGAGCTGGTAGACCACGCCGTTGGGGTCGGTCATCTGGAAGTAGCGCTCGCCCCACGGCTCGGTCTCGATCGGCGTCACGATGTCGACCCCCTGCTCCTGCAGCTGGGCATAGTCGGCGTCGACGTCCTCGACCGTGAAGACGACCAGCAGGCCGTCCGCGCGACCCGCCGCCGTCGACGGCTTGAACGTCGGAAGGCCGGTGCGGAGGTAGATCAGGTTGAACCCGGCGTCGGGGTGGGCCAACGAGCTGAATCCCTCGGCGGCCATGACCTCGCTGAAGCCGAGGTGCTTCGAGGCCCAAGCGGCGGACGCCGCGACGTCAGGCACGTTGAGCGAGATGGCGGTCTCGGTGATGCGCATGCAGTTCCCTCTCAAGATCATCGAACTCTGTACGGCGTACACCGTACAGCGTAGAACGAAGCCGTGCAAGAATTCGGCCGTGACGTCGAACAGCACCGGAGCCGGAGAGCCCAGCCGCACCCTGGCCCTGCTGTGGAACGAGCCGGCAACCACCACCCCGCGCAAGGGGCCGGCGCGATCTGTCAGCGTCATGCAGGTCGTGGACTCCGCCCTCGAGATCGCCGACGAGGAAGGCCTCGCGGCGGTCACCATGCGCGCCGTGGCGGACCGGGTGGGCGTCTCCGCGATGTCGGTCTACACCTACGTCCCGGGCAAGCCGGAGCTGCTCGACCTCATGGTCGACGCCTGCTACGAGCGCATGCGCCGTACGCCGTGGCGGGCCACGCAGTCGTGGCGCAAGCGCGCCGCGACCGTTGCCGCGGACAACCGCGAGCTGCTGACCACCCGAGCCTGGCTCACCGAGGTCGCCGCGCTCAGCCGGCCTCCGCTCGGGCCGGGGCTGATGGCGAAGTACGAGCACGAGCTCGGGGCGTTCGTGGACACCGGCCTCGGCGACGTCGACATCGACGCTGCCCTCAGCCACCTCCTCGGCTTCGTCCAGTCCCACTGCCGGGCGACCCACGACGCCCGGCGGGTGACCACGGACTCCGCCATGAGCGACGCAGACTGGTGGGCTGCCAACCAGCCGGTTCTGGCCAGGGTGTTCGACCCCGAGGAGTTCCCGCTCGCCGTCCGTGTGGGTGCTGCAGCAGGAGAGGCGCAGGGGAGTGCCTGGGACGCAGATCGTGCCTGGGAGTTCGGGCTGGCGCGGACACTCGACGGCTTGGGCGTCCTGATCGAGGGGTGAGTCAGTCGTCGGTGACGAGCGGGATCTCGCTCACCGCTTCCAGCGGGGCGTTGGGGGCGAAGGGGACGCTGACGAGGTCGAGGTAGGTGGCGTGCCAGCGAGGCCCGGTGTAGCTCTCGGCGTCGCCGAGGGCGAACTCCGGCACGGTCGCCAGCTGGGTCGGGTTGGGCTCGCCGCCGATCGTCATGCTCGCGAAGGCGAAGGCCGGTTGGAAGCTGCGGCGGTCGAGGAAGAAGCGCTGGGTGCGGGCCACGTCGTTAACGCTGCGGAAGAGGCTCCACGCCAGGTCGGTGTCGCCGCCGAGCTCGGCGGTCAGCAGGAACTGGGTGGACGTCTGCTCGACCCGGATCCCGACGACGTGGAGATTCAGCGCGCGCCACTCGCCCGCGGCCTTGGCCAGGGCCTCGCCCAGCCTTTCGGCGTCGTCGTTGGTGACGTTGCCGAACCGGACGACCTTCACGCTCGGCGTCGCGATGGGCACGATCTCCAGCGGCGGCAGCGGCGGGAGGCGAGAGCCCTTCTTGAAGAGCCGGCCCACACCCTTGCCGGCGGCTTCCTCGTCCGCCGGCCGGGCGATCGCGACGCTCTTGGCAGCGGTGAGAACCCCGTCGATCACCTCGGGTGGCGGCAGGAGGATGGCCTGGAGCTGCATGCCTCAGCCGACCTTGTCGATCCAACGGACCACGAGGCCGTCGCGCACCTCGTGGTAGGCGGGAGGCCCGGGCACCGGGTCGCGGGCCAGGCACTCCAGGACGGCGTCGATCCCGTGCAGCTCCTCCTCGACCGCAGTCGTCCAGTGGACGGCAGGGGACAGGTCGCGGCGCAGGCGTGACCAGTCACCTCGTTCGAGATGGGTCAGGATGTTCCCGACCGCTGCCACCTGCTCGGCCATGTCAAGAGACTAGGGGGTGGTCTAGCCCAACCGTGGAAGATTGGTCACGTGGACGACACAGCGACAGGCCTCGCCAACTGGATCGACCGACTCGGTCTCGCCGAGCAGCTCGGCCCCGCGGGGCTCCCCACCTTCGCCCGCGGCGAGGACGGAAATGTGTCGTGGACGGACCCCGGCACTGGCGAGCCACTGACCCCCGACCAGCTCGACGACCTCGACCGGTTGCTCCACCAGGACGGCGATGACCCGGTCCACGCCGTGCCGTTGGCGCTGGTCCGGCTGCGCCGGCTGGCGCGGGTGCGCGAGCGCCTGCTCGACAGCGAGGTGCTTGACTACCAAGGGCTGGCCCGTCGGCGCGGTACGACGCTCAACGCGACCCGGTTCGCCGTCCACAAGGCGCGGGACCAGCACGCGCTGCTGGTGGTCACCGACGCCGAGCGGGTCGTCGTACCCGCCTTCCAGCTGAGGGCCGACGGCGAGCTGCGGCCCGAGCTCGAGCCGGTGCTCCGTCCGCTGCTGGCCGCGCGCATGGACCCGTGGCGGGTGTGGGGGTGGCTGACCGAGCCGGCTGCGCTGCTGGGGGGCGAGGTCCCGCACGAGGTGGCCGCCGATCCCGAGCAGGCTGATGTCGTACGACGAGCCGCCGAGGCCCTGGCTGGTCGGGCCGCTCGACAGAAACAGGACATTTGACCTCCTGCACCCCTTGTCCTACATACCCCCTAGGGGTATGTTGCACACATGGACCACCAGCACATGGAGCACACCCAGGAACACGGCACCTCCCACGGTTCGTCGGCCGCGATGGCGGTCAGCGCCACCCTCCACTGCCTCACCGGCTGTGCGATCGGCGAGATCCTCGGCCTGATGATCGGCACGGCGATCGGCCTGGGCACGGGATGGACGATCGCGCTGGCAGTCGGCCTCGCGTTCCTCTTCGGCTACCTGCTCTCGACGCTGCCCCTCCTCAAGGCCGGCCTCGGGATCGGTGCCGCGTTGAGCGTCGTCCTCGCGGCCGACACCCTGTCCATCGCGACGATGGAGGTCGTCGACAACCTCGTCATGGCGGTGATCCCCGGAGCGATGGAGGCCGGGCTGGTCAATCCCGTCTTCTGGGCCTCGATGATGCTGGCGCTGACCGTCGCCTTCTTCGCGGCCTACCCCGTCAACCGCTACCTGCTCGCCCGCGGCAAGGGCCACGCCCTGACCCACGAGTTCCACGGCCAGGCCAGCGAGGCCGCCGGCCTCCGCCGCTTCATCCCGGCCCTGCCCACTCCCGTCCTGGTCGCCGCGATCACTGCGTTCATGATCGGCGGGCTGGTCGTCTCCGTCGCGGCCGAGATCACCGAGCCCGAGGTCGCGGTGGTCGGCCACTGACGCCGGCCGATCCGGGCACGCCGATCAGACCGAGGCTAGGAAGGCGCGCACCCGCTCCATGAGCAGCCCGGCCGCCTCGGGGTCGTAGGCGTCGAGCGAGGGGTCGGCGAACAGGTGCTGGTCGCCGGGATAGACGAACAGCTCGGCGGCCGTCGTGGAGGCGGCGAGCTCGCGGGCGGCCGGCAGGTCCTCGTCGAAGAACTCGTCGCCCTCCTTCCCGTGGATCTGCACCGGCACGCCCTCCGGCCATGCCTGTCCGAACTCGGCGACCGGGATGCAGGAGTACATGAGCAGTGCCCCGCGCGCGCCGGGCCGCGTCTGTGCGAGCCGCTGGGCGATCGTCACGCCGAAGGAGAAGCCGGCGTAGACGAGCCCGGGACCGAGATCCGCTGCTGCCGCGGCGCCACGCTCGCGTACCTCGTCGAGCCCCGTGCGGCGGGCGAACTCGAATCCTTCCTCGATGCTGTCGAACGTGCGCCCGTCGAACAGGTCGGGTGTGTGGACGGTGTGTCCGGCCTGCCGCAGGTCGTCGGCGAAGGCGCGCACCCCGTCGGTGAGGCCCTGGATGTGGTGGTAGAGCAGCACGTCAGCCATGTCAGGAGCTTCCTCGGTCATGGGTCGAATGTCTTGGCACGATCAGAGAGACCAGAGCGGGTCTACGGTCGGAGGATGGAGACGCTACTCGTCGCCCGTCCCTCCCACGCGGAGGTCGTCGGCCAGCTGCTGCGGGACTTCAACGACGAGTTCGAGACGGCCGGGCCGCCGGCGGCCGACCTGGCCCGACGGTTCCGGGCGCTTCTGGAGCGGGAGGACGTGCTCGTCCTGCTCGCCGGCTCCGAGGGTGCCTGGACGGGCTTCGCCTACCTGACCCTGCGCCCGACGCCCTACTACGACGGTCGGCTCGCGCAGCTCGAAGAGCTCTACGTCGTGCCGTGGCTCCGTGATCGAGGCATCGGTACGGCGCTGCTCACCGAGGCCGTGCGGATCGTGCGTGAGCGAGGCGGCGCCGAGATGCACATCAACGTCGACGAGGTCGACACCGACACCCGAAGGTTCTACGAGCGCCACGGCTTCGTGAACATCGAGCCGGGCGAGGACTACCGGATGCTCTGCTACATCCGGGAGCTGGCCCGCTAGCACCGCCACCGCACACGCGGACGGACCGCCGGACGCCCGCGAAGGCGTCCGACGGTCCGTCAGGGAGGAGGGTCAGGCAGGCGGGAACTGCTGGGTCGCGCTGCCCGGGGTGTCGGTCGTCGACGTCGGCGCGCTCGTGGTGGTCGTGGCCGAGCCGGTCGAGGTGGCCGCGGTCGACGACGACGAGTGGTCGCCGTACTCGCTCTCGGCGCGAGCCTTGCCGGTGCGCATGTCCTGCTCGGCCTGACGGCGTGCGTCGCCGGCCTTGGCCTCGGCGTTCTCGAGCATGCGGGCGGCGACGTCGCGACCGCCCAGCCCGAAGGCGAGGGCGAGGCCCAGTGCGAGGGCGAACATCACGGCAGCAAAGGCGATGCGGACGATCTCGGGAGCGATCTGGAGCTGCTCGAGGATCATGAAGAACGCGATCACCATGATGAGTGCGGGCACGACGGTCGCCACGACCTTGCCCGTCGGGGTGTCTCCCATGAACTTGGCGACCATGCCGGCGACGGCCCCGGAGAGCAGCGCGGCGATGACGAAGATCAGCAACGCCACGATCACGTTGGGGAGGAAGGCCAGTACACGGTTCATGAACTCGGTGGCCGTGTCGATGCCGAGCGCTCCGACAGCAGTCACGATGAAGAAGATGAAGATCAGCCAGAAGACGACGGCCGCGATGCCGCGCGAGACGGATGCGCCGGGCAGGACGGCGTCGACGTGCCGGGCGGAGTCGGACTCCTTGAGGCGGCGGTCGAGCCCGACCTTGTCGAGCAGCTTGCCCACGACGGCGGCGACGATCTTGGCGATGATGTAGCCGACCAGAAGGATCAGTAGGAAGGCGAGCAGGTTCGGGAGGAACCCCACGATCCTGTCGAATGCGTTCTCGAAGCTTTCCTCGATGTCCATGACGTCCTCTCAAGCAGGGTCCCGCGGTCATCACGGCCGCGGCGGGGGGACAGGGCGGTACCCCATCGACACGAGTGCAGTCACACGGAAAAGCGGTACGCCACCGTCGCGTCGCTGTTAGCGTCCGCGGATGCGTCGAACCCTGAGCGCGGCCGGTGCGGCCGCTGCCACCCTCTGCCTGTCGTTGCTCGCCCCCATCCCCGCCGGCCAGGCGGCCGACTCGGGACACGTCCCGATCTGGGACAACGGACCCGAGGGCGAGCGGTACGTCGCCCTCGGCGACTCCTTCGTCGCCGGACCCGGCATCCTCAACCCGCGCCCCGAGCCCAGCCCCAAGGCGTGCGCGCGCAGCGACCACAACTTCCCGACCCTCGTCGCGACCGAGCTCGACGTGCAGTCGTTCATCGACGCGAGCTGCTCGGGCGCGAGGACCACCCACTTCTCGAACGCCCAGGGCGCCAACCCGCCGCAGCTCGACGCCGTCACCGCGGACACCACGCTCGTGACGTTCGGGATGATGGGCGGCAACGACGTCGGCCTCATCGACCTGGCCCTCAGCTGCGTGGGCGCCGTGTGCGCCGACCCCGACGGCTCGGTGGCGGCCCGGGTCGAGGCGACACGCGCCAGCCTCACCGCCGGCATCGAAGCGGTGAAGACCCGGGCACCCGACGCGGTGGTCCTCGCGGTCGGCTACGGCACCTACCTCCCCCCGGGCGGTTGCCCCGCGACGCTCCCGATCCTGGACCCGGCTGAGGCCGACTTCCTGCAGGGCGTCATCGACTCCCTCTCCGACGTGATCGAGGAGGTCGCCACCGCCCAGGGCGTGCCGTTCGTGGACATGCGCGAGATCCCCGGTGCGGCTGACCACACGGCGTGCGCGGCCCCCGGCGACCAGTGGATCCGCGGGCTGAACACCTACGGCGACGGCGCCACCCTCCACCCCTCCACCGCCGGCATGGCCGCGATGGCCGGCCAGGTGCTCAGCGTGCTCGAGCCCATCTGGGACGCCAGCCCGATCCACCCGATCGCGCCGGGAGTGCTCCCGCTGCCGTCGCCGGAGCCGAGCCCGACCACGGCGCCTTCGCCCGCACCGCCCGCTGCTCCCGCGCCCGTCTCGCAGGAGACGCTGCTCGCCCAGGCCGAGGCCGCGCTCGACAAGGTCGTGACCAGGTCGACCTGCTACACCGCCAAGGGCGCTCGCGTCGTGCGGTTCAAGGCGCGTCGGGGCGCGGGCATGATCGACCGCGTGGTCTTCCGCGTCGGCCCGAAGAAGGTCGGCACCGACCGTGCTGCCCCCTTCGTCGTCGAGCGCCGGGCGGCCAGGATGGCCAAGCTGGACGGCCGGGTGAAGGCCCGGGTCACCGTGCGCAACGGCGAGGTGACCGCGAGCCGGATGTTCAAGGTCCGGCGCGCCGGCTGCCTGCACTGACGGCGATCTCCTTGCCCAGCTCCCAGCGGTCCCGGAGCGGGAGGTAGTCACCGCTCCAGAACTTGCCGGGGTCGTACCACGTGGCGCGCCGGTCGTCGTGGAGCACGCCCATCTGCACCATCGTCTGGGCGACGACCTCGGCACAGAACGCGGCAGCCGGGGTCGTGTGGACACCTCGCTTGCGTCGGGCGACGTAGCCGTCGCGACCCCGCAGCCACTTGACCGCCAAGCGGCGCATGCTGGGGAAGCGGACACCGTTGAGCCGTGCGATGGCGTGGAGCATGCCGTCCTCCTCGACCGTGCCCACCTCGGGGTGGAGCTGGCGGAACCACGCCTGGTTGTCGTAGTCGGACTGCCAGCGGCCGACCGCCTCGGCAAGCTCGTGGAGCTGGGCGCCGCGGTGGTGGCCACCCGTCCAGACGTCGCGCTGCTGCTTGCCGAGCTCGGCGTGCCAGAGCAGCGGCGGCAGGTCGTCGACCACCACGGCCATGCCCACGTGGTTGACCGGGGCGTTGGTCGCGGCACGGATGACGCGGTCGGGTGCGCGCCGTCCACGGAAGAGCCAGATGTCACCGGATCGGGTCAGGTGGACGGCTTCATCCATGCTCAGCGGGGAGCTCGGCTGCGACGACATGGATGAATTCTGCACTTAGGCTCGTCCTCATGCGCATCATCTGGAAGCTCCTCGGCCTCGCCGGGGTCACGGGCGTCGCCGCGACGGGTGCCGTGATCGCGCGGGAGGAGCGCAAGCGGCAGCACTACACGGCCGACGAGATCCGGACCCGCCTGCACCAGCGGTACGACGAGGCGCTCGGCCGCCCCGCCTCAGCCGACGGCGAGCTTGAGCGCGATCCCCAGCATGACCACGCCGATCGCCACGTCGAGGACCTGCCAGGCACGTCGTGACGCGAGCCGCGGAGCCAGCAACCGGGCGCCGTACCCCAGCCCGCTGAACCACGCGACGCTCCCGGCGCACGCGCCGACCGCGAACCACCAACGCCCCGGAGTGCCGTGGGTGCTGGCGACCGACCCGAGCAGGAGGACGGTGTCGAGGTAGACGTGGGGGTTGAGCCAGGTGAGTGCCACGGCGCGCGCTGCCGTCGCCCGCACCGATCCCTCGGCCGCGGCCTCCGCGCGGAGCGCCTCGGGGTCACGGGCCCGCAGCAGCGAGCTGACGCCGTACCAAGTCAGGAACGCCACCCCGAGCCAGCGGATGACCTCCAGGAGCCAGGCCGCCTGCTCGACGATCGTGCCGATGCCGGCCACGCCCGCGACGATGAGGACCACGTCGGAGACGGCGCAGATCGCGACCACCACGCCCACGTGGCGGCGATGCAGGCCCTGCCGGAGCACGAAGGCGTTCTGCGCGCCGATGGCGATGATGAGGGACAACCCGGTCAGCAGGCCGGCCAGGACGTGCAGCACGCGACGAAACCTAGACCCCTGACACCCGTCAGGGGTCCACCAGGGCGATCTCCCATGGATCGCGTCTGGTCGACCCTGCAAGACTTTCGTCATGACTCGGAACGAGGGCGGGGGAACCGTCGACCATGAGGTCGCGGCCAGTGCGCACGACCTGGTGAAGACCTACGGCAAGGACGAGGCGCAGGTGCGCGCCCTCGACGGCGTGACCGTCGACCTGATGGCGGGTGAGTTCACCGCGATCATGGGCCCCTCGGGGTCCGGGAAGTCCACCCTCATGCACTGCCTGGCGGCCCTCGACACCCCGACCGCGGGCGACGCCGTCGTCGACGGCACGTCGCTGAGCGGCCTCAAGGACAAGGCGCTGACGACCCTTCGGCGCGAGCGCATCGGCTTCGTCTTCCAGTCGTTCAACCTCATCCCGACGCTGACGGCCCAGGAGAACATCCTGCTGCCCCTGAGCCTGTCCGGCCGCAAGGCCGATCCCGAGTGGTTCGACTCGGTGGTCGACTCGGTCGGGCTGCGCGACCGGCTCGGTCACCGGCCGAGCGAGATGTCCGGCGGCCAGCAGCAGCGCGTGGCCTGCGCGCGCGCCCTCGTCAGCCGCCCGTCGATCGTCTTCGCCGACGAGCCCACCGGCAACCTCGACTCCACCAGCTCGGCCGAGGTGCTGGCGTTCCTGCGCCGCTCGGTGGACGAGTTCGGCCAGACGGTCGTCATGGTCACCCACGACCCGGTGGCGGCCGCCTACACCGACCGCGTCCTGTTCCTCGCCGACGGCAAGATCGTCGACGAGCTGCGCAGCCCCGACCGCGACTCGATCCTCGAGCGGATGGGCTCGCTGCAGGACGCCGCGCTCTCACGCGCCACGCAGGCGGGCTGACGCCGTGTTCCGCCTGACCTGGCGCAACCTGCTGGCGCGCAAGATGCGCCTGCTGATGAGTGCGCTGGCCATCATCCTCGGCGTCGGATTCCTCGCCGGCGTGCTCACCTTCAGCGGCGGCCTCTCCAGCACCTTCGACGGCATCAGCACCGGGTCGACGCCCGACGGCGTCGCGCGGGTCGCCGACTCCAGCAACGTGCAGCCCACCCAGGGCGACACGTCCAGCTCCGACAGGGTGCTGCGACCCAAGCACGTCCGACGCCTCGAGGCGCTGCCGGAGGTGGCGCAGGCCGACGGTTCGGTGGAGGGCGTCTCGCTCACCATCCTCGACCCGGACGGCAAGCTCGTCGGCCTGGGGGGCGCGCCCACGATCGCCTTCAACTACACCGACACCCCCAACATGCTGGGGGAGCAGCCCCTGGAGCTGGAGGACGGTCGCTGGCCGACCGAGGACAAGGAGATCGTCCTCGACGTCGCGAGCGCCGAGCGCGCCGGCTACGAGGTCGGGGACACCGTCCAGGCGATCCTGCCGGCGTCGCTGCGGCCCGACCAGCGCGAGCGCTCCGGCGACGGAGGCGAGGCGCCGGAGGTTCCTGAAGGGGCCGAGCTGCCGGAGGGTGCCGAGCTGCCGGAGGGCGTGGAGGTGCCGGAGGGTGCGGAGGTGCCGGAGGGAGCGGAGGTGTCGGAGGGAGCTGAGGTGCCCGAGGGCGCCGAGCGGCCCGAGGGTTCCGAGGGCGCTTCGCAACCGACCGGCGTGCCGACTCTCCAGACGGAGTTCGAGCTGGTCGGCACCATGAACTTCGCCGGCGGTGGAGTCGCCGGGGCGACCCTGGTCGTCTTCGACACCCACGGCGCGCAGCAGCTCTTCGTGGGCGGAGGCAACGGCTTCACCACGATCCAGCTCACCGCCGCCGAGGGGGTCACCCAGGAGGAGCTCGCCGAGGCCGCGGGCCGGGTGCTCCCCCCGGGCTTCGAGGCCGTCACCGGCGACGCGGTCGTCGAGGAGCTCGACAGCGCCGTGGGCGAGCTCCTGGGCTTCATCACCGTCTTCCTGGGCGTCTTCGCCGTCATCGCGGTGATCGTGGGCGGCTTCATCATCGCCAACACCTTCTCGATCCTGGTGGCCCAGCGCGTCCGCGAGCTGGCACTGCTGCGCGCCCTGGGCGCCAGCCGCCGTCAGGTGCGTCGCTCCGTCCTGCTCGAGGCAGCGCTGATGGCCCTCATCGGGTCGACGATCGGGCTGTTCGTCGGCCTCGGCCTGGCCCGTGCGCTCGCGGCGCTGTTCGGGGAGTTCGGGCTCGTGATCGACGGCTCGGTCCTCAACCTGAGCCCCACCACGATCGCGGCGGCCTACGCCATCGGGCTGGTCGTGACCATGGTCTCGGCGTTCCTACCGGCTCGCCGGGCGGCGCGGGTGGCGCCGGTGGCGGCGATGCGCGAGGACCCCACCATGACGGAGCGGGGACTGCGTCGTCGTACCGTCGTGGGCACCATCTTCCTCGTCATCGGTGCCGGGTTCGCCGCAGCCGGAGCGACGGGCGCCCCCGGCAACGACGCGCTCTGGATCGGCGTCGGCGCCGTCATCTGGGTGCTCACCGTGGCAGCGATCAGCGCGGTCCTGGGGCGTCCGGTGCTCGCGGCCTGCAGGGCGGTCTTCGCGAAGGTCTTCGGCACGCCGGGCCGGCTGGCCGGCGACAACGCGATCCGCAACCCGCGCCGTACCGGCGCGACGGCCTCGGCCCTGATGATCGGCCTGACCCTGGTGTCGGCGGTGGGTGTCCTCGCCGCGTCGATGAGCGCCACGCTGGACGACGTCGTCGACGAGGAGTTCACCTCCGACTTCCTGGTGCAGTCATCGGTCTTCCAGCCCTTCTCCACGACCCTGGGTGACCGGATGAGCAAGGTCGACGGCGTCGAGCGCCTCTCGCGCCAGCAGCTCTCGGGCGCCAACGTCAAGGGCTTCGACGACATCGAGTACATCTTCGGCGTCGACCGCGCGTTCGCCGAGATCTACGACCTTCCCATGGTCGAGGGGACCCAGCAGATCTCCGGCCGGACTGCCTTCGTCACCGAGCAGGCGGCCGAGGACTTCCAGCTCGAGGTCGGGTCGAAGGTCGAGCTGCGCATCCCCGGCGTCGACCCCCTGAAGGTCGAGGTCGTCGGCATCGCCGAGGACAGCAACGTCACCGGCGGCATCAACATCCCGCTGTCGCTGCTGGAGCAGGCCGGTGCCTCGCGCGTCGACTACTCCCTCAGCATCAACACCGAGCCGGGTGCGGACAAGGCGGCGGTCAAGAAGGAGCTCGACAAGATCGCCGAGGACCTGCCCATCGTGGCCGTCCAGGACAAGGAGGAGTTCGCCGAGACCCTGAAGGGGCAGGTCAACCAGCTGCTCTACATCGTCTACGGCCTGCTCGCCCTCTCGGTCGTGATCGCGATCATCGGCATCGTCAACACGCTCAGCCTCAGCGTCATCGAGCGCACCCGCGAGATCGGCCTGCTGCGCGCGGTCGGCCTGTCGCGGCGGCGACTGCGCCGGATGATCACCCTGGAGTCCGTGACGATCTCGCTGATGGGCGCGGTGCTCGGCCTGGCGCTGGGCGTGACGATCGGGGTGCTCCTGCAGCGCTCGCTGTCCGAGGACCTCACCGCACTCGGGCTCCCGTGGGGCAGCCTCGGGCTCTTCCTGCTCGTGGCGGTGGTCTTCGGCGTCCTCGCGGCGATCATCCCGGCGGTGCGAGCCTCCCGGATGAAGGTGCTCGAGGCCATCGCGACGGAGTAGGGCTGGGTTGTGACACGCGATGGGTCAGATCAGCTGGCGATGTGCACCACTGCGTCGCCGGAGTTGACCAAGGGCGCCTCGGTGCGACCGACGACGATCCCGTCGCGGTTGGCGTAGACCGCGTTGAGCGTCTTGCCGAAGGAGTCGAAGAGAGTGCCGAGGCGCTCGCCGTCGGCGACCTCCTGACCCAGCCGGGCGTCGAGGTGCAGGATGCCCGTACGACGCGCCCGCACCCACCCGCTCGAGCGGCACTCCCGCGACGGCCGCGCAGGAGGCTCGGAGACCTCGTCGGTCATGCCCAGTGTCGCAAGCACGCGTCGTACGCCGATCACGCCGGCCTCGACGGCGTAGGAGTCGAAGCGCAGCGGCTCGCCCGCCTCGTAGACCAGCACGATCGCGCCGCGCTCACGGGCGGCGTGGCGCAGGGAGCCGTCGCGGATGCCGGCGTGCAGCATGACCGGCGCTCCGAACGCCTCGGCCAGCTCGCGGGTGCGTGGGTCGTCGAGGTCGGCCCGCACCTGCGGCAGGTTGGACCGCTTGTCGGAGCCGGTGTGCAGGTCGATGCCGACCTCGCACTTGGCGACGACCTCGGTCATGAAGAGGTGGGCGATCCGGCCGGCGAGCGACCCGCGCGCGGAGCCCGGGAAGGAGCGGTTGAGGTCGCGGCGGTCGGGGAGGTAGCGGTCGCCGGTCATGAAGCCGAGGACGTTGACGATCGGCACGGCCACGAGCGTGCCCCGGAAGGCCTTGGGATCGAGGCTGCCCATGACCTGGCGGATGACGTCGACACCGACGACCTCGTCACCGTGGATCGCCGCGTCGAGCCACACGGTCGGGCCGTCGTCGCGGCCGTGCACGACGCGCACCGGCAGCGTGACGTCGGCGCCGGTGACCAGCCGCGTGATCGGCAGCTCGAGGGCGCGCGCGGACCCGGGTCGGATGCGGACGGTGCCGATCGCGAAGGACTCCCGTGCCATCACATGCCCCGGTTCTTGCGACGGGTACGACGCTTGGGTCGCCCGCCGAGGTAGGACCGCGAGCTGTCGACCAGGAAGCCCTGGCGCAGCGCCTCGCGGCCGATCAGCAGGCGGAAGCCCATCTCGTCGCGGCGGCTCAGGGTCATCTCGACGGGGATGGTGCGGTCGAGCAGGCGCACGTCCATGAGGACGACGTAGCGCTCCTGCTCGTGGCCGGTCGACGAGCGGATGGTCCGGCGGTCGTGGACCGGCAGCTCCACCTCGACGATGTCGTCGGTCGACCGCTGCCACGGGTGGATCGAGAACCGCACCCACGACCGGCCGTCCCGTTCGAGCTCGGTGAGGTCGAAGGCGTGGATCGCCGAGGAGCGCGCGCCGGTGTCGAGCTTGGCCTTGACCCACTCGACCCCGAGGTCCGGCAGGGAGACCCACTCACGCCACCCGGCGATCGTCTGGCCCGCAACCGTGGGGGACGAGCTCTCGTGGGTGGGCGGCACGGCGCCATCTTCTCAGGGACTCCCCTCTAGGTTGGGAAGCATGGAGTTTCGATACCTCGGCAACAGCGGACTGAAGATCTCTGAGATCACCTACGGCAACTGGCTCACCCACGGCTCACAGGTGGAGAACGAGACCGCCACCAAGTGTGTGCAGGCGGCCCTGGACGCGGGCATCTCGACCTTCGACACCGCCGACGTCTACGCCAACACCGCGGCAGAGACGGTGCTCGGCGAGGCCCTCAAGGGCGAGCGGCGCGAGTCGCTGGAGATCTTCACCAAGGTCTACTGGCCGACCGGCCCGCGCGGCAAGAACGACACCGGTCTCTCCCGCAAGCACATCATGGAGTCGGTCAACGGCTCGCTGCAGCGGCTGCAGACCGACTACGTCGACCTCTACCAGGCCCACCGCTACGACACCGAGACCCCGCTGGAGGAGACGATGCAGGCGTTCGCCGACGTCGTCCGCCAGGGCAAGGCGCTCTACATCGGCGTCTCGGAGTGGACGGCCGACCAGATCCGCGAGGGCGTGCGACTGTCGAAGGAGATGGGCTTCCAGCTGATCTCGAGCCAGCCCCAGTACTCCATGCTGTGGCGCGTCATCGAGGACGAGGTCGTGCCCACGTCCGCCGAGCTCGGCGTCTCCCAGATCGTGTGGAGCCCGATCGCGCAGGGCGTGCTGTCCGGCAAGTACCTCCCCGGCGAGGCGCCCCCGGCCGGCTCGCGCGCCACCGACGAGAAGGGCGGCGCCGACATGATCAAGCGGTTCATGCGCGACGACGTGCTCACCCGCGTCCAGGCGCTCAAGCCGATCGCGGACGACGCCGGCCTGACGATGGCCCAGCTCGCGATCGCCTGGGTGCTGCAGAACGACAACGTCGCCGCGGCGCTCGTCGGTGCGTCCCGCCCCGAGCAGGTCGGCGAGAACGTCAAGGCTGCCGGCGTGCGTCTCGACGCCGACGTGATGTCAGCGATCGACGAGGCGCTCGGCGACGTGGTCGAGCGCGATCCCGGCAAGACGGCCGAGACCGCGCCGAAGGGCCGCGTGGCCTGATCAGGCAGCGACCAGCTCGTCGATCTGGTTGATCGCCGAGGTGGCGCCCTCGACCATGCCCATGTCGAGCACCTTCTGCAGGGCCTCGGCCGACGCGTAGGTGCTGGTGTAGGTCGCTCGCGTGCCGCCGTCGTGCTCGGCGAACGAGAAGGTGCTCTGCCCCTCCGGGAGCTTGGTGTTCTTGGTGAACTGCTCGTCGAGGGCGAACCCGTCGACGAACGTGAAGCGGCCGGGCTCCTCCACGTCCTCGACCTCCCAGTAGCCGTAGTAGCGCTCGCCCTCGGGGCCGGTCATGAAGTAGTTCATCCGACCGCCGGGGGCGAGGTCGTGGTCGACGAACGTTGCGGGGTGGGTCGGCGGGCCCCAGACGCGCTCGAGCTGGCGCGGGTCGGCGTACACCTCCCACACGCGCTTCGGCGGGGCGGCGAAGTCGGCCACGATGGTCAGGGTCAGGTTGTCCAGGTCGTGCGTGACGTCGGTGACGGGCATGTCACTCATTCCTCTCGGTTCGGGGTCTCTGAAGTGGTGGGAGCCGGCTCGGCGATGAGCTCGTCGATCCGGGCGATGCGGCCGCGCCAGACGGCCTCGATCTCGGTGAGCATCGAGCCCACCGAGCGGACGGCCTCGACGTCGCCGCTGGCCAGCGCCTCACGGCCCTGGCGTCGCTTGGTGACGAGGCCTGCCCTCTCGAGCACGGCGACGTGCTTCTGCACGGCCGCGAAGCTCATGTCGTACGACGACGCGAGCGTCGAGACCGAGTGCTCCCCGGCCAGCACCCGGCGCAGGATGTCGCGCCGCGTGCGGTCGGCCAGCGCGTGGAACATGGCGTCGGCCCGGTCCTCCTGGGCGTCGGCCTGGTGCCGGTCGCGCTCGCTCATGGGACTAACGTACAACCAATCAGTTGTACGTTGTCAAGCCTTCTCCCGATACTCCGTATTAAAAAGCTTCTCCTGAGGCGTGGGGGAGGAGCTTCTTGATACGGACTATCGGGGGTTGTGGGGGCAGTCAGTCGAGGGTGATGACCACCTTCACGTCGTCACCGCCGTCCCGGTCGAAGACCTCAGGTGCGTCGTCGAGCGGGACCTGCGTGGTCACCAGCCGCGCCAGCCAGTCGCCCTCGGCGGCGGCGAGCGCCTGAGCGCCCTGCTCGTAGTGCCGGAGGTTCGCGTTGACCGAGCCGACGACCGCGTCGTTCTCGAGCACGATGTCGCGGTTGAGGCTGCCGGCGTCGACGTGGATGTGCCGCCCTCCGCTCGAGACCCCGGTGAGGCAGACGATGCCGTACGGCGCCGTCTCGGCCATCGCGGCGAACACCAGGCTGGCGACCCCCGTCGCCTCCACCACGACGTCCGGGCGGTGCGTCCGGGCGATCTCCTCGATGCTGCTCGAGTGGTAGGTCGCCCCGAGGTCACGCACCAGGTCGGGCTTGGGGCCGTCGGTCACCAGGTCGAGCACGTGCACGTCGAGCCCGCGCTGCACCCCGATCATCGCGGCCAGCAGGCCGATCGGCCCGGCGCCGGTGACGAGGACCGTCTCCGGCTCGAACCACGCGCGCGCACCCACCCGGTCGACCTGCTCCCACGCCTTGGCGACCACGCTGGCCGGCTCGGTGAGCACCCCGGCCAGGCCCAGTCGGGACTCGACCCTCACGGCGAAGCCGGTCGGGACGGTCCACAGCTCGCTCGCGTAGCCGTGCAGCTCCTTGATGCCTCGCTCGGTGTACCTGCCGTTGCGGCACATGTCCCACTCGTCGTGCGCGCACGCCCCGCAGGGCTCGGGGTCCGGTCGTCGTACGACACCCGCCACGAGGTCGCCCACACTGAAGCCGCTCCCCTCGGGAGCCCGCTCGACGCGTCCGAGGGACTCGTGGCCCAGGACCAGCCGTTCGCTCGAGGGGGGCGCCCAGCCGTACTCGCCACGGACGATCTCCTTGTCGGTGCCGCACACGCCCACGGCGACGCCGCGCACCAGCAGCTCGCCGTCGCCGGGACTCGGGTCGGGCAGCTCCTCGACGCGGACGGTTCCGGGCTCCAGGGGCTTCACGGTGAGTGCTCGCACACCCACCGACGTACCCGATCGGTCGTCAGGGAGCCACCGGGTTACCGTGACGCCGTGAAGCTGGCGATCTTGTCCCGGGCCCCGCACTCCTACAGCACCCAGCGACTGCGCCACGCCGCCGTCCAGCGTGGCCACGACGTCAAGGTCCTCAACACGCTGCGCTTCGGCATCGACCTCTCCGGCGAGGAGCCCGACCTGCTCTTCCGTGGCAAGCAGCTGTCGACGTACGACGCCGTGCTCCCGCGCATCGGCAACTCCATCACCTACTTCGGCACCGCCGTCGTGCGGCAGTTCGAGCAGATGGACGTCTACACGCCCAACACGGCCTACGGCATCACCAGCGCGCGCGACAAGCTGCGCGCCACCCAGATCCTCTCGCGCCACGAGATCCCGATGCCGCCGACGACGTTCGTCCGCGACCGCGCGGACGTGATCCCGGCGATCGAGCGCGTCGGTGGGGCGCCCGTCGTCATCAAGCTGCTCGAGGGCACCCAGGGCATCGGCGTCATCCTCGCGCCGACGATCAAGGTCGCCGAGGCGATCATCGAGACGTTGCAGAGCACCCGCCAGAACGTGCTGATCCAGCGCTTCGTCAAGGAGAGCAAGGGCCGTGACATCCGCGCACTCGTCGTCGGCGACCGGGTCGTGGCGGCGATGCGGCGGGTCGCCCAGGGCGACGAGTTCCGCTCCAACGTCCACCGCGGTGGGTCCGTGGAGCCCGTCGACCTCGACCCGGAGTTCGAGCGGGTCGCGGTCCGGTCGGCGCAGATCATGGGCCTGCGGGTCGCAGGCGTCGACATGCTCGAGGGCCGGAGGGGTCCTCAGGTGATGGAGGTGAACTCCTCCCCGGGCCTCCAGGGTGTCGAGACGGCGACCAAGCTCGACGTGGCCGGCGCGATCATCGACTACATCGACAACCAGGTGGCCTTCCCGGAGATCGACGTACGACAGCGGCTCAGCGTCTCCACGGGCTACGGCGTGGCCGAGATCGTCGTCCACGGCGACGCCGACCTGGTCGGCAAGACGCTGGGTGAGTCAGGGCTCCGCGAGAAGGACATCAGCGTCCTCACGCTCCACCGGGGGATCACGGTGATCCCTAACCCCCGCGCCAGCCACGTGCTCGAGCCGGAGGACCGGCTGCTGTGCTTCGGCAAGCTGGAGGAGATGCGCTCGATGATCCCGTCGCGCCGCGGGCGCAGCCGCAAGGTCAAGCGGCTGCCCAAGAACCCGATCGACGGGTCGTGAGGCGCGCCTCCTGCGACGGCTCGGTTACTTCGAGGGCTCCGGCACGTCGACGTCGACGTCCTTGCAGTCGACCTTGGGGTTGACGCCCATGTAGTTGAGCGGGCCGGCGACGACGGTGAGCACCGCGTCGCTGGTCTCGGAGCAGTTGGTCTTCGCGTCGGAGAAGTAGTCGCGCTGGTAGGCGGCGAAGGCTCCGATGACGAGCCAGATCACGAGCAGCAGGCTGATGAGTCGTCCCATGCCCGTCCTGTACCCCGTGACGCTGCGTTCAACCCATGATGGACGCATGACCGCCTGGGTGCTCCACGTCGACATGGACCAGTTCCTGGCTGCGGTCGAGCTCCTGCGCCGGCCGGAGCTGCGTGGGATGCCCGTCGTGGTGGGCGGTCGCGGCGACCCGACCGAGCGCGGGGTGGTGAGCACGGCGTCGTACGAGGCGCGGGAGTTCGGCGTGCGCTCCGGCATGCCGCTGCGAACCGCCCTCAAGCGGTGTCCGGACGCGGTGTTCCTGCCGGTCGACTTCCCGGTCTACGAAGCCGCCTCCGAGCGTGTGATGGCCACGCTCCGAGCCCATCCCGGTGCGGTGGTGGAGGTGCTCGGCTGGGACGAGGCGTTCGTCGGCGTCGAGACCGACGACCCGGTGGCGACGGCCCACGCGCTGCGCGCCGAGGTGCTCGCCGCCACCGACCTGCACTGCTCGGTGGGCGTCGGCGACACGCTCGTGCGCGCCAAGATCGCCACCGACTTCGGCAAGCCGCAGGGCACCTTCATGCTCACGCGCGACAACTGGCTCGAGGTGATGGGCGACCGCCCCACGACGGCGTTGTGGGGTGTCGGGAAGCGCATCGCGGCGCGGCTCTCCGCGGTCGGCATCGAGACGGTGGCGCAGCTGGCGTCAGCCCCGGAGGACGTCCTGGTGGGCGGGTTCGGTCCGTCGATGGGGCCGCACTACGGCCGCCTGGGCCGAGGCGGCGGGCGCTCGACGGTCGACGACACCCCGTGGGTGGCGCGCGCTCACGGCCACGAGCGGACCTTCCAGACCGACCTCGTCGACGTCGCCGAGGTCGAGGCGGCGGTCCACGACCTGGCCGCTGCCGTGGTCGCCGACCTGCGCCGGGAGGGCCGGGCCTGCCAGCGCGTCCACCTCAAGGTGAGGTTCGCGCCGTTCTTCACCTTCACCCGGATCCGCAAGCTGACCGAGCCGACGTACGACGCCTCGGTCGTCGCCGCGACCGCGCTCGACCTGCTGCGTGGCCTGGACGACGACCGGCCGATCCGCCTGCTGGGCGTGCGCGGGGAGATGGTGCCGCCGGAGGGCGGCTACTGAGCGGTCCCTGCTCCGGTCGGGCGGGTGTGCCAGAGCCACGCGATGCCGGCGAACGGCAGCACCAGGGGCAGCCAGCCGTAGCCGGCGCCGTACTCCGACCAGACGGTCTGGTCGGGGAAGAGGTCCGGGTCGAGGACCGTCAGCGTGCCGACGGTCAGCACGCCGACCAGCTCGAAGCCGACCGCCGCCCATGCCAGGCGGCGCGGGTCGGGCCCCACCTCGGCCAGGCCGAGGGTGGCGGCGACGTAGACGAGACCGGCGATGGCGGAGAGGCCGTAGGCCAGGGGTGCCTCGCCGGCCCGTGTGCCGAGCTGGACGAGGGAGCGCGCCGTGGCAGCGAGGGCGAAGACGCCGTAGACCGCGACGAGGAGGCGGCCGGCGCCGCTGCTGGTCGAGCTCACGACTGCCAGATCTGCAGCGCCCGGACGATCATGAACGCCTCGGTCAGCCCCGCGACCGCCAGCACCGCAGTCGCGCCGCGGCTGCGCTCGACCAGCGACCAGGCGAAGCCGAGCGGCAAGATCGCGAGCGCCGCGACGAGGTAGCCGAACAGTGTGATCGCGTCGGGACCCGAGAGGTCGGCGCCGCCGACCTGGACCGCGGCGACCACCAGCATCACGAGCACCCCGGCCTCGACCAGCCCGGCCAGGCCCAGCAGGCCCCAGTCGGGGGTGCGGTCCAGGGCGACGTAGACCAGCACCACCAGTGCGAACACGAGCGAGCCGGCGATGAGCACGAGGGGCAGCGGTCCGTCCACGAGCGCCGATTCTCGCAGAGGCCTACGTGAGCGACGAACGGAAGCCGCGCAGTCGCAGGCTGTTGGTGACGACGAACACGCTGGAGAACGCCATGGCGGCACCGGCCAGCATCGGGTTGAGCAGCCCGGCGGCAGCCAGCGGGATCGCGGCCACGTTGTAGGCGAAGGCCCAGAAGAGGTTGCCCTTGATCGTCGCCAGCGTCCTGCGTGCAAGGCGGATCGCGTCGGCCGCCACCCGCAGGTCGCCGCTGACCAGCGTCAGGTCGCTGGCCTCGATGGCGACGTCGGTGCCGGTGCCCATGGCCAGCCCGAGGTCGGCCTGCGCGAGCGCCGCAGCGTCGTTGACCCCGTCACCGACCATCGCGACGACGCGGCCCTCGGCCTGGAGTCGCTGCACCTCGGCGACCTTGTCGGCGGGCAGGACGTCGGCGATCACGGTCTCGATGCCGACCTCGTCGGCCACCCGCCTCGCGGCCGCTTCGTTGTCGCCCGTGAGGAGCACCGGCGTGAGGCCGAGGTCGCGCAGGCGGCGGATCGCCTCGCCGGAGGTGTCCTTGACGGCGTCGGCGACGACCACGAGGCCACGCGCCCTGCCGTCCCAGCCGACCGCCACGGGGGTGCTGCCCTCGGCCTGCGCCGCCGTCATCTCGGCCTCGAGCTCGGGGGAGAGGTGCTGGGACCACTCGGCGAGGAGCCGCGGACGGCCGACCAGGACGGCGTACCCGTCGACGACCCCCTGGACCCCGAGCCCCTCGAGGTTCGTGAAGTCCTCGACCATCGGCAACTCGTCGCCGGCGGCGGTCGCGATGGCGCGGGCGATCGGGTGCTCGCTGGCGTGCTCCAGGGCTCCGGCCAGTCGGAGCACCTCGTCGGCGTCCTCGCCCTCGGCGGCGACGACCTTCTGCACGGTCATCACGCCGGTGGTCACGGTGCCGGTCTTGTCGAGCACCACCGTGTCGACGCGGCGGGTGGACTCCAGCACCTCGGGTCCCTTGATCAGGATGCCGAGCTGGGCGCCGCGGCCGGTGCCGACCATCAGCGCGGTCGGGGTGGCCAGGCCCAGGGCGCACGGGCAGGCGACGATCAGCACCGCCACCGCCGCGGTGAAGGCTGCCGTCGGCCCCGCGTCGTTGCCGAGCCAGAAGCCCAGGGTGGCGACGGACAGCGCCATCACGGTGGGCACGAAGACCGCGGAGATGCGGTCGGCGAGCCGCTGCACCTGCGCCTTGCCGTGCTGGGCCTCCTCGACCAGTCGCGCCATCTGCGCGAGCTGGGTGTCGGACCCGACCCGCGTCGCCCGGACCAGCAGCCGGCCACCGGCGTTGACGGTCGCGCCGACCACGGAGTCGCCGACGCCGACCTCGACCGGGACCGACTCGCCGGTCAGCATGGACGCGTCGACCGCCGAGCTGCCCTCGACGACGACGCCGTCGGTGGCGACCTTCTCGCCGGGGCGTACGACGAACACGTCGCCCACCGCGAGCTGCTCCACCGGGATGCGCTCCTCGCGGCGGTCGCCGTCGGGACCGCGGAGCACGGCCACGTCCTTGGCGCCCAGGGTCGCCAGTGCCCGGAGCGCGGCGCCGGACTGGCGCTTGGCGCGCTCCTCGAGCCAGCGCCCGAGCAGGATGAAGGTCGTCACCCCGGCGGCGACCTCGAGGTAGATGTTGGAGGCGCCGTCGGCCCGGTCGATGGTGAGCTCGAAGGGGTGGACCATGCCGGTCTCGCCGGCCGTGCCGAGGAACAACGCGTAGAGCGACCACCCGAAGGCGGACAGCACGCCCACCGAAACCAGGGTGTCCATCGTCGCGGCGCCGTGGCGGGCGTTGACGAGGGCGGCGCGGTGCAGCGGCCAGGCACCCCACACGACCACGGGGGCCGCGAGGGCCAGTGAGGCCCACTGCCAGTAGGTGAACTGCCAGGCCGACACCATGCCCATGGCGATGACGGGCACGGACAGCAGCGCGGAGATGACGACGCGGTCGCGCAAGGGATCGCGCTGCTCGTCGTCCTCAGCCCCGTCCGCAGCCTCGGGCGCGGCCTGCGGAAGAACGGCGGCGTAGCCCGCGTCGGCGACCGTCTTCAGCAGCACGTCGGTCGAGACGTCTTCGGGGTAGGAGACCCGGGCCTTCTCGGTGGAGTAGTTGACCGTGGCGGTGACCCCGTCGAGCTTGTTGAGCTTGCGCTCGATGCGGTTGGCGCAGCTCGAGCAGGTCATGCCGCTGATCGCGAGCTCGATGTCAGTGGCCATGGTTGCCGCCTCCCGCGTGGGCACGCACGGCGAGCTGCGCCGTACGGACCACGCCGTCGTGCTTGAAGTCGAAGAACAGTCGGTAGCCGCCCGCAGAGGGGAGCTCGACGCCGAAGGGGACCTCAGGGCCGGCGTCGGTCGCCTCGGGGTGCACGTGGAGGTAGGCCAGGTCGCCCTCCCGCAGCGCGACCAGGTGGCCGTAGGCACCCAGGTAGGGCTGGAGGTCGGTGACGGGCTCGCCGTCGCGGCTCACCCTGACCGAGACGGCGCCCTCGTCGAGGCTGCCGATGAGCTCCACGGTGTAGCCGTCGACCTCGCTCGAGGTGACGGATCCCGGGTGCGACGCGGGCCGGAACCGGCCGGTGACCTGGAGGTCGGTGCCGAGCGTGACGGCCTCGCCCCCGGTCGGCCTGAAGTCGGCGAAGACCCGCCAGCTGCCGGGGGTGAGGCCGAGGTCGGTGGTCCACACGCCGTCCTGCGACAGGGTGGGGTGGACGTGCTGGTAGCCGCTGAAGTCGCGTCGCACGGCAATGAGGTGGAGCTGCTTCTCGTGCTCGACGTCGTACGACGTCACGGGCGCGCCATCGGGACCGGTGATCGTGAAGCGGAGGGTCGCGCGACCCGGGCGCTGCGTCGTCCCCGGGAGCTCGAGGGTGTAGCCGTCCTGGCTGACCAGGAGGCCGCCGGGGAGGTGCGTCGCCTCCTCCGCCGCGTGGGGGGCGTCGTCGGTGTGGGCCTCGCCCTCGGACTCGTCGCCCATGTCGTGCGAGGCGACCGGCTCGTCGAGGACGGGCGCCACCGCCGCGCCGGCCCCCCACGCCGCCGCGAAGGCGACGAGGAGGCCGACCGCGAAGGCGGCGATGCGGGCTGTCGTGCTCATGCCACGGCGTAGCCGGCTTCCTCGACGGCGGCCTTGACGGCCGCGGGGTCGAGGGGCTGGCTGCTGGTGACGACGACCTGGCCGGTCTCGAGGGTGACGTCGACGTTCTCGACGCCGTCGAGCTCGGAGATCTCCTCGGTGACGGAGGCGACGCAGTGGCCGCAGGTCATGCCGGTGACGGTGAGGGTCTGGGTGTCCATGGGTGCTCCTTCGATCGTTGGTTGATCAGGACTTCACGAGGCGAGCGATGGCGTCGCTGGCTTCCTTGAGCTTGCGCTCCTGCTCGTCGCCGCCCTGACGGACCGCCTCGACGACGCAGTGCTCCATGTGCTCGTCGAGCAGGCCGAGCGAGAGCGCCTGGAGGGCGCGGGTCACCGCGGACACCTGCGTGAGGATGTCGATGCAGTACTTCTCCTCGTCGACCATCCGGGCGATCCCGCGGACCTGCCCCTCGATGCGCTTGAGGCGCTTGAGGTGGGCGTCCTTGGTGCCGTGGGCGATGTAGCTGTGCTCGTGCTCGTGCTCGCTCATGCGGCCACCATACCCCTAGGGGGTATCAGACGCAAGGTCAGGTGCGGTAGCCGCCCAGGAGGTCGGCCAGCTTGAGGTGGCGGGCGGCCTCGTCGCGCTTGCCCTGGCGCTGCAGGGCGCGACCGATGAGCAGGTGTGCGTAGGGCTCGTGCGGGTCGTGCTCGAGCAGCTCGGTGGAGACGCGGATCGCGCTGTCGAGCTGGGCGGAGTGGAAGTAGGCACGCGCCAGCAGGAGCCGGGCGTCGGTGAGCTCGTGGCCCACGTCGCCGGCCTCGGAGATCAGCTCGGCGAGCAGTACGGCGGCCTCGCGGTAGGCGCGCTCCTCGAAGAGCCGCTGCGCGCGGACCCACCTGTCGTGGGCGGTGTCCTCGAACAGCCCGGCGTGGCCGCGGAGCATCTCCTCGAACGGGGTGAAGTCGGTCATGGCTCCTCCTGCCTGCTGATTCGTGTCCCCTCGAGAACGCCCTCGCCGCCCGCTCGATTCCGCGGAATACCCTGTGAGGAGGGCGTGTTGGGCAGGTAGTTCAATCTTCAATAGAGTCTCGGCACCTCGTTCAGTCAGGATGGCAGCCATGCAGTTCGGCATCTTCAGCGTCAGCGACGTCACGGCTGACCCGACCACCGGCAAGCGCCCCACCGAGGGCGAGCGGATCGAGGCGATGACCCGGATCGCGCTCAAGGCCGAGGAGGTCGGCCTCGACGTCTTCGCGACCGGCGAGCACCACAACCCGCCGTTCGTCGCGTCCTCGCCCACCACGCACCTGGGCTACATCGCGGCGAAGACCGAGAAGCTCCTCCTCTCGACCGCGACGACGCTCATCACGACCAACGACCCCGTCAAGATCGCCGAGGACTACGCCTTCCTGCAGCACCTCTCCGGTGGACGCGTCGACCTGATGATGGGCCGCGGAAACACCGGCCCTGTCTACCCGTGGTTCGGCAAGGACATCCGTAAGGGCATCGAGCTCGCGGTCGAGAACTACCACCTCCTGCGCAAGCTCTGGCGCGAGCCGGTCGTCAACTGGCAGGGCGAGTTCCGCACTCCCCTGCAGGGCTACACCTCCACGCCCGCGCCGCTCGACGGCACGCCGCCCTTCGTCTGGCACGGCTCCATCCGCAGCCCCGAGATCGCCGAGCAGGCGGCCTACTACGGCGACGGGTTCTTCCACAACCACATCTTCTGGAACAAGGAGCACACCGAGCAGATGGTGCGCCTCTACCGCCAGCGCTTCGAGCACTACGGCCACGGCGCGGCCGACCAGGCGATCGTCGGCCTGGGCGGGCAGGTCTTCATGGGGACGACCGAGGCCGAGGCCAAGCGGCAGTTCCGCCCCTACTTCGACAACGCGCCCGTCTACGGCCACGGCCCCTCCCTCGAGGACTTCTCCGAGCTCACCCCGCTGACCGTCGGGACCCCCGAGCAGGTCATCGAGCGCACGCTCGGCTTCGCCGACTACGCCGGTGACTACCAGCGCCAGCTGTTCCTCATCGACCACGCCGGCCTGCCGGTCGAGGTCGTGCTCGAGCAGATGGAGATCCTCGGCAAGGAGGTCGTGCCGGTGCTGCGCGCGGAGTTCGAGCGCCGCCGCCCGGCCCACGTGCCGAGCGACCCGCCGACCCACGCCTCGCTGGTCGCGGCCGGCCCCGACGGCCCCCACCACCTGGTCGAGCCGGCTCGACCGAAGGTCGACGCATGAGCCACCGCATCGTGGTCGTCACCGCGGGCCTCACCGTCCCGTCCTCCACCCGGCTGCTCGCCGACCAGCTCGCCGAGTCTGTGACCACCCAGGTCAGCGCCCGCGGCGAGGAGGTGTCGGTCGAGGTCATCGAGCTCCGTGAGCTGGCGGGCGAGCTCGCCACGTTCATGACGAGCGGCGGCGTCCCCACCCCGACCCTCACGCGGGTGCGCGAGCAGGTCTCCGGCGCCGACGGCCTGATCGCCGTCACCCCGGTCTTCAGCGCCTCCTACAGCGGGCTGTTCAAGATGTTTTTCGACGCCCTCGACCCCACGTCCCTCTCCGGGATGCCGGTGCTCCTCGGCGCCACGGCCGGTACGGCACGCCACTCGCTCGTCCTCGAGCACGCGATGCGACCGCTCTTCGCCTACCTGCGCGCAGTCGTCGCTCCCACGGCGGTGTTCGCGGCGACCGAGGACTTCGGCTCCTCCGGCCTGGCCGAGCGCATCGCGCGGGCGGCAGCCGAGCTCGCGACCTCGGTGCTGGCGCAGGGTGACTACGCGCTCGAGGGCTTCGGGCCCGACCTCGCCGCGCGCCCCCGTCGTACCTCCGGCACCCAGGTCGACAGCGACGTCACGCCCTTCGCCGACCTGCTCAAGGGCCACTCCGGCTGATCCCCGAGTCGGCGCAAACCCCCCGCCCAGTCGGCGCAAAGCTCCACCGAGTCGGCGCAAAGGGGCTGCCGAGTCGGCGCTTCCCGGGGCTAGTTTGGGTCGTCAGGTCTTCCCGAAGGCAGGAGCAGCCATGGCCAGCAAGCTCAACCCCTACGTCAACGTCCTCGACGGCAAGGCCCGAGAGGCCGCGGAGTTCTACCAGTCGGTGCTCGGCGGCGACCTGGCGATCAGCACCTTCGGCGAGATGGGCACCGAGGGCCCAGTCGCCGAGCAGGTGATGCACGCCCAGCTCGAGACGCCGGCAGGCTTCACCCTCATGATCGCCGACGCGCCCCCGGAGATGGTCTCGGTCACCATGGGCGACAACATCTCGATCAGCATCTCCGGCGACCAGGCCGAGGCCGAGTCGCTGCGTGGCTGGTTCGCCGCACTCGCCGAGGGAGGCGAGGTGCGCCAGCCGCTCGAGCCCGCCCCGTGGGGTGACGAGTTCGGCATGCTGGTCGACAAGTTCGGCATCGGCTGGATGGTCAACATCACCGGCGAGTGACCGCGTCCTCGAGGGTGGCGGCACACGACGCCGCCGCCCCGAGGGTGGCGGCGGACGACACCGCCGCGGGTTCCGATGTCGTGTGCCGCCAGGGTGCCGGGTCCGATGTCGTGTGCCGCCAGTCAGACGCCGGCGCCGACGGTCAGCCGACCGTCACGGGCTCCTGCTCGACCGACGGCGGTACGACGCCCCCCACGGGTCGTGCGGGCACGCTCGGCCACCACACCCGGTCCCCGAGCAGGACGAGGGCAGCCGGGAGCATGACCAGCCGGATCAGCGTCGCGTCGATGAGGATCGCGGCCGAGAGGGCCACGCCCATCATCTTCATCTCGAGCATGCTCAGCGTCGCGAAGATGGCGAACACCGACACCATGACGGCGGCGGCGCTGGTGACCACCGAGGCGCTGTCGGTGATGCCCTTCTCCACGGCCACCCGCGTCGGCAGGCCCCTGCCGACCAGCTCGCGGATCCGGCTCATCACGAACACGTGGTAGTCCATCGACAGCCCGACCAGCACGACCAGGACGAACAACGGGATCCAGTCGATGACGAACCCGGGGCTGGTGAAGTCGAGCGCCCCCTCGAACCAGCCGTGCTGGAAGACGAGGGTGAGGATCCCGAAGGCCACCCCCACGGAGACCAGGTTGAGCGTGGTCGAGACGAGGGCGATGGGAATGCTTCGGAACGCCGTCCCCATCATCACCAGCGTGAGCAGCAGGACGAACCCGATCACCGCCGGCATCCACCTGGCGAGGTGGTCGCGGAAGTCGAGGTTCCACGCGGCCCCGCCGCCGACCGCCCACTCGACGTCGTGCCCGGCGAGCGCCTCGGGAGCGACCCGGTCGCGGAGGTCGACGATCGCGTCGGTCGTGCGGTCGTCTGAGTCGCTCCAGGGCAGGGACAGCGTCAGGACGGACGTCTGGCCGTCGGCAGAGGTCGCGAGCCCCTCGGGCACCTCGCCGAACGCGCCGGTGGAGGCAGCACCGGCCGCCAGTCGCTCCAGGGCGGCGTCGGCGCCGTCGCCCTTCGCCGCCACCGCGACGGTGGTCCCCTCGCTGGGGAACTCCGCGGCGACGGTCCGCATCGTGGCGACCGCGCGGATCGATCCGGGCAGCGTCTCCAGCGTGGCCGCATGCATCGACATGGTCAGCGCCGGTGCCGCGAGGGCACCGACGACCACCACCGAGCCGACGAGCGCGGCGACGGGACGTCGTACGACGGGCGCCAGGATGCGGCTGCTCAGGCCACCCGCCCCGATGCGCCGGTTGAGCCGCCACAGCAGAGGCACGCGGGGCCGGTCGACCCAGCGGCCGAGCTTGACCAGCAGCGCCGGCAGGACCGTGATCGAGCCGGCCACGGCGACCGCGACCACCACGATCGCCCCCGTGGCGAGGGAGCTGAAGGTGACCGACTGGACGAGGTAGAGCCCGGCCATCGACGCGATCACCGCGAAGCCCGACACCAGGATCGCGTGGCCCGAGGTCCTGGCGGCGATCTCGACCGCGTCCAGCGTCGTACGTCCCGCAGCCCGCTCCTCGCGCTCGCGCTTGAGGTAGAAGAGCGAGTAGTCGACGCCCACCGCCATCCCGATCAGCACGATCATCGATCCGACCGTCGGCTCCGCGGGCACGACGTGGGAGAGGACCGCGGAGACCCCCATGGTGGCGGCGACGCTGCCCAGCGCCAGGAGCACCGGGATGCCGGCTGCGATGAGGGCACCGAAGGCCAGGAGCATCAGCACGAGCGTCACCGGGATGCTGATCCCCTCGGCAGCGCGCAGGTCGTCCGCCACCTGGCCGTTGATCCCCTCGTCGAGGCTGAGGTCACCGGTCTGCCGGACCGTGACGTCCGGGTGGGCCTCGGAGACCGCCGCCCGCACCTCGCCGAACGGCTCGACCTCCTCTGCGTCGTCGGCCAGGGACGCGGAGACGAGCACGGCCGACTCGTCGGCGCTCCAGATCGGCGGCGAGACTTCCGTGACTCCTTCGACGTCGCCCAGCCGGGTCGCCGCGTCCGCGGCGGCCGCCGCGAGCTCCGCGGGCGAGCCCTCCAGCAGCAGCATCTCGCTGCCGGGCTCGGCCAGGCCGGCTTCCTCGATCATCGCGTCGGCGCGCCCCGACTCCCCGATGCGGTAGTCGGCGTCCTCCGCCTCGTGGGTGGGGACGAGCACCGCGAGGCTCGTCGCGGCCGCCACGAGGACCAGCCAGGTGAGGATGGCGCGCCACGGGTGCTCGGCGCTCCAGCGTGCAGCGCGCTGCGGGATACGGGTGATCAGGTCGGCGGCCATCGCCGTGCTCCTTCGGTCGAGAATGGGTTGCTCCCACGCTCTCGCCGGCGGGACCGCGCGTCAGGGGTGGCATCTCCCGCCCAGGAGTGGGGTTGACCCCACCTGCTCGGCGAGGCGCGTCGGCGAGGATGGGGGCATGATCGAGAAGGCGGGACCCTGGCGGCTCACGGGCTTCGCGGCCGTGCAGCTGCTGCTGGTCGCGCCCACGATCGTCGCGCTGGTCCTTGCCGTCGTCGGCGGCGCCACCTCGCTGCTCGTGGTCGGGATCCCTGTCCTGCTGGTCGGCCTCCCGATGCTCCGGTGGATCTCCGGGGCGCACCGCCAGATGGCGGCCGCGACGCTGGGCCACGAGGTGCCGGCCGCCCACCGCAGCACACAGGGGCAGTCGGTGGCGAAGCGGTTGACGACCTGGGCGGTGGACCCGGCGACCTGGCGCGAGCTCGCCTGGGCGGTCGCCTCGGTGACCGTGGGGCTCGCGATCGCGTTGGCGGTGCTGATCCTCTTCCTCCCCGTCGTGACGTGGGTCCTCTGGTGGTACGCCACCCCGCACCTGATGGCCCTGCGCGCCCGCCTCGACGCCCGACTGCTGAGCCGCGGTCACCACGAGCTTCTCGAGGAGCGGGTCCAGGTCCTGACGGAGACTCGTGCCGACTCCGTCGACCGGTCCGCGGCCGAGCTGCGGCGCATCGAGCGCGACCTCCACGACGGTGCCCAGGCACGGCTGGTGGCGCTGCAGATGAACCTCGGCCTCGCCCACGAGCTGGTCGACTCCGACCCGGACGCCGCGCGCGCGCTGCTGGCCGAGGCGACCGCCACGACCGGCTCGGCGCTGGGCGACATCCGCGACGTCGTACGCGGCATCCACCCGCCCGTGCTGGCCGACCGTGGCCTGTCAGGTGCGGTCGACGCTCTCGCCCTCGACCTGGCCGTCCCGGTGACGGTCTCCCACGACCACCTCGGTCGGCTGCCCGCGCCCGTCGAGTCGGCCGTCTACTTCGCCGTGGTCGAGTGCCTGGCCAACGTGGGCAAGCATGCCGAGGCCGATCACGCGTGGGTGGAGCTGTCCCACCGAGACGGTGTCGTCACGGCTCTGGTCGGTGACGACGGGCGTGGTGGTGCCGACCCGGGCGCCGGGACCGGGCTGCACGGGGTGGCGAGGAGGCTGGCGGCGTTCGACGGGAGCGTGAGAGTGTCGAGCCCGGCGGGTGGCCCCACCCTCGTGACCCTGGAGGTGCCGTGCGAATCGTCCTCGCCGAGGACAACGCCCTCCTCCGGGACGGCCTGACCAGGATCCTGCTCGCGCACGACTTCGAGATCAGGCATGCCGTCGACAACGCCCCTGCCCTCGACGCGGCGCTCGCCGACCCCGAGGTCGACGCCGCCATCCTCGACGTGCGCCTCCCGCCCACGCTCACCGACGAAGGGCTGCGCGCCGCCGTCGCGGTGCGTGCCACCCGTCCCGGGTTCCCCGTCCTGGTGCTCTCGCAGTGGGTCGAGCACCTCTACGCCCGCGAGCTGCTGGCCAGTGGTGCGGGCGGGGTGGGCTACCTGCTGAAGGACCGCGTGGGCAACGTCCGCGAGTTCGTGGATGCCGTACGCCGCGTGGCCGACGGCGGCACCGCGCTCGACCCCGAGGTGGTGTCGGCGATCATGGCGCGCCCGCGTGCCAGGGCGGTCGACCGGTTGTCGCCGCGCGAGCGGGAGGTCCTCGGCCTGATGGCCGAGGGTCGCTCGAACGCAGCCATCGCCGCCGCGCTCTTCATCACGCCGAAGGCCGTGGACAAGCACGCCAACAACATCTTCACCAAGCTCGACCTGCCGCTCGCCCCGGACGACAACCGCCGCGTCCTCGCCGTGCTCGCCTGGCTGGACTCCTGAGCCACCACCGGGTGCCCCGGCGTCGAGTGGGTACCTCCCGAGGCATGAACGACATCATCTGGAGCTATCGCAACTCCGAGTGGATCGAGGACGCCGACCTGGTCGGCTACACCGTGAACGCCAAGGACGGCCCCATCGGCAAGATCCACGAGATGAGCACCGACGTGGGTGCCTCCTGGTTGGTCGTCGACACGGGAATGTGGATCTTCGGCAAGAAGCGGCTCATCCCGGCCGGCACCGTCGCGGGGGTCGACCACGAGAAGGAGCTCGTGATCGTCAACATGAGCAAGGCGGCGATCGAGGCGGCCCCCGACCACGACAGCGACGAGTGGGACGCGGCGATCCAGGGTCGCCATGCCGATCACTACCGCGAGTTCATCGAGGGTCAGGACGACGAGGTCCGCGGGCCACGACCGCTGTCCTGAGCCTGGGCCCCGTGCGCTGACGAGCGCCGGCCGTCAGGCGTCCCACGCAGGGCCGTCGCCGCCGAACCGCTCGACCAGCCGCCGACCGACGTGGCCGCCGTTGGCTCGACGCACCTCCTCGGGGACCTCGGGAAGGTTCTCCTCCCAGTCCAGCAGGGTGGACCCCCGCAGTTGCGGCATGCGCGCCGGCCGGCCGAAGAAGAACGGGTGCAGGTGGGCGCCGCCGTCGCCGATCCGGGCGCCGTGGCAGCGTCCGACGCTGGGGAGCTCCTCGACCGCCGCGGTGATGGCCACCGTCAGCCGCCCCATCTCCGAGGCCAGGTCGTCGGGCAGGTCGGCGAGGTCGTAGTGCTCGCGAGGGACGAGCATCAACGCCACCGGCAGCCGCATGGCGAGGAGCTTCAGAGTCCACCGCTCGTTGCTCCAGGCGACCCGGAGAGCCTGCTTGTCGGTGAGGGGTTGCCGGCAGAAGCAGTCGGCCGGGTCCTCGCCCTCGCGAGGCGGCTCGCTGTCGGCCAGCGGCTCGAGCGGCTTGATCCGCAGGCCGTCGAGCTCGAACGGGAAGATGTCCCAGCCCGGCATCAGCTCGATGGCGACCGGCAGGCGGCCCTCCGCGTCGGTCGCTGCCGCGACCCGGGCGTGGAACTCTTCGGCGGTCTCGAGGTTGCTCACGTCGGGAGTCTTGCAGGTCACCAGGGCGAGGGCTGGTAGTCCTTCACGAAGCAGCCGTAGAGGTCCGTGCCGGCCTCGCCGAGCACGATCGGGTCGTAGACACGGGCTGCGCCGTCGACCAGGTCGAGCGGTGCGTGCCAGCCCTCGGCGGCGATGCGGAGCTTGTCCTGGTGGGGGCGCTCGTCGGTGATCCATCCGGTGTCGACGGCTGTCATCAGGATCCTGTCGGTCTCGAACATCTCGCCCGCCGACGTCCGGGTCATCATGTTGAGAGCGGCCTTGGCCATGTTGGTGTGCGGGTGGCCGGCGCCCTTGTAGCGCCGCGAGAACTGGCCCTCCATAGCCGACACGTTGACGACGTAGGCACGGTTGGACGGCGCCTGCGCGGCCGCCGCTGCCATCGCCGGGCGGAGCCGGGAGACCAGCAGGAACGGCGCGATCGAGTTGCACAGCTGCACCTCGAGGAGCTCGAGCGGGTCGACCTCGTCGACGGTCTGCGTCCACGAGTTGTTGGTCTGGGTGTCGGGCAGCAGGCCGCCGGCGTCCACGGCCGTGCCGGCGAGGTGTGCGTCGAGGGAGGCGTGTCCGGCCTTGAGCGCGAGCGCCGTCATGGAGGCCGCGTTGTGGGCCGCGACGGCGTGGTCCTCGCTCTCCCCCAGGTGGTGGGCCACGGCCGTCTCGGCGAGCGCCCCGGCGATCGCCGCCGGGTGGGCCGAGGAGATCCGGTCGAAGGTCACCAGCTCCGGCAGGGCGACACCCTCGGGCAGCGGCTGCGACTCGCCCTCGACGAGCGGGGCGTAGGCGCCGGGCGAGCGTCGTACCGTCTGGCAGGCGTTGTTGATGACGATGTCGAGCGGGCCCGCAGCCGCGACGTCGTCTGCCAGCGAGACCACCTGCGTCGGGTCGCGCAGGTCGATGCCGACGACCTTGAGGCGGTCGATCCAGTCGCCCGCGTCGGGCAGGGAGGAGAAGCGGCGTACGGCGTCGCGCGGGAACCGCGTCGTGATCGTCGTGTGGGCGCCGTCGCGCAGGAGGCGCAAGGCGATGTACATCCCGATCTTGGCGCGGCCACCGGTGAGCAGGGCGCGCTTGCCGGTGAGGTCGGTGCGCTGGTCGCGCTTGGTGTGGCTCATCGCGGCGCAGCTGGGGCAGAGCCAGTGGTAGAACGCGTCGACCAGCGTGTAGTCGGTCTTGCAGATGTAGCACCCGCGCGGGTTGATGAGCTCGCCCGCGAACGCACCCGGGGCCGTGGAGACCAGCGGGATGCCGGCGGTCTCGTCGTCGATGCGCACCGGCGAGCCGGTCGCGGTGAGCTCGGTGACCGCCCGGTCGTGCGCGAGCTCCTCGGCACGCTTGCGGAGCTTCCGCTCCGACTTGATCGCCTTGTACATGTGGGACGCGGCGCGCTTGACCGCGACGTGGTCCGGGTGGTCGCCGGGCAGGTGGTGGAGCGTCTGCAGCACCCGCAGCGTCGTCGCCAGGTCGTCAGGGTCGATGCCGCCCGAGGACTCGGGGAGGGGATCGGTCTGGCTCACCGGAGAAGAGTAGGTCGGGCTGGGAGTAGTCACCGCATCGTTCAGCCCGGCCAGAAGGGCGAGTGGGCAGTCGGAGCTGGATCTGGCGTCTCGGGACGCCGCCAACTGCCCACTGCTTCGCAGGCGTGCGGCCCTCAGGGCCTGAACTGCTCCTTCGCCCAGTCGAGCCGGGCGGTGGGGGAGGCGCCGCCGGAGGGGCGGGACCCGTTGGAGTCACCGGCGTAGTCGAGGCGGTAGCCGATGCTGCGGACGGTGTGGATCCAGGTGACCGGGTCGTGCTTGCGCAGCTTGGCGCGCAGGTTCGCCACGTGCACGTCGACGAGGTGCTGGTCGTGGGCGAGCTCGCTGCTCCAGATGGAGCGGACCATCTCCTCGCGGGTGCAGACGCGGCCGAGGTTGCGCGCCAGCAGCTCGAGGACGTCGTACTCGATGCGGGTCAGGTCGACGACGTTGCCGGCGATCTCGACCTCGCGGCGCTCGGGGTGGACCACCAGACCCGCACCGCACGCGATGAACGACCGGGTCTCGGGCGAGGCGCCCGGAGAGTCGGCGGAGCCGGCGGCGGAGGTCTCGACGCCGGTGCGCGGACGGCGGAACAGCGCGGCCACGCGGGCCCGCAGCTCGCGGGGCGAGAAGGGCTTGAGCATGTAGTCGTCGGCGCCGACCTCGAGGCCGATGAGGCGGTCGATCTCGTCGGCCCGCGCGGAGACGATCATGATGTAGCAGTCGCTCTGCTCGCGGATGCGGCGAGCGACCTCGATGCCGTCCATCTGCGGGAGCGTCAGGTCGAGGGTGACCAGGTCGGGCTCGTTGGCCTGGCACGCGCTGATGGCGCTGCGTCCGTCACGCGCGATGTCGACCTTGAAACCTGCTGCCTGCAGCGTCTCCACGAGCACGCTGGAGATGTCTGCGTCGTCCTCGACGACGAGCGCTCGCGAACTGTCCATGTCCCAACCCCACGTTTCTCCCCCTGTCGGAGCCCCCCGGCTCCGGCGACGCCCTCGCGGAACGTTGTGCAGATCTTAGGCGTACCCATAATTTTCCGACCAGTACTCCACAACCTGGGAGTGCTGGTCTAGACAGGTTGTCCGAGATTCACCGCGCGGTTCACCCAGACGGACGTCGTGACCATGCCGACCTTCTCGTAGAGACCGAGCGCTCCCGTGCGGGAGTCGGTGGCGAGCTCGGAGACCACGGCACCCGCGGCGCGTGCTGCTGCGAAGGAGTCGACGAGCAGGGCCTGGGCCAGCCCCTGGTTGCGCTGGTCCCTGCGGGTCGCCAACCGCGAGACGTAGCCGACCCGACCCGCCCCTGCGTCCTCGCCCAGGAGCACGACCGCAGCAGCGACGACGTCGTCGCCGGGACCGGTCACCACGCGCAGGTTCCACGGCTCGAACCCCGGGCGCTGGAGAACCGACGCGCGGAAGTCCTCGAACGACTCACGCTCCCGCACCGACCACTCCAGGAACGCGTCCTCGACGACCGCATGGGCCTCGGCCTGCTGCGACTCGGTCGCCGTGCCGACGGCGTACCCGGGCGGCAGGCGTCGCTCAGGAACGTCGACGCCGGCGGGGAGCTGCAGCAGCCAGCTGGTCCACCGCACGTGGTAGCCGAGGCCCTCGAGCAGCCTGTCGCCGGCCGACCCCTGCGGCACGGGCATGCCCACCACGGTCGAGCCGACCTCACGGCCCTTGGCTCGCAGCCAGGCGGCCAGCCACGTGCCGATGCCGCGTCCGCGCCACTGCGGATGCACGGCGGCGTCGGCACGGTCGGCGCCCATCAGCTCGGCGTAGGCGACGATCCGATCACCCTCGAGGACGCACACCGAGCGGGCGGCCAGGTCATGGCTGGGCCGCGTCCAGTCGGCGACCAGGTCGGCCTCCTCGACCTGCGGGACCCCGATGTCGTACCTCTCCTGGGCGGCGATGATGGCGTGGACGGCAGGCGCGTCCTCCAGCCGGACGGGGCGGGTGGCGAGACCCGGTGGCAGCTCCATGTCCCGGAGTCTGCCGAGGTGGAGGTCGGCTGTCGCGGGAGTTTCCGCCGGTGGTGACCAACGTCGCCGCAGCGTGGAATCCCCACGCCGCCTCCGCGCCATCTACCGTGGTGGCGTGAGCGACACGACTTCCCCGCACGAGCAGGTCCAGGGCTTCGACGAGCTGGGGCTCGACCCTGCGGTCCTGAAGGCCCTCTCAGACGTCGGCTACGAGTCGCCCTCGGCCATCCAGGCGCAGACGATCCCGCCGTTGCTCGAGGGCCGCCACGTCGTCGGCCTCGCCCAGACCGGCACCGGGAAGACCGCCGCGTTCGCCCTGCCGATCCTCTCCCAGCTCGACCTGTCCCAGAAGACGCCGCAGGCGCTGGTGCTCGCCCCGACCCGCGAGCTCGCGCTGCAGGTCTCCGAGGCGTTCGAGAAGTACGCCGCCCACCTCAAGGGCGTCCGCGTGCTGCCGATCTACGGCGGCCAGGGGTACGGCGTGCAGCTGTCGGCCCTGCGCCGCGGCGTGCACGTGGTCGTCGGCACCCCCGGCCGCATCATGGACCACCTCGAGAAGGGCACGCTCGACCTCTCGGAGCTGCGCTTCCTCGTGCTCGACGAGGCCGACGAGATGCTCAAGATGGGCTTCGCCGAGGACGTCGAGACGATCCTCGCCGACACCCCCGACACCAAGCACGTGGCGCTCTTCTCGGCCACCATGCCGCCCCAGATCCGACGCATCTCGAAGAAGTACCTCCACGACCCCGTCGAGATCACCGTCAAGAACAAGACGTCGACGGTCTCCTCCATCACCCAGCGCTACCTGATCGTGTCCTACCCGCAGAAGGTCGACGCGCTGACCCGCATCCTCGAGGTCGAGAACTTCGAGGGGATGATCGTCTTCGTCCGGACCAAGAACGAGACCGAGACGCTGGCCGAGAAGCTCCGTGCCCGCGGCTACTCCGCGATGGCCATCAACGGCGACGTCGCGCAGGTGCAGCGCGAGCGCACCATCAACCAGCTCAAGTCGGGCAAGCTCGACATCCTCGTCGCCACCGACGTCGCCGCCCGTGGCCTCGACGTCGAGCGGATCAGCCACGTCGTCAACTACGACATCCCCACCGACACCGAGTCCTACGTCCACCGCATCGGCCGCACCGGTCGAGCGGGCCGCACGGGTGACTCGATCGCCTTCGTCACCCCGCGCGAGCGCCACCTGCTGCGGGCCATCGAGAAGGCCACCCGCCAGCCGCTGACCCAGATGCAGCTGCCCACCGTCGACGACGTCAACGCCACCCGCCTGACGCGCTTCGACGACCAGATCACGCAGGCGCTGACCCAGCCCGAGCGCATCGACTTCTTCCGCGACGTCGTCTCCCACTACGTCAGCGAGCACGACGTGTCCGAGGTCGACGTCGCCGCCGCCCTGGCGGCCGTCATGCACGGCGAGCAGCCGCTGCTGCTCGAGCCGGAGCCCGAGCGGTCCACCCGCAGCTTCGACGACCGGCCCACCCACGGCGGGAAGGCCCAGCGCGAGCGCGCCCCCCGCACCGGACGCACCGACGTGCAGATGGCGACCTACCGCATCGCGGTCGGCAAGCGCCACAAGGTCGAGCCGCGCCAGATCGTGGGCGCGCTGGCCAACGAGGGCGGTCTCTCGCGCGGCGACTTCGGCTACATCTCCATCAAGCCCGACTTCTCCCTGGTCGAGCTCCCGGCCGACCTGCCGTCCGGCACGCTCGACCGGCTCGCCGGCACGCGCATCTCGGGCAAGCTGATCGAGATCCGTCCCGACGCCGGCCCGCCGCAGCGTCGTACCCACTCCGGTGGCGAGCGCGCACGGAAGCCCCGCCACAAGGACTGATCGCCCAGTCGGCGCCAACATCACGCCGAGTCGGCGTGAAATTGCGCCGAGCCGGCGCAAAGGTGCCGCTGAGTCGGCGCCAAATTGCACCGAGCCGGCGCATCCGCCACGGGGGGTCACGGATGCGCCGACTCGATGGTTGGCTGGCGCCGACTGAGGGAGGGACTGGCGCCAGCTCGAGGCGAAGTCAGCGCCGACTCGGGGGAGGTTGGCGCCGACTCGCGGTCAGGGGGTCAGGCGCTCTTGATCGCGGAGACGTCGAACTCGAGCTTGATCTTCTCGGAGACGAGCACGCCGCCGGTCTCGAGAGCAGCGTTCCAGGTCAGGCCCCAGTCCTTGCGGTTCACGGTGACGTCGCCCTCGAAGCCGACGCGGACGTTGCCGAAGGGGTCCTGGGCCGAGCCGGTCTGCTCGAGCTCGATCGTGAGGGGCTTGGTGACGTCCTTGATGGTGAGGTCGCCGGTGAGCTTCCAGTCGTCACCGTCGCGCTCGACGTTCGTGCCGACGAACTTGATGGTCGGGTACTTCTCGACGTCGAAGAAGTCAGCCGACTTGAGGTGGCCGTCGCGGTCGGCGCTGCCGGTGTCGATGCTGGCGACGTCGAGGATGACCTCGACGCTCGAGGCCGACGGGTTGGCGGTGTCGACGTGGGCCTTGCCCTCGAAGTCCTTGAACTGGCCGCGGACCTTGGTCACCATCGCGTGGCGGGCCACGAAGCCGAAGCGTGAGTGGGAGGCGTCGATGGCGTAGTCGCCGGCGATGTCGGAGAGAAGGGTGGTGGGGGTGTCGAACTCGCTCATGTGAACTCCTGGTCAGTCAGTTGGGTGAAGATTCAACTACTGTAACGAGGGTCCTCGCCCAGACATTCCCGAGGGGGAGAAAAAAGATCGCAGAAGTCCGAGGCCCCTTGCTGCATGGGGTCAGCAAGGGGCCGAGGCAAACCTTCGCATGAGGCCGCCGACCTGTCCGCGGATCGATGGAAAACTTGGAAGAACCGGACGAAATCACCCGGTCAACGAGGCAAGCACCACACCAGCAGCTCGCTGGGCCCGTTGGCCGAGACCTCGCGCGCGGAGTCGTCGGAGAGGCGCGCCGCATCGCCGGCGGACAGGTCGAGGCCACCCACACGGGCACTGCCCGTGGCCGCGAAGACGTGCAGCAGCGGTGCCTCCGGCAGGGCGACGGCCTGACCCGCGGCGAGCCGGGCGACGAGCAGCCGCGCGCCGGTGACACGGATCGGGAGGGCGGACCCGCCGACCACCTCGACCAGGCCGTCGGCGCCCGCCGGCGCCTCCCCGAGCGAGTATGACGTCGTACCTCCCGGCCCGTCGGGCCGAAGCCAGGCCTGGACGAACCGGCAGCGCCCCGAGGCCGCGTCGGCGATCTCGGAGTGGCGTACGCCGCTGCCGGCCGAGAGCAGCTGCGCCTGCCCGGCCTGCACGACGGACCGCGCGCCGTCGGAGGAGGTGTGGACGAGCGCCCCCTCGAGCACCCACGTGACGATCTCCAGGTGGGAGTGGGGGTGGTCGGGGTAGCCGGCGCCGGGATCCAGCTCGTCGTCGTTGTGGCAGACCATCGGCCCGAAGCCGAGGTTGGCCGGGTCGTGGTGGGGCCCGAAGGAGAAGGAGTGCCGTGTCGTGCGGCCCGGCGCGGTGGTGGTGGCGCGGGCGGCCCCGCGGTGCAGAGCGTTCACGGCGTGGCGCCCCGGGGCAGATCGAGCGCCCCTGCGAGGAGGCGGCGCGAGACGCCGAGCAGCTCGCCTCGGTCGACGGGGAGCGCGGCGTTGGCGCCGGCCAGCCGGTCGAACAGGATGCCGTCGAGGGCCGCGACCAGCCACCCGGCGCTGTCGACCGCGTCCTCGACGCCGAGCCCTGCGAGCACGTCGGCGACGCGGGCCCGCACTGCCGTGCCGCCACGGTGCAGGACCGCGGCGACCTCGGGCCGCCGCAGCGCCTCGAGGGAGAGCTCGTAGCGGGCGAGGTGTCGTTCGCGGCCGCTCGTCAGCCACTTCTCGAGGAGCCCGGCCAGCGCCGCGACCATCCCGTCGGCATCGTCGGCGGTGAGCAGGGGTGCCATGACGTCCAGGTCGTCGTGGTCCTGGGCGACGAGGTCGTCGAGGCAGGCACTGAGGAGGGCGGCCCGCGTGCGGAAGTAGTAGGAGGTAGACCCCGCTGGGACGCCGGCGGCGGAGTCGACCGCTCGATGGGTCAGGCCGCGCCCTCCCTCGGTGGCGAGCACGTGCAGTGCCGTGCGCGCGATGTGGGTGCGACGGTCGGGCTGCTCCATCCGGCCACTCTACCGGCGTAGAGTGGCGCGGTAGGCTCTACACCTGTAGTGTCCGGCGCATGGACCCGCTCACGAGACGCCCCGCCACCGTCGTGGGGGGCGGTATCGGCGGCCTCGCCACCGCCCTGGCCCTTCAGCGAACGGGGTGGGAGGTGACGGTGCGCGAGCGCCGGACGTCGCTGGATCGCGGTGGGGCCGGGCTGGTCCTGTGGCCCAACGCGCTGCGTTGCCTCGATCTCCTGGGCGTGGGGGACGCCGTGCGGCAGGCCGGCACGGCCCTGGACGGCGTGGCGATCCGACGGCCCGACGGACGCCCGGTCTCCAGCCTCGTGACCGAGCCCGGCGCCCGGCGTCCGCTGGCGATCCTGCGAGCCGACCTGGTCGACGCCCTGGCCGGCGCTCTCGAGCCGAGCGTGCTGACCCTCGACGCGACCGTGAGCGACATCGAGTCGCTGCCGGGCGACCTCGTCGTCGGGGCGGACGGCCTCCGCTCGACCGTGCGACGCGCGCTGGGCGTCGCGGTCGAGCCGGCGAGCCGTGGCTACACGGTGTGGCGTGCCGTCGTGCCCCCGGGCGTCGGTCCCCTCGCGGACCCTCGTGAGCTCTGCGAGACCTGGGGCGCGGGCGTCCGCGTGGGGACGGTGCCGCTCGGCGGGCGAGGCACTTATCTCTATGCGTCGGCGCCCCTGTCCGCCGCCGGTCCCGCCCGGACCGCTGAGACGGAGCTGGCCTGGCTCCGGCGTCGCTTCGCCGACTGGCACGCACCCGTCCCCGCCCTGCTGCGGGCGATCGAGCCCTCGACGCTCCTGCGCCACGACGTCGCGGACCTGCCGCCGGGGCGCGTGCCCCTGCACCGGGGCAGGTACTCACTCGTCGGCGATGCCGGCCACGCGATGGAGCCGAACCTCGGACAGGGGGCCGGACTCGCCCTGGAGGACGCGGTCGTGCTGGCCCACGCCCTGACCGTCGAGCCCAGCGTGGCCGGCGCCCTGTCGACGTACGACGACCACCGGGCGCCCCGGGTCGCCTCGCTGGCGCGCCAGTCCCGGCGCATCGGCCAGCTGTCGCGGCTCACGCAGCCCCACCTGGTCGCCCTGCGGGACGCGGCGATGCGGATGACTCCCGACCGGGCGACCCGACGAGCCTCCGCCGCCGCCCATGACTGGCGGCCGCCGGCCACCCCGCACGTCCACACCCACCCCACAGCACAGGAGCCCGCATGAGGACCAGGACCGTCGCCGCCACCGTCGCAGGCTGGCTGCTCGTCATCACCGGCGTCGGCCACACGACGCTCGTCGCGATCAGCAGCGCCGCAACCACCTCGCCGGCGGACACCGCGATCCGTGACGCGATGGCCGCCGCCCCGGTCACGGTCGCGGGCCTGGAGCGCAGCTACTGGGACCTCTACGTCGGCTTCAGCCTGATGATGGCCCTGATGCTCGTCGGGCTGGGGGCGCTGGTGCTCCTCGTCCTGCGCCGCGCCCCCGAGCTGGTGGCGAGAGGCATGGTGGTCCTGCTGGCCCTCGTGCTCGTCCCCGCGTGGGCGATCAGCGCGCTTCTGCTGCCGCCTCCGCCGATCGTGCTCCTCGGAGCAGCGGCCGTGGCGGTGGTGTCCGCCGCGGTCCTGCGACCTCGCCCAACCCGCGTACAGCAGCCGGTTCCTGCGGATATCTTCGACATGTGAGCGCCTCTTCCCCGGCCGGCGGCTTTCCGCTGCTCCCGCCGGGCTTCCGTTTCGGCACCAGCACCGCGGCCTACCAGGTCGAGGGCGCAGTGGCCGAGGACGGCAGGGGTCCCTGCATCTGGGACACGTTCAGCGCTCAGCCGGGGCGGATCGTCGACGGCACCACGGGGGCCGTCGCGGCCGACCACTACCACCGGGTCGGCGAGGACGTCGCCCTCATGAAGGAGCTCGGCGCCAGCGGCTACCGCTTCTCCATGAGCTGGTCGCGCATCCAGCCGACCGGCCGCGGGCGTCCCAACCCGGCCGGCCTCGCGTTCTACGACCGGCTCATCGACACCCTGCTCGGCAACGACATCGCCCCCATGGTGACGCTCTACCACGCCGACCTGCCCCAGGCGCTCGAGGACGAGGGCGGCTGGATCAACCGGGGGACCGTCGACTGCTTCGCCGAGTACGCCGCCATCGTGGGCGAGCGGTTCGGCGACCGGGTCGAGCACTGGGTCCCGGTCAACGAGCCCAACGTCCACACCTTCCTCGGTTACGGCAACGGCCAGCAGGCACCGGGCCGGACCCTCATGTTCGACGCGCTGTGGGCGGCCCACCACCTGCTGCTGGCCCACGGGCGCGCCGCGATCGAGCTGCGTCGTACCGCCGGGTCGGCCGACCGGGAGGTCAGCATCGGCTGCGCCAACAACCACGGTCCGGTGTGGCCGGCCACCGACGCCGACGCCGACGTGGGCGCCAGCAAGATCTTCGACGCGCTGTGGAACGGCATGTTCCTCGAGCCGATGCTGCTCGGGCGCTACCCGGCCGACCTGATGCCGCTGCTCGAGGGACTCGCCGAGCCCGGCGACATGGCCACCATCCGCCAGCCCCTCGACTTCTACGGCGTCAACTACTACAACCCGATGCGCATCGCGGCTGCGCACGAGGACGCAGACCTGCCCTTCGACTTCTGCGACGTGCTGGGCTACCCGGCCACCGACCGCGGGTGGCCCGTCGTGCCCGACGCGCTGCGCGAGTGGCTCATCATGTTCCGCGCGCGCTACCGCGCCGCGCTGCCGCCGATCATGATCACCGAGTCGGGCGCGGCCTACAACATGGAGCCGGGGCCTGACGGCACGGTCGACGACCAGCCGCGCATCGACTACATCGACGCCCACCTGCGCGCCGTCGGCGAGGCGATCAGGCGTGGAGTCGACATCCGCGGCTACTACTGCTGGTCGCTGCTCGACACCTTCGAGTGGTCCGAAGGCCTCAGCCAGCGCTACGGCCTGGTCCACGTCGACCGCGACACCCAGGAGCGGACTCCCAAGAAGTCGTTCCAGTGGTACGCCGACATGATCGCCGCCCAGCCCCGGCAGGAGCAGCCGCGGGGCTGAGAGCTCCTGGGAGACCGGTCACTGAGTCCGCGTGCACTCGAGGCGGTGCATGCCCTGATCGAAGGCCTTGCCGTGCGGCGATGTGTTGACCTCGGCTGCGGACCCGCAGGCCCCCCGACCCCAGCGCGTGCCTCTCGTCGTGAAAGTAACCTTGATTTCACGCCGACGACCGTTTGCGGGATGGGTCCGAGGCACCGACGGTGACCCGGCGACGAGGCGGCAGCACCGATAGGCTCGCCCCATGAGCAGCCGACGGGTCGTCTTCGTGGTCGGCTCGGGCCGGTCCGGCACGAGCACGATGGCCGGCGCGCTCAAGACCCTCGGCCTCCACGTGCCGCAGCCCGAGGTCGTCGCCGACGCCACCAACCCCAAGGGGTTCGGCGAGCCGCGCTGGGTGGTCGACCTCCACGACGAGCTGCTCAAGCGCAGCGGTGTCCAGGTCTCCGACGCCCGACCGCGGGCGTGGCTCGACTCGGGCACGACCAGCGGTGACCATGCCACGCGCGAGCGCGTCGCGACCTGGCTGGAGGGCGAGCTCGCCGCCCACGACGAGCTGGTGATCAAGGATCCGCGGGCGGCCTGGTTCCTCGGCCTGTGGCGGGCCTGCGCCGAGCGCTGCGACGCCACGCCGTCCTTCGTGACGATGCTGCGGCCGGTCACCGAGGTGGTCGGCTCCAAGCAGAAGTACTACGACGCAGGTCAGGGTGATGTCACCCGCACCGCCGCCTGGGTCAACATGATGCTCCACACCGAGCGCGCCACCCGCGGCGAGCAGCGCCGGTTCGTGAGGTACGCCGACCTGCTCACCGACTGGACCCAGCCGGTGTTCGCCATCGGAGAGGCGTTCGATCTCGCGGCGGTGAAGACCGCGATGGCCGTCGACATCGCCGAGGTGCACCGCTTCATCGACCCCTCGCTGCGTCGGGTGACGCTGACGTGGGACGACGTCGCCGTCCCCTCCCGCCTGCGCGAGCTGGCCGAGGAGACCTGGGAGGTGCTCGACGGCCTCGCCGACGAGGGCGGCGACACCGCCAAGGCCCACGCCCGCTGCGACGAGCTGCGGGCGGCCTACCTGGAGCAGTACGCCGAGGCCGAGGCCTTCGCCCACTCCTCCGTCCTGGCCGCGCGTCGTGCCGGCGAGGCGAGTGCGGCGCACGCCCCGACGTCCCGCGCGTCGGACCGCGTCCCCCACGCGGTGCGCGCCATGGTCCCCCCGGGCGCGCGCCAGCGGATCCGCAAGGTCCTCCACCGAGAGCGCCCGTGACTCCCGACATCGCATCCCTCGAGGGACTCCCCGAGTACGACGTCACCTGGCCTTGGTCGGGTGGGTCGCGGGAGGCGCTCACGCCGGGCCTGACCTGCGTCTTCCGGGTGCGCAACGAGGCACGCAACCTGCCCTGGGTCCTGCCTCCGATCCTCGCGGCGGTCGACCACGTCCTGCTGGTCGACAACCTCTCCGACGACGACACGGCCGACGTCGCCCGCCGCGTGGCCGACGAGTGCGGCGCCGGTGACCGGCTGACCGTGCTGGACTACCCCCACCAGGTGGCCCGCGCGGGTGGCGAGCACCTCGCCACCCCGGCCACGAGCGTGCACTCGCTGACCCACTTCTACAACTGGTGCTTCTCCCACGTCCGCACGACCTACTCGATGAAGTGGGACGGCGACATGGTGCTGACCCCGGAGGGGTCCGGCATCCTGCGCGACCTGTCGTGGCAGCTGCAGGCCGCACAGGTCGTCGTGGCCATGCCCCGCCACCCGCTGACGGTGGTCGACGAGTCCACCGGCTGGCTCGACCTCTCGCTGCGCTTCCTGGAGCCGTGGGTCTACCCGATGGGTCCCCAGTCGACGTTCGTGAAGGCGTTCGACTGGGAGCTGCGCGAGCAGCCGCCCGGTGTCGAGCGGCTGGTCCTCCAGCAGGGACTGTGCGTGGAGGTGAAGTGGCTCGACGCCGACGAGTACGCCCACTGGCGCAAGGACGGCGTCGACTTCACCAACACCCGCCTCTACCGCAAGCTCCGCGAGTTCGAGGTGGACGAAGCCATCCGCAACGGTCGGGCCGAGGAGCTCGGAGGCCTCGTCAAGGTCACGGCCCCCGCGGGCGTGCACGTCATCGACCACGTCAGCCGCGACTGGCTCTGGCGCCAGCCCCGTCCGCTGGTGCGCCACTCCCTGCCCGCGTCGCTCCGTGAGCGGGTGCGCCCATGACGACCAAGAAGGCCGCGACGCTCGACTCCGAGCGTCATCCACTGCACGACCTCAGGCTGCCCGGTCCCACCCTGGTCCTGGTCGACGACACCGACTCGCTCGCGCTCGACGCCCTGCGCGGCATCGAGGACGTCACCGGCCTCAACGCCGAGGTCACCGGCGCGTCCTCGCTCTCGGGCCCGAGCCGCGGGTGGGGCTCGGTCCTCGTGGTGGCGGCCGACCGGGCCCGGCTCCGCCGGCTCGCCAGCGGCGTGCCGCAGCTCGGCCAGTGCCGGGCAGTGGCCTGCTGGCTCACCGAGACCCCGGTGCCGTGGGTGCTCGTGCCCCGGCCCGAGTGGCCGGTGATGACCCACCTGACGGCCCGCACGGCCGGCACTCGCGGCGTGCTGTGCGTCGTACGCTTCGACGCCGGTGCCCGCGCCCAGCGGGTCGTGATGGAGATGGCCCGCCAGGCGGCAGGCCCCGGCGAGACCGCGCACGGCGGCCTGGTCACGGCCTACGCGGGCCGTGCCGCCGCACCCGGCCTCGACCCGCGCAGCCTCCACCTCGACGCCGTCGCCGACGCCGGCAGCTCCGAGCGCGACGTCCCGCCCGACGTCGTGCTGGCTCCCGAGGGAGCCCGCGGCTCGGTCGAGCCGCACCACGTCATCGACCGCCCGCCCACGGTGGTGACCGACCCCGGGCCGGACCCCTACGACGAGCGGGTCTTCCACCCGATCGGCTTCCGCAAGGACTGGGACCTCCCGGTCGTCGAGCTCGCCACCCTCACCCGGGGCCCGGTCACCGAGGCGGTCATCGAGCGGGCACGACCCCACCAGGGCGTCCGCGTCGACGCCGGCCTCATCGCGACCGCCGACCTGCTGGCCCTCGCCGCCTCCGGCGTGCCGCTGGAGGTGTGGGGTCGCCCCGAGGTCGCCCCGCCGCTGGCCACGGCACTGCGGTCCCAGGTCGACCTCGACGACCCGCTGCGACGTGAGGAGCACAGCCTCGCCTGCCGCCGCGCGACCTTCGACGCCCACTCGACCCTCGCCTGGCGGAGCACCCTGGCCGACCGCGCCGGCGTCCGCCACGTCGGGCTGCCGCCGGTCAGTGCGCTGCTCTCGACCAAGCGTCCCGAGATGCTCGACTTCGCCCTGCGGCAGGTCGCGCGCCAGCGAGGGGCCGACATCGAGCTGGTGCTCGCCTGCCACGGCTTCGAGGCCGACCCCGACGTCGTACGCCGTGCCCTCGGTGACCTGCCCCACCAGGTCCTCACCTTCGACTCCGACACCTTCTTCGGCGACGTCCTCACCGGTGCGGCACGTGCCGCGTCGGCCGAGGTGGTGCTCAAGATCGACGACGACGACTGGTACTCCCCGGACGCCGTGCACGACCTCCTCATGGCGCGCCGCTTCTCCGGGGCCGACGTGGTCGGCATGCCGGCGGAGTTCGTCTACCTCGAGGAGACCGACACCACGGTCCGGCGCAACCACCCCAGCGAGCTCTTCGCACGGTTCGTGGCGGGGGGCACCATGCTCCTCGACCGTGGACTGCTGCGCTCCCTCGGTGACTTCCGCCGCGTGCGGCGCTACGTCGACGCCCAGCTGCTCGCCGGCGTCGAGGCTGCAGGCGGGCGGATCTACCGCACGCACGGCCTCGGCTACGTCCTGCGACGCGGGTCCGGGGGACACACCTGGCAGCGTGACGCGGAGGAGTTCCGCAGGGCTGAGATCCTCGACTCGGAGTGGTCGGGGTTCGCCCCGAGCCGGACGATGGAAGTATTGGACGCGGACCTGCCCGCAGCAGGCCGGATCGTCCAGGACGTCAGGGGGGAGTGAATGCCGAGACAACCGGTGGTGCGCCACAACGACTGGAGCACGCTCACGCCCCACGACCTGGGCGGGTGGACCCCCACCCTCTCGGTCAGCGTCGTCATCCCCACGTGGCGGGCTGAACGCACCCTGCCGCTGGTGCTGGCCGGCCTGGCGGCCCAGAGCTATCCCAGCCACCTGCTCGAGGTGGTCGTCGTCGACGACGGCAACGAGCCGCCGGTGACGTTGCCCGAGGTCCGTCCCGACAACACCCGGGTCGTGCGCGTGACCTCCGGCTGGGGCCGCGCCAACGCCTGCCGCACGGGCGCCCTGGCCGGTGACGGCGACGTCATCCACTGGCTCGACTCCGACATGCTCGCCTACCGCGAGCACGTCGAGGCCCAGCTGAGGTGGCACCACCTCCTCGACTACGCCGTCGTGCTCGGCACCAAGCGGTTCGTCGATCCGAGCTCCCTGCTCGACCGCGACCCCGCCGAGGTCCGCGACATCGTGGCCGCCGGCCGGGCCGAGGAGCTCTTCGACGCCGACGACTCCGAGCCGCACACCTGGGTCGAGGGCATGTGGCGGCGCACCGATGACCTCACCCTCGCCGGCCCGCGCGCCTTCCGCGCCCACGTCGGCGCGACCGGATCGCTGACCCGGGCGCTCTACGACGACGCCGGCGGCATGGACCCCACCCTCGTCCTCGGCGAGGACGTCGAGCTGGGCCACCGGCTCGCCCGCTCCGGAGGCGTCCTGATCCCCGACCACGCCGCCCAGTCCTGGCACCTGGGCCGTTCCCACGTGATGCAGAACAAGGACGCCGTCAACCGCCACAACGACACCTTCCTCGCCGACCTCGCGCCCACGATGCGGCCCAAGCGCAACGTCCGCGGCCGCACCTACCAGGTGCCCTACCTCGAGGCGGTCGTCCCGGCCGGCGCCGCCGACGAGACCATCCGGCTCGTCGACTCGCTCCTCGACGGCGACGTCCCCGACCTGCGGGTGCTGGTGCTCGGTCCCTGGTCGACCGTCGGCGACGACCGGGTCAGCCCCTTGACCGACCCGGCGCTCGACCTCCGGCTCGTGGAGCGCACCTACCGCCACGAGCCGCGGGTCCGGCTGGTCGAGCCCAGCGTCGGCTCCGGCGGGGTCGAGTCACTGCCGCCCGACACCGACGCGGAGTTCCGGCTGATCCTCCCCGGCGTCGACTTCGCCCCGCTGGGTCCGGCGCTCGACCTGCTGCTCGCCGACCTGGAGCGCACCCACCACGGCGCCCGTGTGCTCGCCTTCCCCGACGGCTCGGCCGCCCAGCTGGTCCGCACCGCCGCGCTCGCGCGCGTGGCCCGCGTGCTCGCCGACGGCGACGACCCCGACGAGCTGCTCGACCGGATCGCCGGCGTCGTGTCCTACGACGCCACCTCGGTCGGATTCGTGCCCACCATGGAACGCGAGGTCGAGCGCTTCGTGCTCAAGGCGAAGTCCGCCATCGACCCCGCCGACTCCACCAACCTCCTGCGCAAGGCCCTGGCCCGGGCGACCGGCAGGCGTGGTCCTGCTCGCGCGGCGATGCCCGCGCCCCCGGGCGTGCACCACGACGCCGTACCCCCCGCCTTCGAGCCGCGGCCGCCTGCGGGCCGCCCCGACAGTGGTCGCAACGGAGGGTCGGGTCCCGTCGTCCCCGCGCCGGCCCCGGCCGGCGGCCGGGCCGACGACGACTCCGCCGAGGTGCGCCGCGGCCTCTTCGGCCGGCGCCGCTGACCCGAGTCGGCGCTTATGTCCCGCCGAGTCGGCGTGAACCTGCCGAGAGTCGCCGGATATCACCCAGGTCTCCCCGGCCGGCGACCACCCTGGCGGCACACGACATGCAATCCGGGCGTTGAGGTGTCGTACGCCGCCACTCTGGTTTGCGCCGGTGTCGTACGCCGCCACTCTGGGTCGCGCCGGTGTCGTACGCCGCCACGGTGGGGGGCGCCGGTGTCGTACGCCGCCACCGTGGGTCGGGCCCCAGGCCGGGCGCCAGGCCGACGGCAGGCCGAGGTGGAGGTACGACGCCTCAGTCGGCGCCGAAGAGGTCGCGCGTGTAGACCTTGTCGGCCACGTCGGCGAGCTCGTCGACCATCCGGTTGGCGACGATCAGGTCGACGCGCTCCTTGAACGACGCCAGGTCGTGGGTCACCTCGGAGCCGAACCACTGGTCGTCGTCGAGCTCGGGCTCGTAGACGATGACCTCGATGCCCTTGCCCTTGAGCCGCTTCATGATCCCCTGCACCGAGGACTCGCGGAAGTTGTCGGAGCCGGCCTTCATGATGAGCCGGTGGATCCCGACGACGTCGGGCTCGCGGTCGATGATGTCGAAGGCGACGACGTCCTTGCGCGTGGTGTTGGCGTCGACGATCGCCGAGATCAGCGTCTGGGGCACCTCGTTGTAGTTCGCGAGCAGCTGCTTGGTGTCCTTGGGCAGGCACAGCCCGCCGTAGCCGAACGACGGGTTGTTGTAGTGGGTGCCGATGCGCGGGTCGAGACCGACGCCGTCGACGATCTGGCGCGTGGAGAGTCCACGCGCCATCGCGAAGGAGTCGAGCTCGTTGAAGTAGGCGACCCGCATCGCGAGGTAGGTGTTGGCGAACAGCTTGATCGCCTCGGCCTCGGTGGGCTGGGTGAAGAGGACGGGCACGTCGTCGTCGTCGGCGCCCTTGACGAGCAGCTCGGCGAACTCGCGGGCCCGCGCCGACTCCTCGCCGACCACGATGCGTGAGGGGTGGAGGTTGTCCCACAGCGCCTTGCCCTCGCGGAGGAACTCCGGGGAGAAGATCACGTTCGCGGTGCCGAGCCGGCGGCGTACGTCCTCGACGAAGCCCACCGGGATCGTCGACTTGATCACCATCGTCGCGTCGGGGTTGATCCGCTGGACGTCGCGGATGACGTGCTCGACGGCGGAGGTGTCGAAGTAGTTGGTGACCGGGTCGTAGTTGGTCGGCGTCGCGATCAGCACGAAGGCAGCGTCGCGGTGCGCCTCCTCCGGATCGGTGGTGAAGCTGATGTCGAGCTGCTCCTCGGCCAGGAAGCGCGAGATCTCCTCGTCCTGGATGGGACTCTCGCCCCGCTGCAGCTGGGCGATCCGGTCGGCGTCGAGGTCGAGGCCGACGACGGTGTTGTGGCGAGCCAGCAGCATCGACATGGACAGGCCGACGTAGCCGAGGCCGGCCACCGAAATCTTGGTCACGGCGCGATTGTGCCGTACTTGACCGGCCCGGTCAGTCTGCGATCGGAGTCAGGACGTCTGGCAGGACCGCGGGAGTGCCGTCGACCACGAGCCTGCGGGGGGTACGACGCCAGCACCGGGTGTCGGTCAGCTCGGTGATGGCGGCGAGCCAGGTGGGCTCGGGCCCCTCGGCGACGGGCAGGGTGACGCGCAAGGTCGCCCCGCTGGGCTCGACCAGGGCGCCGATGACAGCCGGCCCCGCGTCGAGGTCGCCCAGGAACGTCGCGCGGACGGGTCCCTCAGCGCCACAGGCGGCGTAGGTCAGCTGCCAGCCCGGCAACAGGTCGGCCAACGCCCGCAGGTCGGTCGCCTCGACGGTCGTCTCTGCTGCCGGAGCACGACGCCGGTTGTCTCCCTCGTCGAGCGTGGGCTCGGTGACCTGGACGTCCAGGGCGGACAGGGCAGGATCCGTGTTGACCGCAGCCAGGAGGAGCTTCGACTCGTCCGGCAGCTCCTCAGCCTGCCACGAGGCGCCGTCGGCCTCCGGGACGTCGGACTCCCGCAGGGGCTCGGACCCGCCGGGTGGCTCGGTGTAGTCGTCCTCGCCGCCGTCCAGACAGGTGTCGGTCGCCGGCGAGGGGGCGGCCCAGTCCTTGTCGAGGTGGTGGGGCGTGACGGCGCTCAGCACCACCTCGGACCCGCCGCCGTCGGGCGTCACGACCAACGAGGCGAGGGCTGCGTCCGGGCCGACGAGCGCGACGCGCACCTCGTCACCCTCACAGCCGCTGGACGTGGGGACCCAGCCAGCCGCGGCGGCAGCCCCGAGCTCGGCCTCGGCCGCTGCCTCGACCGGACTGCGGTAGGGGGTGGTGCGGCGCGCGACCTCTCGGTCGACCCAGCCGTTCGAGCCATATCCCGGGCCGGGTGCCGTCGCTGAGTCCGGCGCCACCCACGGGTCGCCCCACACCTTCGAGGCCACGGCGACGTCGTCGAGGGTGGTGTCGAACGCCCCGGGGAGGTCCGAGCAGCCGGCCAGCGTCATCGCGCCTGCCAGCGCGATGCTCAGCGCGACGGGGTGACGGCGAACCATGGCTCGTCCCAGCCGGAGACCCCGAGGTCACCGTCGGTGAAGTCGTCCCGAGAGATGGTCTGCTCCTTGCCCGAGGCGGGGTCGTAGAGGGTGAGGCTGTCGCCGTCACTCGCGGTGACGAGCACGACGTGGCCGGGCCGCGTCTCGTTGCCAACGTACAGCGGGACGTTGTGACCGTCCTCGACCGCTCCCGCGATCCGGTCGTAGGTCGCGCCGCGGTCGCTCGGGGCCACGGTCTGGACCTCGTAGTCGCTGCCGGGCACGCCGCTGCCGCCGTTGGACGACATCTCGTTGGCGACGCCCCACGGCGACGTGCCGAGGGCCTTGGGCCAGGGCGCCTGCAGGTCACCGTCGCGGTCGACGACGGCGTTGGTGCGGTCGTGCATGGCGAGCGACTCGTCGGCGAAGCGCTCCTCGGGGGTGCGCGGGTCGGTCTCACCGGTGCGCGGGTCGAAGCCGGTCTCCATCCAGAGTGCGTAGGCGGGGTCGTTGAGCATGCGCGACATCACCAGGCTCGAGGAGCCGCAGGTCGTCTGGTCGGGCTGCTCGTAGCTCCCGTCGGTGGGCGGGTCGAGGTCGTCGAGCTCGTCGCGGTCCATCGTGCGGAGCTTGGCGAGGTAGTTGGCCAGGGCGGCGCCGCCGAGCCCGGAGGCCACGCCGGCGATGATCCAGGCGCGCTCCTCGTCGCTGCGCGCGCTCGCGAGGGCGTCACGCACCGCCTGCTGCTCCTCGGGGGAGAGGTCGTCGAAGGCGGCGTCGTACTGCTCGAGCGCGTCTCCCGAGAGCGGGCCCTCCTCGTCCTCCCACCCGTTGACGAGCGCCACCGGGCTGATGCCGTCGGGGAGGTGGTCGGGCAGGTCGATCTCGTCCATGGCGGTGCGGATGGCGTTGCGTGCGACGCGCACGGCGTCGGAGGCGTCGCGGTAGGCACCGATCGCCTCGGTGAGCGCGTGGACGACGCCCTCGACGATGCCGCGGAGGTGGTCGACGAGCTCCCAAGGCAGCAGGTCGCCCCACGACAGCTCGAGGTTGTCGCGCAGCTGGTCGTCGGCCCGGCGGTGGCGCGACCGGGCCGCGGTCATCTCGTCGGCGAGAGTGTCGAGCGCGGCGGCCACGGCGCGGGCAGCGGTCGGCGCCGTCTCGGTGCGCTGGCGCAGCCGCCGGACGGACGTGCGGAAGGCGCTCCCGGAGTCGCCCTGCCAGGCGGTGGCGTCGATCTTGTCGCGGCAGGTGGTCAGGTCGTCGCAGGCGGCGTCGACGGACGTCGCGATCGCCCGCCACGCAGCTGCGGCCTCGGTCAGGTCGCCGGGCTCGGGCGCGGGCTCCTCGGTCATGATCTCGACGGCGGTCGCCACGGCGTTGACGATGGTCTGGGCGGCGTTCCAGGGTGGCCAGAGGTCGATGTCCTCCACGACGGCGAGCACGTCGCGGAGACGAGCGATCACGTCATCGAGAAAGTCCATGGAACTCTCCCGCAGAGTTGCCGTCGGTCGCCTCGAAGTCGGTGATGCAGTCCTCGACGTTGGTGCCGTGCTCCGCGATCACGCCGAGCACCACCTCGAGGACACCGTCCATGTCGGACGCGGCATCGCTGAGGCACGAGGTCAGGTCTGCCATCGCGTGCCCGGCCGCATCGGACCGGCGACCCCGCGCACCGTGCAGCTCGGCGGCTGCGTTGTGGGCGTAGACCCAGCCGGCACGGACTGCGTCCGGCCTCATCGTGATCGGCATGTCCACCTCCTGGCGTGAGGGGAGACTGCCCGGCTGGCGCCGACACCAAACCTGCAGCCGGCAGGTTGTGCACGAGCCAGGTCGTGCACCGGTCAGAGCGCGAGCGCCATCCGGCGGACGATCTCGGTGAGCCGGTCGGGTGAGGTGGCGATGTTGAGGCGCACGTGGCCGTCGAGCCCCGGCGCGTAGTCGGCGCCGGCGCTGAGCTGCACGCGCCCCTTCTCCAGGCACACCGCTGCCGGGTCGTCGTGGCCGTAGGCCCGCAGGTCGAGCCACGCCAGGTAGGTCGCCTCGAGCGGGCGCATCCGCGCGTCGGGCAGGTGCTCGGCGAGCAGGTCCGCGAGGAGCGAGCGCTGGGAGTCGAGCCGCTCGAGGAGCGCGGCGAGCCACGGGTCGCCGTACTCGTAGGCAGCGACCGAGCCGACCACGCCGAGCGAGGACCACGAGTCGTTGCGTGCCATCGGGACGCGCCAGAGCCGGTCGCGCGTCGCCTCGTCGCCGCACACGACCTGGGCGCACTTGAGCCCGGCGATGTTGAACGCCTTGGACGCGGCGACGACCGCGACGGCGTGGTCGGCGGTGCCGTCGAGGGAGAGGTACGGCGTGTGCTCGGCGCCCGGCAGCACCAGCGGCGCGTGGATCTCGTCGCTCACGACGCGGCCGCCGTGGCGGGTCAGCACGTCGCGGACGCCCTCGAGCTCTTCGCGGCTGAACACGCGACCCCACGGGTTGTGCGGCTGGGTGAGCAGCAACGTCCGCGCGCCGTCACGGAAGAGCCGGTCGAGCCGGTCGAGGTCGATTCCCGCGCGTGCTGCGTCGGGGTCGACGACCAGGTCGACGCGCTCGCGCCCGGTGATCTCCGCAATCGCGAGCTGGGGCGAGTAGGCCGGCACCGGCATCACCATCGGCCCCGGCTCGCTCAGCACGTCGAGCGCCAGCCGCACACCGGCCGTCACGTCGACGGTGGGGAGCACGAGGTCCGGGTCGACGGCGTGGCCGAAGTGCCGCCGGGCGAAGCGGGAGTACGCCGCCCCCAGCTCGCCGCCGTGCTCGAAGCGGGGGTAGCCCGTGACGCCGTCGTCGATCGCCCGGTGCAGCGCCTCGGTGATGGGCTCGGCGACGGCGTAGTCCATCTCCGCCACCCATGCCGGCAGCACGCCCTCTGGGATGGTGCCCCACTTGAGCCGCAGCGCCCGACGGGCCTCGTCGTCGGCGAGGTCGCGGATCATGTGCTCGACGCTATCCGAGAGGTCGAGTGGGCGGCTGGAGGCGTCGCACGCTCACTTCTCGGCCTCCGACCGCCCACTCGACGCACGCCCGCAGGGCATCCGGGCGAAGCTGCTGGGTACGAGTCCCTTCGTGTCTGGGTCGATGGAGTCCTTGGTGTCCGACGAGTGGCTCCGCACGGCGGTGGACGCCCTCGTGGTCCTGGTCGAGGCAGCGGGAGCCCTGGTGATCGTGGTGGGTGCCGCCGTCGCGTTCTTCCATTTCCTGCGAGTGCTGCCGAAGCGGAACCCGGCGGCCTTCGTGCCCGTGCGCCTGACGCTGGGCCGGTTCCTGGCCCTGGGTCTGGAGTTCCAGCTTGCCAGCGACGTGCTGCGCACCGCCGTCGCGCCGAGCTTCGAGGAGCTGGGCAAGCTGGCCGCCGTCGCCGCCATCCGCACCGCTCTGAACTTCTTCCTGGCGCGTGAGATCCGCGACGAGCAGGCGATGATCGAGCACGACGAGAAGAAGGCGCAGGACGGGCACGACAGCAGGCCGCAGCGACCATGACCACGACGCTGGGCGTGACCTCGTGGCTACTCGGGGTCGGCGCCGTCGTCGTCGTCGCGGTCGCCCTCGCGGCGATACGCGAGCTCAGGCCGGCCCTGGCGCTCGGCCTGGACTTCTTGCTGGCCGCCGGCCTGCTGCGTCTGGCGAGCGCGGAGACCTGGACGGCCATCGCGTCCGCTGCGGGCATCGTGGCGGTGCGCAAGTTGGTGACGTGGAGCCTGTCGGCCACGGCCGGCACGCTCCGGAACGGCTCAGCGGCAGAGCCGTAGTCGATCACGGCACCCGTGCCCTGCCGGACCTCCCGGCGGATCCGAGAGGATGGTCGGCGTGACCGACTCGGGGAGAGGGATCCGCGTGCCGGCGACGTGGTGGCCGGCGATGCTGGCGACCGCGTACGCCGTGGCCTTCGTGCTCGTCTACGTCGTCTCGGTGCGCACCGAGCAGGGGCGGCTGGTCAGCGACGCTGCCCTGCGCGGCGCCATCGCCAGCGGGTCACCCATCCGTGACACGGTGGACTCGGTCCTCGACGTCGTCTCCGTGGGCTCCTTGCTGGGCGCGGTGGCGGTGGTCGCGGTCATCGCCCTCCTCCGGCTCGACAGGATCCGGGGGCTGGCTGCCATCGGCCTGCTGGTGGTGGCCAACGTGGTGAGCCGGGTGCTCAAGAGCTATGTCCTGGAGCGACCTGACCTGGGCCTGGACGAGATCGGGCCGGCCACGTTGAACAGCCTGCCCAGCGGGCATGCGACCGCCGCGTTCTCCGCGGTGACCGCCCTCCTCATCGTGCTGCCCCCTGCCTGGCACGCGGCCACGGCACTGGCCGGGGGCGGCTTCGCCACCGTCATCGCCCTCGCCACCATGTTCGCCGGGTGGCACCGCACGGCCGACGCGATGGCGTCGTTCCTGGTCGTCGGGGTGTGCACCATGGTCGCCCTGTCCGTGGTGGCGGCGTACGCCGAGCCTCGTCCGCACGCGTCCGCCCCCGTGGGGCTGAGGTGGTGGCTCGTGGTGTCCGGCGCGTCGCTCGCGATCGGGGCCGCCCTTGGCGGGGGGCTGTCCACGCTCGCCCCGGTGCGGGACAGCCTGGCGGGCGGTCTGCTCGCGTTCCTGTCGGCGGGGCTGCTCATCATCGGCACGGTCCTCGCCGTGCTCGCCGGGATCCTGTGGGTCCTCGGGGTCAACGAGGCCGAGGGCGGCCGCCCTGACGACCGGGTGCGGCTCAGCGGCTGAGCTCGACCAGTGCGGCGTCACCGAGCTGCTCGCGGAGGCCGGCGACCATCTCGTCGGTGACGGTCGGTGGAGTGTGGGTCATCGCCTCCGCGTAGGCCAGCACGTCCCGCTCCAGGGGCGAGAAGGCGTCGGACTCGCGCCAGCGCGGCACCTCGCGCGCCTTGTCCATGTCGAGGTCGTTGTTGTGGGCCTCGAAGTAGTTGAAGTCCAGGCACCAGCTGCAGCCGACCTGGGCGGCGACCGCCATGTGCGCGAACGACTTCAGCTGCTCGTCGCAGGTGTGCCACTTCTTCACCTTGCCGCCGACGCCGGCCATGCTCATCAGCACGTCCTGGTTGTTCCACATGACGCCGAGCGAGCTCGGCACCTGGCCCAGCTGCCTCTTGGCGAACCGCCTGATCAGGGCGCCCTTGAAGCCGGTGATCTCGGCCGGGGGGATCCTCGTCGTTCCGGTCATGTCGTCCTCCTGGGTCGTTCGGGATGTACGACATCAAGACGCCGGCCGTGGGCGTTCTGTGACACCCGGGGCGAGCCTATGCTCGAAGGATGAGCATCCAGCAGCCAGCAGACCTCACGCACGCGGCGATGCTGGGCCTGGGGGTCCACCGGCCCGAGCGCCTCGTCACCAACGACGAGATCTGCGAGGTCCTCGACTCCGACGACGAGTGGATCCGGACGCGCTCGGGCATCAGGACGCGACGCTTCGCCGGGGAGGAGGAGACCCTCGTCGGCATGGCCACCTCAGCCGCCGAGCGGGCCCTCGAGGCGGCCGGCGTGCGTGCCGACCAGCTCGGCTGCGTCATCGTGGCCACGTCGACGCACCCCGAGCACACGCCGGCCTCGGCTGCGCTGGTCGCCGATGCGCTCGGCGTGAAGGCGGCGGCCTTCGACGTCTCCGCCGGGTGTGCCGGCTTCTGCCACGCCCTCAACCTCGCCTCGTCAATGGTGCGGTCCGGCGCCGAGACCCACGTGATGGTGATCGGCGTCGAGCAGCTGAGCCGCTTCATGGACCCGACCGACCGGGGCACCGCCTTCATCTTCGCCGACGGTGCCGGTGCCGTGGTCGTGGGTCCTTCCGACGCGACCGGCATCGGCCCGACGGCGTGGGGTTCGGACGGGTCCCAGGCCCACGTGATCACCCAGACCCCGAGCTGCCTCGGCGGCCACGGTTCTCCCGTCGTGCAGATGGAGGGGACGGCGGTCTTCCGCTGGGCGCCCTTCGCCATGGCCGAGGTGGCCCACGAGGCACTGCGCCTGGCGGGCGTCGCGATCGACGACCTCGACGCCTTCATCCCGCACCAGGCCAACCTGCGCATCACCCAGACCCTGGCGAGGAACATCAAGCTGCCGGAGTCCGTCGCGGTGGCCACCGACGTCGTCGACTCCGGCAACACCTCCGCAGCCTCGGTGCCGCTGGCCATGGAGGCGATGCTGCGCAAGGGGGAGGCGGAGGTCGGTGACGTGGCGCTGCTCATCGCGTTCGGTGCCGGGCTGAGCTATGCAGGCCAGGTCGTGGCGCTGCCGCCGGTGGCCTGAGACGTTCGCCGGCTCAGGCGGGGGCCGTCAGTCCTTCTGCAGCTCCTGGGCGAGCATCACGATGATCCCGCTGGGACCACGGACGTAGGTCAGCTTGTAGACGTCCTGGTAGCTGGCCACACCCCGCAGTGGGTGGCAGCCGTGCCGGGCCGCGATCTCGAGCGCCTCGTCGATGTCGTCGACCGAGAACGCGACCCGGTGCATGCCGATCTCGTTGGGCAGCGTCGGCTCCGTCTCGATCGCCTCGGGGTGGATGTACTCGAAGAGCTCGAGGCGACCGTTGCCGTCCGGGGTCTGGAGCATCGCGATCCGGGCGTGGTTGCCGTCCAGGCCCACGGCGGTGTCCGTCCACTCGCCGCTGACCGTGTCGCGCCCGAGGACGGTCAGCCCCAGGTCGGTGAAGAAGGCGATGGTGGCCTCGAGGTCACGGACCGCGATGCCGACGTTCTCGAGCTTGATGGGCATGGGGCCAGACTGGCATGGTCCTGACCGCCGAGCCTCACGATTTCTCGTGGCCGATGCTCGCCGTCAGCGGGGCTGGACCGCCTTCGAGGGGGCGCTCGCCGGGCTCCAGCCGACGGCGTTCCTGGCTCGTACGGCGACCCGGTACTTGCCCTGCTTCAGCTTCAGGGTGAGCTTGTGCTTGCTCGTCGGGACCTTGATGCGGGCCTTGACGACCAGCTTGGCGCCCTTCACCTTGTAGACGATCACCTGGTAGCCCGTGACCGCGCTCGAGCCGGCCGAGGCGGGCGCGGACCACTTCACGGTGAGCGTCGTCGCATCGCCCTTGCCGCCCGGCTTGGCCGAGGGTGCCCGAGGTGCCGAGGGCGCTACGGCCAGGGGAGCCGGGGCGACCGGCCCGGCAACAGGCGCCGGCGCCGGCGCCGGTGCCGGTGCCGGGGGAACCGGGTGGGTGGTCGGCTCCGGAGAGGGCTCCGGGCTCGGCTCGGTGGTCGGCTCGGGGGAGGGCTCCGGGCTCGGCTCCGTCGGGGTCCCGGGGTCCGTGGGCGGCACGACCACCGGCTCCGGCACGGTCACCGCGCACACGACCGGAGGGCCGAAGCGGCCGTTGCGCAGGGCCGCGGTCACCTCGATCTCCCACTCGCCCGGGGTGACGGGCCGTTGGTAGACACCGGTCATGTAGTACGCCTGGCCGGACGCCCACACGGTCCAGTCGGTGTCGGGAAGCCGCCGAGCGCGCACGTTCCAGTAGTTGACGTTGATCTCGGTCCACTCCCAGACCCACCTGAGCTTGCCGTCGTCGACCGTGTACTCCGTCGGGCAGGTGATCGCCGTCGGGTCGAAGTTCACGACCCCCATCGACGGCATGAACGACGGGCCGCCGGGGTTGACCGGCGTCACCGTCACGTAGTGGTCCTCGTCGAGCGTCAGGCCCGTCAGGTCGATGAAAGGCTCGTCCGTCGCGTCGACCGTCATGGCCAGCGTGGCCCTGTCCCCGCAGAGGTCCGTCCCACGGGTCGCCCCGTCGCCGAAGATGGCGTCGCCGGGCAGGTGGATCTCACCGATGACGTCGACACAGACGTCGTACCAGAGGATCGGGTCGTGGTCGGGGTCCGCCGGGACGTTCGGCTCCCAGAAGACCCGCAGCGAGCCGGTGCCCGCAGCGGTGTCCGTGGACAGCACGGTCCCCTGGATGGTGTTGTTCGGGATGGGGCCGGGGTCGGGCGAGATGGGGGGCATGACGAACGACTTGTCGGAGCTGTTGTCGTAGCCGGGCTTCCCCTTGACGGGCCCCCAGATGTTGGCGGCGGCGATGATGAGGTGCTTCGGCCCGGTCTTCACCCCGGTGAACGTGTAGGACGTGGTACCGGGCGGCAGGACGACGTCCGTCTGCTGCGAGTAGTTGCCGGTGGCGAGGCCCAGGGCGACGTGCTGGATCGGCTCGCCGCCGTCGAAGGGCGTCTCCCAGGTGACGGTCACCGTGCGGTCGTCGCGGTCGGTGGCGATGGTCGGGGTGATGCGAGCAGGGGAGCCCTTGAGGAGCGCCTTGAAGTCGTACGCCGCCCCCGCGCCGTTGGCGTTGACCGCGACGATCCGGTAGTCGTACTCCTCCCCGGCGACCGGGTTGAAGCGGTTGGTCCACTTCTCGTACTTGCCCGTGGAGAGGAAGTCGCCCTCGAAGAGCTGCCACCACTCGCCGTCCTGGCCCTGCCAGAACTCATAGTGCGTGACCGGGGAGCCCCCGTTGCTGTCCGGGGAGTGCCACACGACCTCGATGCACCGCGGCTTGTTGCCGAACTCGCACGTCAGGTCGTCCGTCACGACGGAGACGTCGGTGACCCGGCTGGGGACGGTCGTCGGGTTCCAGGTCGCGGTCGCGGCCGCGCCGGCACCCATGGCGTTGAGGGCGCTCACGCCCACCGTGACGTTGAGGTCGGCCGCCCCGGGGAAGGTGTGGCTGGTCGCGTCGGCGGGCAGGTCGACCGGGTCCTGGCCGCTGAGGTCGACGCGGTAGCCGGTGACGGGCGACCCGCCGTCGTTGCTCGGCGCGGCCCAGGTGGCGACGAGGTCGAGGCCCGCGGCGACGACCGTCAGGCCGTTCGGTCGAGCGGGGGCGACCTGCGGGGTGCTGCACCCCTCCACCTGGAGCTGGTAGGCGCCGGTGCTCCCGTAGGAGAAGTAGTCGCTCGTGTCGAGGCCGGTCAGACCGTCGCCGCCGCGGACCTCGAGCAGCCACGGGCCGCCCTCGGCGATGTCGACCGTGGCGTCGAGACCGGTGACGCTGGTGGAGGGGTAGTAGGCGCCCACGCCGTACCAGGGCCGCTCGTCCCGCGCATCGGCCTGGATGAGGTAGGGGTTGGCAACCGTGACGGGCGAGCCGCCGCTGCCGCTGGGCCTGGCCAGCGTCAGGCTGACGTCGAGGTTGGCCGAGAAGCCGGTGGTGACCGCGGCGGCACGCGCCCCGGGGGTGCAGTCGTCGACCAGGTAGACGTCGCGGTCGTACGACGCCCCGACGTAGCCGGCTCCGTCGGTGACGCGCAGGGGTGAGGCCCAGCCGTCGCCGCCCTCGTCGGTGCGGTGGCCGGCGATCGCGGCGATCTTGGCGACGTCGTCCTCGCTGTTGGTGGCGCCGTTGTAGAAGCCGTTGGACCACTGGCTGACCGGCGCGGAGTAGGCGCTTCCCATGATCGGCGCCCAGGTGCCCTGGCCGCTGTAGTACTCGTCCCAGTCGGTCTCGCTGCGGCCGAAGCCGTCGTGCCTGAGGCCGAAGGTGTGGCCGACCTCGTGGGAGGCGGCCTCGGCGATCGCCTTGGGCGACTGGGAGTTGAGGGCCGAGAAGACCCACGCCGGCTCGGCGACGCTGGAGGGCGTGGTGATCGCGTCGAGCAACGCGACGCCGCCACAGTTGTCCTGGCAGATCAACGAGGAGGCCTGGGCGCTGTCGGAGACGACCAGGCGGGTCCCGAAGACGGTGTCACCGGAGAAGTCCGTGCGCAGGGCGGCGTCCCCGGGGTCGGCGGTGGTGACGTCCACGTCGAAGGGTGCGAAGTCCTCGGCGACGCGCGCCCAGATCTCCTGGATCGCAGCACGCTCGGCGTCGGAGAAGGCCGGTCCGTCTCCCATCGGGTCCCACCCCTCGTAGGCGCCGGCGGGGAGGTGGTGGCCGGTCGACCAGTAGCTCTCGGACGGGAGGTCAATCCCGTCGAAGTCGAGGTGGACCACGTGCTGGGAGCCGGGCTTGCTGTGCAGCGCCAGGGTCTGGTCGAGGGGCTCCGCCGCGGCCGCGACCGGCGCGGCGTCGAAGGTCTCACCGACGTGGAGCTCCTCCTTGACGAAGAGCTGGCCGGCGGGGTCGACCCAGAGGGTCTCGTCGTTGAGCAGTGTCGTGCGCAGCGCGGCGGGCTGCATGCCGTGCGCCTTCGCGACTGCGGGCAGGTCGGCGCCGAGACGTCGTACGGCAGTGCCGCCGTTCTGCGGCTTCCGCAGCGACGTCGCCGGGAGCAGCTCGGACTCGAGGCGCTTGCGCGGGGCGGCCTCGGACTCGACCGGTGCCTCGCGCCGCTCCCCGTCCTGCTGTTCGGTGGGTGCCGCGACCGCACCGGGGGCTGTCGGGGACGTCGCCGCGGCCGGCTCGAGGTCGAGCGACGAGGGGCTGGCGGCGAGGAGGAGCCCGGCCAGGGCCAGGGCGGTCGCGCGGGGAGCAATCACCGCGCAAGGCTAGGTAGGTTCGAGAGTTCCCGTGGTCGAACGCGACAAGTGGGGCGGAGCCAGCGCCCGAAAGAAAATGTCGAGGTCGATGTCGAAGAGCCCGGCGGCCGTTCGACGTACGTGCGAGAAGCAGCTCACCAGCAACCACAAGGAGTGATCACGATGCCGCGATTCATGGGACTGATCCGGATGGAGGAGGGCGACGCCGTCGGCACGCCCCCGCAGTCGCTGTTCGACGCGATGGAGGTCTACATCGGCGAGCGGGCCGCAGACGGCCGCTTCATCGACGGAGGCGGTCTCTACGGCACCGAGGACGCCGTCAACTTCGTCGTGCGCAAGGGCGAGGTGAGCCGGGTCGACGGGCCCTACGCCGAGGCCAAGGAGGTCGTCGGCGGCTGGTCGCTCCTGCAGTACGACACCCTCGAGGAGGCGGTGGCCGACCAGCAGATCTTCGCCGACCTCCACGCGAAGCACTGGCCCGAGGTCACGGTGATCTCCACCCTGCGCCAGATCTCCGAGGCGCCCGGCGACTGAGCAGGGCTCACTACGCTGGCTGCGTGCCGGCACGGAGCAGTACGGACGACCCCAGCGCGAACCACTGGCGCGAGGCCGTCCACGCGGCGTGGCGGGCCGACTCGGCCCGCCTCGTCGGGGCCCTCACGCGGATGACCCGCGACGTCGAGCTCGCCGCCGACCTCGCGCAGGACGCGCTCGTGGCGGCGCTCGAGCAGTGGCCGGTGACCGGCGTCCCGGACAACCCGGGCGGCTGGCTGATGACCACGGCCAAGCGCCGTGCCGTCGACCACTTCCGGCGCGCCGAGAACCTGCGGCGCAAGGTCGCCGAGCTCGAGCACGACCAGCGAGGGGAGGGAGCGGCGATGCCCGACCTTGACGACCAGGTCGACCACATCGAGGACGACGTTCTGCGGCTGGTCTTCCTGTCCTGCCACCCCAGCCTGACTCCCGAGTCGCGCGCTGCGCTGACCCTGCGCCTGGTGGGCGGGCTCACCACCGCCGAGATCGCGCGCGGCTTCCTCACGACGGAGTCGACGATGGGCCAGCGGATCTCGCGGGCGAAGAAGACGCTGTCGCAGGCGCACGCCTCCTTCGAGCTGCCGACGGGACAGGAGCGGGTCGCGCGTCTCGACGACGTGATGGCCGTGATCTACCTGGTCTTCAACGAGGGCTACACCGCGACGGCCGGTTCCGACTGGATGCGCCCGGACCTCGCGTCGGAGGCGACCCGGCTGGCCCGGATGCTGGCCGACCTCGCGCCCGACGAGCCCGAGGTGCTCGGCCTCCACGCCCTGCTGGAGATCCAGGGGTCGCGGACCGCTTCTCGGCTCGACGCATCCGGTGCGCCGGTGCTGCTGGAGGCCCAGGACCGGACGCTGTGGGATCCGTTGATGATCCGGCGCGGGTTGGCTGCGCTGCGTGCCGCCGAGGCGTTGGCATCGCGTGGTCGTCCGGTCGGCAAGTACTTCCTCCAGGCCTCCATCGCCGCCGAGCACGCGCGCGCCGCCCGTGCCGAGGACACCGACTGGCGCCGGATCGCCTCGCTGTACGACGTCCTCGCCGAGGCCGCGCCCGGCCCCGTCGTCGAGGTCAACCGGGCCGTCGCCCACGGGCGCGCGTTCGGGGCTGACGCCGGGCTCGCGGTGCTCGACGCGCTGGATGCCGGCGCGCTGGGCGACTCGCCGCTCGTGCCCAGTGTGCGGGGCGACCTGCTGGAGCGGGCGGGGCAGCACGACGCCGCTGCCGCGGCGTTCGCCGAGGCCGCCGAGCTCACCCGAAACGAGGGGGAGCGGGGTGTGCTGCAGCGCAGGGCCGAGCTGAACGCTGCGCGCAGCTAGCAGGGTCGGCGCACGTCGTCGATGCACGATCGGTGCGATGCTGCGGGGATGACGACGTCCACCGAGGCCTCGATCACGTGGGCCCAGGCTCTCGCCTGGCGGTTGCAGCGGCACCTGCTCGATCCGGTCGGGTCGGAGTCGGTGGCCGACGTCGTACGCCGACTCGGTGCCGTGCTGTCGATGAACGAGTCACTCGCCGAGCTCGCCGTGAGGACCCGTCGTACGACGTCGCGACCGGGTGAGCTCGCGGAGGCGCTGGCGGACGGGTCGGTGATCAAGGCGTTCGCCTTCCGCGGGTCGATGCACTACCTCTCGCCCGAGGACGGCGGCATCTACCTCGCTCTCCGAGCGGCGGGGCGGCAGTGGGAGCTGCCGAGCTGGGTGGAGCACTACGGGCTCTCCCCGTCGGACTGGCCCGGCTTCCGAGCAGCGGTGCGCGATGCGCTGACCGCCGAGCCGTTGACCATCGTCGAGCTCGGTGAGGCGCTGACCAGGCAGCGGCCCTACCGGCACCTGAAGTCGGTGTTCGACGAGGGCGCGTGGACCCTGGTCAAGCCGCTGTCCTGGCAGGGTGACGTGAGCCTCGGGCCGCCCCGCGGCAAGCAGCCCACCTTCCAGCGCCTCGACACCAACCCGAGGTGGCGGGGCGTGCCCGACCTCGACGACGCAGGACCGAGGGCGATCGTGGCCTACCTGCGCACGTACGGCCCCGCGACGCGCGACCACATCCACTACTGGCTCGGCGAGGGTCTGAGCGCCGGTCGCACACGGCTCAACAGCTGGATCGCCGGGCTCAGTGACCAGCTGGTCGCGGTCGACGTCGATGGCACCACGTCGTACGTCGTGCGTGAGGACGTCGACTCCCTCTGCGCCGCGCTGCCCTCGAACGCGGTGCGGTTCCTTCCCGGGCACGACCAGTGGGTGATGGGACCGGGCACCAAGGACGTCCACGTGACTCCGCAGTCCCGACGGGACCCCGTCACCCGAAAGGCCAACCTCGTGACTGTCGGTGGTGTCGTCTGCGGCACGTGGGCGCGCAAGGGGGACGAGCTCCTGGTGGACTGGCTCGACGAGGGGCCACGACCCGAGGCGCTCGTCGAGCAGGAGACCTCGCGGGTCTCCGGCATCCTGGGCCTTGATCTCTGACCAGGGCTCACTGCGTGGCGTCCGTGTGTTGCCACCGTCGTCAACACGAGCGGATTGGGTCTTTACCCAACGATCGACCCGCGCGCGGTCTATCGTGCTGAGGCCGGTGCGCCGTCGACGGGGGTGGCCGGGTGCGAGGACGGACGAGGACATGGACCAGCCAGAGATCGAGGCTGTGTTCGTCGACGCCTTGCAGAACGTCGCCGAGAGCGTGACCGAGCTGGTCGGCTTCGAGGTGGCGGCGATCAGCGTCGTCCGCGACGACAGCCACCTGGAGATGGTCGCCGTGGCCGGCAGCGACTCGGCGCGGGCCGAGCTGCTGGGCCGGCGCACGCCGATCGCGGAGATCGAGCAGGAGCTGAGGTCGGCCGAGCACTGGGGCGACCTGCTGCGCTTCGTACCTCACGAGCGGATGACCACGCCAGCCGACCAGCTGGGGTGGGTCCCCGACCTGGTGCCGAGCGACGACCCGGAGATGTGGCACCCCCTGGACCTGCTGCTCGTGCCGTTCCACGACGACGAGGGTGAGCTGCGAGGACTCCTGTCGGTCGACGTGCCCACCGACCGCCGTCGTCCGGCTCCGGGCGTGCGAAGTCACCTGCAGCGGTACGCCGCCCACGCGCGGCGCAGCCTTTTGACGGGTCTCGAGCGTGCCGAGCTCGCCCATCGGGTGCGGCTGGCCGACGCCGCCCGGAAGATCGTGCGACAGGTGAGCTCGGAGCTGTCGATCGAGCGCATCGTGAGCATCTGCCAGCCGGCGGTGACCACGGGTTTCGACGCGGCGGGCATGTGGATCCAGACCTTCGACCTGGACCGCGGCGGCGGCGACGCCGTCCATGGCGCCACCGAGGCCGAGATCGTGGTGGCCGAGGAGTTCAAGGTAATGGGACGGGCTGCGGCCGAGCTGCTGTGGCAGGCCCAGGAGGTGGCCCTGGTCACTCGTGACACCTTCCCCGAGATCGATGGCCTGACCGTGGAGGAGGAGCAGAAGGCGAGGCTCTGGGAGTTCATGGCGACCGCCCTCGAGGCGACCTCGCTGCTGTTCGTGCCGATCGGTGCCGGTCAGGAGTGCGTCGGCAACATGGCTCTCACGCGCCGCGGCACCAAGGACGAGTGGAGCCTCGCCGAGCGGGAGGCGGCCCTCGAGATCGGTCACGACCTCGGACACGCGCTGAAGAACGCCCAGACCTTCGAGCGGGAGAGGCGCCTGCTGGAGGAGGTGCGGGAGCTGGCGAGCTACAAGAGCCGGCTCATCGCCACGATCTCCCACGAGCTCAGGACCCCGCTCACCGCTGTCCTCGGACACCTCGAGCTGATGGAGTCGGCGAGACTGCCGGTCCTGGTGGCAGGCTCGATGCAGGCGGTCCAACGCGGCGCCCAACGGATGCGGCGGATGGTCGAGGACCTCCTGGTGCTCTCCCAGGTGGCTGACCCCAGCAGGGTGCTCGACCCCTACCCGGTGGACCTCGCACAGGTGGTCGAGGACGTGCTGGGGCTCCTGGACGTGACGCTGACGCGCCAGGAGCTCACCGTGGTGTTCGACGCGCCTGACGAGCCCGTGCGCGTCCCGGGCGACGTGGTCGGCCTCGACCGGATGTGCACCAACCTGATCGGCAACGCCGCCAAGTACACCCCCAAGGGCGGCACCATCACCATCACGCTCGTCCCGTCCGGCGAGATGGTCGAGCTGTCGATCACCGACACCGGTGTGGGCATCTCTCCCGAGGACCAGGAGCGGCTCTTCGAGGAGTTCTTCCGGTCCTCCGACCCCGAGGTGCTCGACATCCCCGGCACCGGGCTGGGCCTGGCGATCGTGCACCGCATCGTCGAGCAGCACCACGGCACGATCGACGTCGTCTCCGCACCCGGGGAGGGCTCGACGTTCACCGTCAGCCTGCCGGCGAAGGCTCGTCCTGTCTGACTCTTGAACCACTGCGAGTCCGGACCTCACGATGGTCCTGGTCGAGTCAGGAGGTGCATCGTGAGTGCTCACCCGGATCGTGTGCGGGCTGTCACCACGCCCGAGGTGATCGCTCTCAAGGGCCGCACGCTGGGCCCGACCGCCTGGTTCCCGGTCCTGCAGGACCGGGTCGACGCGTTCGCCCGCGCGGTGGAGGACTGGCACTGGGCACACGACGACGTCGAGCGGGCGTCGCGCGGCCCCTTCGGAGGGACGATCGCGCACGCCCACCTGACGCTGGGGCTGGTCCCTCATCTGTTCGCATCCCTGGTCGGGTTCGCGGAGGGCGAGGACGCGATGTTCTACGGGTACAACAAGGTCCGGTTCCCCACGGCCGTCCCTGTCGGCTCCAGCCTCCGGATGAGCGCCACCATCGTGGAGGTCGTCGACCTGGGCGGCGGGGAGGAGCTCACTGTGGACCTCCTGATGGAGGTCGACGGCGTGGAGCGTCCGGCCTGTGCCGCGCAGGCCGTGTTCCGCCACTACGCCGTCAAGGCACCTGATTGAGCGGACGGCCGCGGCAGACTGTGCAGGACGACCTTGCTGAGCCGGCCCTTGTCGGCCGTGGCGGTCATGTAGGTGCAGTGCGGCTGGCGCCGTCGGTCGGTGGGCGAGCCGGGGTTGAGCAGTCGCATTCCTGTCGGGGTCACGGTGTCCCACGGGATGTGGCTGTGGCCGAAGACGAGGACGTCGAGGTCGTCGTACTCCCTGCTCATCCGCTCCTCCCGACCCTTGGCCTGCCCGGTCTCGTGGACGACGCCCAGGCGAACTCCCTCGATCTCGGCGTGGGCGACCTCGGGCAGGCGCTCGCGCAGCTCGCCGTGGTCGTTGTTGCCCCAGCACGCGACGAGCCGGTCGGACCGCGCCTCGAGCTCGTCGAGGAGGCGTACGTCGACCCAGTCACCGGCGTGGACCACCACGTCGGCCTCCTCCACTGCTCGCCACACCTCGGCAGGCAGGTCGCGGGCTCGCTTCGGCACGTGCGTGTCCGCCAGGAGGAGGAGTCGTACGGCCATGGGCCCTAGGAAACCAGCGGCGGTGCGCCTACCGCCACCTCGACCGGCTTCGCCACCGGCCCGGAGTCCAGTTCCGGCAGCAGCCGGTCCAGCCACCCCGGCAGCCACCAGTTCGCGTCGCCCAACAGCTTCATGGTGGCCGGGACGAGCACCAGGCGTACGACGGTGGCGTCGAGGAAGATGGCCGTGGCCAGTCCCACTCCCATCATCTTCACCGACGGGTCGCTGCCCAGGACGAAGCCCGAGAAGACCGCCACCATGATGAGCGCGGCTGCGGTGATGGTGCGCCCGGTGCCGGCGATCCCTTCGATGACCGCGCGGGTGTTGTCGCCGTGCCGGGTGTACTCCTCGCGCACCCGCGACAGCAGGAACACCTCGTAGTCCATGGAGAGGCCGAACAGGATGGCGAACATGAACAGGGGGATGAACGACACGATCGGCACCGTCGACTCCACGCCGATCAGGCCGGCCGCCCAGCCCCACTGGAAGACCATGACGAGCACGCCGTACGCCGCGCCGACGCTCAACAGGTTCAGCACGACCGCCTTCAACGGCACGAGCACCGACCGGAACAGCACCGTGAGCAGGAGGAACGACAGCAGCAGCACGGCCACCACGAAACGCGGCATCCGCTCCTGGACCCGGTCGCCGAGGTCGGAGAAGGTGGCGGTCTGACCTCCGACGTGGGCGGTCGCCGCCGTGCCGTCGAGCACCGTCGGGAAGACCTCGCTGCGGAGTCGCTCGACGGTCTCCTGGGTGGCCACGTCCTGGGGCGACGTGGTCGGCTGGGCCACGATGGTCGCCACGCCTGCGGCGGGATCGACGGTCGGCTCGCCGACCGAGGTGATGCCCGGGTCGGCCGCCATCGCCGCGGCCAGCTGAGCCACGACGGCTGCGTCGCGGGAGACGTCGACGGCGATCACCAGCGGCCCGTTCGCGCCGGGGCCGAAGCCGTCGGCGATCAGGTCGTAGGCCCGGCGTTCGGTCCTCGACTCGGGCTTGGCCCCGTCGTCGGGGAAGCCCAGGTCGAGGGCGAGGACCGGTGCGGCCAGGGCGACCATGAGGACCGCTCCGCCGACGAGGTACGACGTCGCGTCGCGCGTCACGTGTGCGCCCCACCGGTACCAGCCCGTGCTGGGCCGGTGCGGCGTGCGCGCGCGGCCGTTGATCCGGTGCCCCGCCAGTCCGAGAAGCGCCGGCAGCAGGGTGATCGACGCCAGCACCATCACGAGCACCATCGCGGAGATGGCGACGCCACCACCCGTCACGAACGGGATCCCCGCGACGAGCAGGCCGAGGATCGCCACCACGACGGTGCCCCCGGCGAAGATCACCGCCTGTCCTGCTGTTGCCAGGGCACGGCCCACTGATTCCGCGACGGGCATCCCGAGGGCAAGGTTCTCGCGGTACCGGGTGACCAGGAAGAGCGCGTAGTCGATCCCGACGCCCAACCCGACCATGGCCGCGAGCTCCGGCGCCCACGCCGGGATGTCGACCAGGTAGGTCACGAGCTCCATCGAGGTGAAGCCGATGACCAGACCGAAGAGCGCCATGCCGATCGGCAGCCCCATCGCGACGAAGGAGCTGAAGGCGATCAGCAGGACGACCGCCGCGACGACGATCCCGGCGACCTCGCCGAGCCCGGTGGGTGCCTCCTCGAACGCGAAGAACAGGTCGCCTCCGGTCTCCAGCGTCAGCGACGAGCCCTCACGCAGGTCGGCGACGGCGTCCTTGAGGTTGTCCAGGTCCGAGGCATCGAGGTGGTCGACCGCGGGGTACTGCACGCGCACGAGTGCGATGGTGCCGTCCGGCGAGACGTTGCTGGTCGTCGAGAGCACGCCCGGAAGAGCCGCCAGCGAGGTCTCCACTTGCGTCAGCTCCGCCGCGACGTCCCGGGCCTCGACGACGACGTGGGCGGTGACCCCGCCCTCGTCGGCCTGGGCGTCGGCGAGCAGCTCCGCCGCCTGGTAGGAGTCGAGGCCGGGTGCCTCGAAGCTCTCCTCGAGATCGCGCCCGAAGGCGACGGAGGAGGTGATGACGACGAACGCGAGGACGACCCAGGCGCCGATGGCGACCCAGGGCCGGGTGGCAGCGGACCGGCCGAGCCGGTGGAGGAGATTCGACATGCCTCCACGGTGGCCCGGCCGCGTGCGTCGTACATCGGGCACAGGATCGGGGGACTCCTCGGCCGAAAGGACGAGAGCCGGCTCGTCCTTGTGCCCCGTACGGCGAGCGCCACCGCTCCCTAGTCTGAGGGGGTGTTCCTCGCCTTCCTCCGCTCGATCCTTGCCGAGCCCCGTGCCCCGGACCCGCCGGCACGGGTGTGGTGGGACTGGGTCCTCGTCGGCGCCCTGCTGGTCACGGCCGCGGGCGAGGCGATCCTTCGCACCGACGTGGCGGCGCGGCCGCTGGCCACCTTGGTCGCCTTCCTGGTGATCCCGGTCCTGCTCTGGCGGCGTACCCATCCCCTCCTGGCCACGGCGGTCGGCTGGGGAGGCGCGATGGTGCTGCACGTCCCGGTGCTCCTGGGCGACGCCGCCGAGGTGGGCCTCTACTCCATGGGGTGCGTCCTGCTGCTGCCCTACGCGTTGTACCGGTGGGCGTCGGGCCGCGAGGCGTTGATCGGTACGGCGATCGTCGCCGTGCCGGTCGGCCTGGGCCTGGCCGCCAGCGCGACCCTCGAGGACGTGATCGGTGGCACCACCGTGGTGGTCGCGGCGTTCGCCCTCGGAGCGGCCATGCGCTACCGCGCGGTGGCGCGCGAGCGCGAGGTGCAGCAGGTCCGGGCGCTCGAGCGCGGTGAGCTCGCCCGCGAGCTGCACGACACCGTGGCGCACCACGTGTCGGCCATCGCGATCCAGGCACAGGCCGGCCGGGCGGTGGCGGCCACCGACCCGGCTTCGGCGGTCGAGACGCTGGCGGTGATCGAGGCGGAGGCATCGCGGACCCTGTACGAGATGCGCACGATGGTCCGGGTGCTGCGTGACGGAGAGGGGGGCGACGGCGACGCTGCCGACTACGCGCCGCAGCGGGGCATCGGCGACCTGGACGAGCTGGCCCGGATGAGCCCCGTGGTGCAGGTGCATCGCGGCGGCGACCTCGACGGCGTCGCGCAGCCGGTGGAGGTTGCGGCCTACCGGATCTGTCAGGAGTCGGTCACCAATGCGATCCGCCACTCGGTGAACGCCACGACGGTCAGCGTGCACGTCACCGGCGACGACGGCGTCGTACGGTTGCGTGTGCACGACGACGGAGAGGCAGCCCGCCCCGCGACCCCCGGGGGCTACGGCCTGCTCGGCATGGCCGAGCGCGCCAAGCTGCTCGGCGGCGCCTGCCAGGCCGGTCCGGACCCGGCCGGCGGCTGGACCGTCGAGGCGACCCTCCCGCGCGAGGTGCCGCGATGACCATCCGGGTGGTCGTCGCCGACGACCAGCTCCTGGTCCGCACCGGGCTCACCATGATCCTCAACGCGCAGCCCGGGATCGAGGTCGTCGGCGAGGCGACGGACGGTCACGAGGCGGTGGCCGTGGCACGCGAGCTGCGTCCCGACGTCTGCCTCTTCGACATCCGGATGCCCGGCATCGACGGCGTCGAGGCCACCCGCCAGCTCGCCGGCCCGGGCGTCGAGGACCCGCTGGCCATCGTGGTCATCACGACCTTCGACCTCGACGAGTACGTCCACGGCGCCCTGAAGGCCGGCGCCCGGGGCTTCCTCCTCAAGGACGCCGGGCCCGAGCTGCTGGTCCAGGCGATCCACGCAGCCGCCAACGGCGACGCGCTCATCTCACCCGACATCACCCGCCGCCTCCTCACCACGCTGGCGGGGCTGGAGCGAGCGGCCCCGCCGCCCCAGCCGGTCGAGCCGCTCACCGAGCGCGAGGAGGAAGTGTTGCTCACCGTCGCCCGCGGCCGCACCAACGCCGAGATCGCCGACGAGCTGCACATCACCCTGAGCACCGTGAAGACCCACGTCGGCGCGCTGATGAACAAGCTCGGCGCCCGCAACCGCGTCGAGGTCGCGATGTGGGCCCACGAGACCGGACGCGTCAAGGGCTAGCGACGTCAGGCGGAAGCGTCCACGTCGGTCAGCGCGACCAGGATGCGCTCGAACCGGGCGGTGAGCTCGGCAGGCGTCTGGTCAGGGTGCTCGATCCACCACGTCATGAGCGAGGTGACCACCGACTGCCACACGTGGTTCATCATCGAGGCGTCCACCGGGTCCACCTCGTCCGTGCCCGCGTGGTGGCGGAGCGCCGCGCGCACCCCGACCGCTCCCAGGTCGGTCATCCGCTCCCGGCCCACCGCGGCCACCTGGTGCGCCGGGGAGTCCCGCGGCACCGTCTCGTCGTACAGCACCATCCAGTCGGTCGGCCGCTCGCGCAAGGTCGTGAAGATCGTCTGCATGGTCTCCAGCGCCATCGGCATCCCGGGCTCGGCACCCTCGACGACCGGGGTGATGACCTCGAGCAGCATGCTGGTCAACGACTCGACGCACTGCACCTAGAGCGCGTCCTTGGTGCCGAAGTAGGCATGCACCAGGGGCTTCGAGATCGCCGCCCGCCGGGCGATCGCGTCGACGGAGGCGTGGGGGTAGCCGCGCTCCCCGAACTCCGCCATGGCGGCGTCCAGGATCTGCGCCTCCCGCTCGGGACGGGGCATTCCCCGGGTGCCCACGTGCCCGCTGCGGTCCCCGGCCATGGCGCAACCCTAGGGCGACGCCACCCTTGCGGATTGACTCATGGGTCAATTAGCCTCGCGACACCCCGACGGAGGAGGAACGATGGAGTGGCTGCAGGACTTCTGGCACGCCCTCCCCGAGCCGCTGAGGGACCCGGTCGCGCTGGCCGCGCCGTTCTTCCTGCTGTTCGTCGCCCTGGAGGGTCTCGCGGCCTACCTGCTGGAGGACGAGCGTCCCGAGGGCGAGCGTCGTACTCCCGACGACCGGGCGCTGCCCCTCCCCGGCGGTTACGACCGCGCGGACGCGATCGCCAGCATCTCCATGGGCGCCGTCTCGGTGGTCACCATGACGCTGTGGAAGACGCTCGGCCTCCTGGTCTACGCCGCGCTGTTCGCCTGGGTCGCGCCCTGGCACCTGCCCGTCGACGCGTGGTGGACCTGGGTCCTGGCGATCCTCGGCGTCGACTTCTTCTTCTACTGGGCGCACCGGGTCGCCCACCGGGTGCGGCTGGTGTGGGCGACCCACCAGGCCCACCACTCCAGCGAGTACTTCAACTTCGCCACCGCCCTGCGACAGAAGTGGAACAACTCCGCCGAGCTGGTGTTCTGGCTCCCGCTGCCGCTGCTGGGCCTGCCGCCGGCACTGGTCTTCTTCGGCTTCTCGGTCAGCCTCGTCTACCAGTTCTTCGTCCACACCGAACGTGTCGACCGGCTGTGGCGCCCCGTCGAGCTGGTCCTCAACACCCCGTCCCACCACCGGGTCCACCACGGCCGCGACCCGGAGTACCTCGACCGGAACTACGGCGGCATCCTCATCGTCTGGGACCGGCTCTTCGGCTCCTTCCAGCCCGAGCTGCACCGGCCGGCCTACGGCCTCACCTCGCCGGTCCGCACCAACCACATCGTGAAGCTGCAGACGCACGAGTACGCCGCCATCGCGCGCGACGTCCGCCGCGCGCCGATGCTGCGCGACAAGCTCGGCTACGTGTTCGGGCCGCCCGGCTGGCGGCCCCAGCAGTCAGGCGACACGGCCAGCCAGACGCTCGACGGCGGCGGCCACCCGCTGCCCGAACATGACGGGGTCGTTGTGGTCGGCGCCGTCGATGACCACGCGCTCGGCCAGTGAGGCGGCGCGGTCCGCGACGCGGGCGCTGAGCTCCGAGGGCACGACTGAGTCACTGTCGCCGTAGATGACCGTCACCGGCACGTCGCTGAGGGCGAGGTGATCCACGACAGGAAACCGGTCGCGCAGGAGTGCACGGACCGGCAGCCAGGGATAGTGGTGCGCGCCGACGTCGGCGAGCTCGGTGAAGGGCGAGCGCAGCACCAGCCCTGCCGGCGGGTGCCGCGCCTGGAGCGACGCGACGACGCCCGAGCCCAGGGACTCGCCGAAGTAGAGGGTCCGTTCCGGTGGGTACCCGAGCTCACTCAGTGCGTCCACGGCGGCGTCCGCGTCCGCGGCGAGGCCGTCCTCGCTGGGCTTGCCCGGGTTGCCGCCGTAGCCGCGGTAGTCCATGAGCAGTACGGCGAGTCCGCGGCGGCGGAGCTCCTCGGCGAAGTGCGAGTCGACCTGGTCACTCCTCATGGTCGCGTGGGTTCTTCCGCGTCGCAACGAGACCTTCAGCCAGGGCCGTACGGGTGGGCGAGGTCGTAGTCGCGGGAGAGCTTCTTGGGCACGACCATCCGCCACGCGTCGACGACGAGCTCGCGGGCCTCGGTCGGATCAAGCGCGGCAAGGTCGGCGTGCACCCAGTTGAACCGCATGTCCGAGGGCGCAGGCAGCCGGAACTTCTGCGGCTCGCCCTCGACCAGAGCCGCGCGCTCGTCCCTGGAGAACGCGAAACCCATGACGGTCTCGTCGAGGGAGAACGCCACGTAGACGATCTGCTTGACGCGGAACTTCAGCCGCCCGCGCACGTAGACCTCGTAGGAGCGCTCCAGCTCGGACCCGAGCGACCGCACGTCCTCGATCACCGCCATGGGAGCGCACCTGCGGTGATGAAGGCACGTCCCATGCGCGACATTCTGGTCCTGATCAAGGCCGTAGTCACGGTGGCGAGTGCGGTGACAGAACCCCTCCCAATCCCTACCGTGGTGGCCAGAGAGATCGACTCGGGAGGGGACACACATGGGAGTGATCACGGACGTGCGGGTACGCCAGCCCGCCAAGGACGACCTCGTCGGGCGGCGGTTCCTCGTCGCCGGGGTCGGCAACGGGTTCGAGGGGACGATCGGCATCCGCGTGCTCGACGGCCGCGGCCGCGTCCTCGCCGAGGACTCCGCGCAGTCGACCGGCGGGATGGCCGCGGTGGGGGAGTTCTCCACCCGTGTCACGGTGAGCAGTCCACCGCGCGACGGCACCCGCCTCACGGTGCAGGTCTTCGGTGACAACCCCGGGCTGCCCGACGAAGGGCCCAGTCCTGGCTTCAACCTGCGTGAGGTCGAGGTCATCATGTTCGCCGACCTGCAGGGCTGGCTCCTCTACCGGGTGGAACGTGGCGACACGTTGACCTCGATCGTGCGGAAGGTGCGCGACTACACGCGGACGACGGTCGCGCAGGTCGTGGCCGCCAACCCGGCGATCACCGACCCGGATGAGATTCGCGTCGGCCAGCGGCTGCGCATCCCGGTCAAGGGCTGACCACGAGGGCACCCCCTACTCTGCCGGGGTGGCACTCAGCGGGATTCCCATGGCCGGAGCGGTGTCGTGAAGGCAGTCGTCCACCACCGGTACGGCGGCCCCGAGGTGCTCCGTCTCGAGGACGTGCCGATGCCGTCGCCGGCTCGCGGTGAGGTGCTGGTCAAGGTCGCGGCGACCTCGGTCAACCTCAGCGACTGGGAGTGCCTGCGCGGCTCGCCCGCCTACGCGCGGCTCGGCGGCTTGCGCTCTCCGGCGCGACCGACGCTCGGCTCTGACATCGCCGGCGTGGTCGAGGCGGTCGGCGACGGGGTGACCCGTTTTCACGTCGGGGACGAGGTGTACGGCGACAACCTTGCGCTCAAGGGCGGCTTCGCGGAGCACGCCGTGGCGCCGGAGTCGGTGTTGGCCCACAAGCCGCCCGGCCTGACGTTCGCGCAGGCCTCGACCATCCCGCAGGCGGGAGCGATCGCGCTGCAGGGGACGAGATGGGCGCAGTCAGGCTCGCGGGTGCTGATCAACGGCGCTGGTGGAGGGTCGGGCTCGTTCGCCATCCAGCTCGCGAAACGGGCGGGTGCCCACGTCACCGGCGTGGACAACGGCAGGAAGCTGGACCTCATGCGGTCCATGGGTGCCGACGAGGTGGTCGACTTCGTGACGGGCGACTTCACGCGCCCGTCCCAGCCGTACGACCTGGTGCTCGACCTGGTCGCGCACCGGTCGGTCTTCGCCTACCGGCGCGCCCTTCGCCGTGGTGGCCGCTATCGATGTGTGGGTGGCTCGGTCGGCACGATGCTCCGCGTGCTCACCGCCGGATCGGTGGTGGGGCTGCTCACCGGCCGCTCCATCGGGGTGCTCGCCGTGAACGAGGGCCCGGACCACTTCGAGCCGCTGGCCGACCTCTGCGCCGCGGGTGACGTCGAGATCGTCATCGACCGCACGTTCTCGCTCGAGGAAGTCCCCGCCGCGCTGCTGCACGTCGGCGAGGGGAAGGCGCTCGGCAAGGTCGTGGTCGTGCCGTCCTGACGATGCCTTCGCCGGTAGATGCAACGGTCAGTCGTCCTTCGGCATGACTATCCACCCGACGATGTAGGCGATCTCGCCCGCTCCCACGAGACCGAAGATCACGAACCCCAGGCGGACCAGACCACGCGAGATCCCGAACCTGTCTGCAAGGCCGGCGCAGACTCCAGCGATCCATTTTCCCTGGCGGGGGCGCACCAATTGAGAAGTAGACATGGACATGCTTAACGCGCCGAGGTCGGGACCTTCAAGGGGCTCGCGTCTGCCCTAGCGTGGAGCACGCCCCAGACCGTCGTCGATCAGGAGATCATCGTGAGCATCAAGGACATCGGCCCTCAGCCCCAGAGCTTCGACCTGGAGAAGGCAACGCTCGAGAACGACAACTACCGAACGGTCGCCTGGTCGGGCAAGTACCTCCAGCTGACGCTCATGTCGATCCCGCCCGGCGACGACATCGGCCTCGAGGCGCACCCCGAGACGGACCAGTTCCTCCGCCTCGACGGCGGCCGTGGTCGCGTGCAGATGGGCCCCGCCGAGGACCAGCTCGACTTCGACCAGGAGGTCGAGGACGGCTGGGCGATCATGGTCCCCGCCGGCACCTGGCACAACGTCACCAACATCGGCGACGAACCGATCCGCCTCTACACCGTGTACGCGCCCGTGCACCACGCCGCTGGGATCGTGCAGGCGACCGCCGAAGACGCCGAGCGCGATGAGGAGTCCGGTGCCGACGAGCCCCCGGAGTGGTCGGTCCAGCCGGACGAGCCGGCGTCGGACGAGCACGCCTGAGGAAGCCCGCCTTGAGCCTCAGACGAAGGGCAGCAGCGCCTCCATCGAGTCCGTGGGGGTCTTCAGGGGGATGCCGGTTCCGATCGCACCGAGCTTCCAGTCCGACCCGTCACGGAACAGCTTCGCCATGACGAGCCCCGTCTCGCGGACCCCGAGCGTGATCGTGAAGCGTGCCAGCTCGGTGTCGTTGTCGTCGACGAGTCGGCAGTAGGCGTTGCGGATGTATTCGAGCGAGTGCCCCTGGTAGCTGCTGACCAGGAACAGGATCGACTCGACCTTGGGGTAGACCCGACTCAGGTCCACGGTGATCGCCTCGTCGTCACCCCCGCCCTTCCCGGTGGTGTTGTCGCCGAGGTGGACCACAGAGCCGTCCCGGGTCGCGAGGTTGTTGAAGAACGCAATGTCGAAGAACTGGCCGCCGGCGAACTGCACCGCCGAGGCGTCGAGGTCGATGGGCGCTGCTCCGCTGCCGATGAAGCCGGCCGTAGGGGCGTGGTCCCAGCCGACGGCCATCTGCACCTTGGTCAGCGGCTCCCCATCCACTGCGGTGAGCGTGAGCTCCTGGCCCTGGGTCAGCTCGATCACGGGGTCGCTCCTCCGTTAGGCGATGCTCCTGAACGTACAGGGAAACGCCACTGACCCGATGGGGTCCATGTCTCCGTAGCCCAGGCCCATCACGGGGTCCCCTGGGCCGACGACGCCGTCAGCGGCGGTCGATCCCGTCCAGCCGCAGTTCGGTGGAGGCATCGGAGTGGGAGGTGCCGCTTCCGACGTGCTTGTCGCTGATCGTCGCCCCATTCTTGAGCACGCCGAACAGCGCCATCGCATGGCCTCGGCCGACGTCGTAGTCGTTCTTGAGCCAGAGCGCGAAATCGCCCGCCTTGCTCTGCGGAGTGAACCCACGCGCAGCGGCCTCCCCCAACAGCTCCTCGGGCGTCTTGCTGGTCTTCTTCTCGATCGCGTCGAGGTAGGCCTGGTAGCTCATCGTGATTCCCTCCAGTGGTGTGCCACCGACGGTAGTGGCGCTACTGCGGCACCGCTTCTCCGAAACCGCTGTGCACCGGCCTGTGAAGACCGAAGGACGCAACTCACGCATCGGACCGGGCACGCCGCCCTTGACTCGCTGTCACGGCGATGACCCAGATGACGAACAGGGCTGAGGTCAAGAACAGAAGCGCGGTCAGGCTCACCAAGATGGCGATCGGATAGCTGGGGATCACGAGCCAACGGGGGAGCACGCCGGGCGTCCATGCCGCAATCGCGATGAATATTCCGGCGGGCAGCATCGCGCCCATCCCGAATGCCACCCAGCCGAACTGTGGGAGTACGGATTGGCCGGACTCGAACCCCGGATCGTCGACGAGCGCGCCAAAGGAGATGCTGATCGCACGGTGGCCCAGGCGAGAGCTGCGACGATCATGCCGATTCCCGCGGCCCCTCCGGTGATCAGGAGCGGGACGCGGAAGCTCCCCGCTTCGCTCGAGAGTGCGTAGGCGAACCAGGCGAACGACAGGCCCGCAAGTGCGAGCAGGAATGCTCCTCCGACGTAGCTCGCCCTGTTGCTGGCGTCGGCATAGATCGAAACGAACTGACTGTCGGGATCGGCGAACGACCCAGCGACGTCTCCGTTCAGGAAGACCGCGGCAACGAAGACAACCAGGAACACGGTTCCGGGACGCATGACATTGGGCGTCGTCGATGAACGCGAGTCCGGCTCCCCCGTCAAGGGGCCTTGGGTTGCGCGGCTCACGACAGTTCCCCGCAGTTCCGAGCACCGTCACCGGTCAGGTGGGTGGACAGCGCAGCGGCTTCGAACACACAACCGAGGTTAGGTGGCTGTTTGCCAGCCGTCCACGAGCTCCCTGCGTAGCCGACGAGGCAGTTCCCGCCCCATGATGTGGCAAACGCCTGGCGTTCACCCGGATCCGCTTCCTTGGCGGATTCGACAGTCAGCCGTGATCGTGGAGGAAGCCGCGAACCAGCGCATTGAACGGTCCCGGTGCCTCGAGGTTGCTGACGTGTCCGCAGTCGGGGATCACGGCCAGGGTCGCTGAAGGGATTCGGCGCTCGAAATCGCGCGCCACCGACAGCGGCGAGCGGGCGTCGAGCGCGCCCCAGATCAGGAGTGTGGCCACCTGAACGGTGGGCAGGACCTCGGTGAGATCGGCCTGCGCCATAGCGGTCAGGGCGGTCAGCATGCTGCGGCGTCTGACGTCAGCCGCCATCGCGTCCAGGAGCGGTACGAAGGGAGCGGGTGGCTCACCCGCGAACAGCCCGGGCAGGGTCGGGTCGAATCCCTCGTCTGGCTCGGCCAGCGCCGCCCGCACTGCGGCCAACCTGGCGTCAGCCTCCTCGGCACCCAGCGACCCCCGCCACCCGGCGTACCCGTCCGCCAGCACCATGCTGCGGACCACTGCGGGATGGCGCCGATACATCTCGAGGATCACGGTCGTACCCCACGAGAGCCCGACGACCGCCGTCGGCGAGCCGACAAGGGCGCGGACCATGCCGGCAAGGCAGTCGGCGTAGTCGGAGAGGCGGAACCCGTCGGGGACGTCTTCAGATCCACCGGCGCCGGGCTCGTCCCAGGCGATCACGGTGAACTCGTCGGAGAGCGCGTCGAGCTGTGGTGTCCAGCTGCGGCTGTCCTCGATACCGCCGTGCACGAACATGACGGTCGGTCCGTGCCCGGCGCGGCGATAGGCGAGGCGGAGGCCATCCACCTCGACGGTCTCCGTCGACGCCATGGACGCGACGCTACTCCCGACGTGAAGGCGGACATGGCCGAGCGGCTTCTCGCCCGAGGGCTACCTGTCCGGCACGGCGCGGTGTGTCACCAGCTTCTGCAGCAAATGCGTACGGGCTCGCGTGAGCGGAGTCCCGATTCAAGGACGTCGCGGGACAGGGCGTCCGAGCCGCGGCGGTTTGACGTGGGCGCGTGCTGCCTGCGGCGTGCCCCGCCGCCGGATACATCGGCGACCACATCGTCGTACGCCACTCCGGACGCGTGACGTTGCGGCCGTCAGGACGACCGGATCGCCACACGTCTTGGCTCTCCCGGTTGGTCGCCCCATTCTGGGAGAAAGGCTTTCGCGCGGACCTGCTGCCGTCGTGAGACGCCTACGGCCCGTGGACCCGACGGACCACGGCGAGCACCGCGCCAGGGTCCTCGACATGTGCGTTGTGCCCGAGTCCGCGGAGAGTGACCGGATCTGGGACCAACGCTGCAAGGTCGCGGTCGGACACCATCGGGTCGTGCTCGCCCCGTGCCATGGCCACCGGGCACACTGCACCGGCGAGCAGCCCCGTCATGTCCGGAGCGCCCACGGCGAAGGTCGCGGGATCCTGGGCCACTCGCCACCCCTCCGTGGCGGCAACGACTCCTGCGTCTGTCGCTTGGTCCGTCGCATCGACCAGCCCGCTCAGGCCGGCGAGCTTGAGATAGCGGTCGACCGCCTCCTCCCGCGAGGCCAGCGTCAGGACGGGTCGCTCCGCGATCTTGGCGGCACGACCCAGGTCCTCCTCCGTCCAGCGAACCTTCACCCCGAGGGCGATGACCGCTGAGGGAGCAGGCGCAGCCCCGTCCGCGAGATGCAGGGCCACCACGCCTCCCAGCGAGTGGCCGAGCAGCACCAGGTCACGGTCGTGGGGCAGCAACGGTCGGACGGCGTCGGCGAGACCCGCGAAGGAGTACGGCGGGTCCCAGCCGCTGCGCCCGTGGCCCGGCAGGTCGACGACGAGCCAGCCGCCGGACCAGTTGTCGGAGAGCTCTCGCTCGACTTCGGCGAAGACCTCGGCGGTGGCGCCCAGGCCATGCAGCATGACCAGCAACGGGCCCGTGCCAGCCCCGCCGGTTCTCGACCAGATCATGGGTTGCACGCTGCCACATTGGTGCTGGGGATCCCGCGCGCGAACCTCAACGGCAACCTCGACGCTTCACCTTCGACCCGCACATCTCCATCGACCACGGCACCGTCAGCGTCCGCGTCACGCCTGCGTCGTCGTACGTGATCCGGAAGTCCTTGATGGCCGCGCCGGCTGTGGTGGCCTTCACCACCACGAGCAGCTCGGTGACACGTGGGGTACCCGGACAGGTCTCGGAGACGTGCGCACCTCTCGCAGGCCGGACGCCGCCGGCCAGTCCGCGGACACCGCCGGTCTTGCTGGCGATGGGAGTGACTCGGCCGCCTGCGGTGCGGACGAAGGAGGTCACCGATACCGGCTGAACTGTGGCGTTGTGGTCGACTCGGACGATCGACACGTCTTCGCCGCCTTCAGCCACGCACAGGAGGGTCCCGAAGGAAGCGGTCCACGTTCTTCCCTCGACCCTCCGCGGAGCCCTGACACGCACACCCCCCGAAGAGGCCAGAGCGACCAAGGAGCCAGCGTTGCCCCGGCGATCCGGGGTCGCCGGCTCGACGTCGGAGAGTGTCACGTCCGGACAGGTCCGCACCTCGATGCCGCCGCGGTTGGTGTTGAGCAGGCTGTAGGTGCCGGCCTCCACATCGACGACTCCGGGCTGCTGCAGCAACGCCGTCACGCGGAACACGGGCTCGGACGGTGTGTCGGGGTCGTTGAGATGCACCTCGGTGTCCTCGACCTCGCCAAAGATCGAGCCGGGTGGCAAGGCCGTGACGACGAAGCTCAGCCGTCCGCCCGACGTGGTGAGCTCGGCAGGTCGCCGCGCCGTCGGGACGCCCAGGCTGGTGGTCTCCGGGTCGCTGCACGCCAGCTTCAGTGCGGGCTTCGGTGCTGCGTCGACTGTTGCCTGGCACCCCGTGGCGATGACCGCCAGGGCGCTCAACGAGGCGAGTCGTACGGCGAGTCCGGGCCAGGTCATGGGACGGACGTTGCCACAGAAGAGCGGTCTCGTGACGGGACTTCGTCCCTCCTCGACCAGCGATCACCCAGCGTGCTTGGTCACGAGCCCGGTGGCGATGTCGTACACGAGGCCGACGGCTGGGGTGGCCAGGACGCCGAGCGAGTTCAGCAGGGCCACGTCGTGCTGCACCGCGAGGACGGGGTCGTCCACGTGCAGACCGCCCACCTCAGAGGCCTCCACGCCGGCGAAGTCAGCGAGCAGGCGAGCGTGCTCGGGTCCGGCGAGGCGACTCAGGCCGCAGTCGGTGTGGTGCATGAGGACGACCTGGAAGTTGGTGCTCATGTCCTCTACGGCGGCCACCGTCCCCAGGACGAGCAGGCTCCGGATCGCGTCGGAGGTGACGCGCCCACCGGGGTTGCGGAGTACGACGGCGTCGCCGAGCTCGAGCCCGAGGACGTGTGCCGGGTCCACGCGGTGGTCGGCGCAGGTGAGGACGACGGTGCGGAGGCTGGGGACGAGGGAGTCGTCGTGGTCCGCGAGGGCGCTGGACGCAGCGACGTTCCTGTTCAGCAGGGTTTCGATGCTCATGGCGCCACCACCATGCCCTGAGCCGCCGTCGAGAAGGGCGGTCGGCCAGTGGTCATCCGTTCGAGCAACGGGCCGTCCTCGTAGGCGCGCAGCAGCTCCTTCTCGGCAGCCGGTACGTCGTCCAGCGAGGCCCTGAGCATGGCGGGCGGAGCCGGGAAGTACTCGATGCCCAGCTGCACCAGCCGCGCGACATCGTCACCTGCGACCAGGCTGGCCAGGAAGAGGCCGGCATCGATGCTCGCGGAGACCCCGGCACCCGTCACCACCGAGCCGTCGCGATGGAAACGTTCCTCCACCACCTCGACCCCGTAGGCGGCGATACGGTCCCGCCAGCCCCAGTTCGTGGTGACGCTCCGCCCGCCGAGCACTCCGGCGGCTGCGAGGAGGGCCACGCCGTTGCAGATCCCGACCGTCCACGTCGCGGTCGAGTGCATGCGGGCGAGCCACTCGACCAGGTCGGGGTCGCGCAATGCCGCGACAACCCCGGGACCGCCGGGCACATAGAGGATGTCGGTCTCCGCCACCTCGTCGCAGCGGCGGTAGGCGGGCAGGCCGAGGCGACGGGTGTCGGCCGCGACCAGGCCTTCCTTCGCCGCCACCAGCTCGACCTCGATGCCCGGCACGTTCGCCAGCACCTCGTAGCCGCCCACCACATCGAGGGCTGTGAACCCGTCGAACAAGAGCATCGACATCCGCATGCGACCTTCTCCTTCGTCCTCCCGGCCACGCGGCCGGTGGTCTCATCCTTCGCCGCAGGGGCGGACGCGCACCAGTGGCGGGATCGCCTCCTACCGGGCTAATCTCGCCAGGTGACCGACGACGTGCTCCGGGTCGGAGTCCTGCTGTACGACGGGTGCTTCGCCGCCGAGGCCATGTCCGTGATGGACATGCTCACCGTGGCCAACCGAGTGGCGCAGTTCAGCGGCCAGCCCGAGCGGTTCGCCGTGAGCGCCGTCGGGGTCGACGCGGGCCCGGTGTCGACGTCAGGGGGCACGGCGATCCATGCCCGGCGGATCAGCTATGCCCTCGACCTGCTCGTCGTGCCCGGCTTCGACTTCGGGCCAGGCCAGGGTGGCGTTCCCGACGACCTCGCGTGCTGGCGACGAGAGGTGGGTGTGCTGCGACGCGCGAGCGAGCGCGGCGTGCCGGTCGCCTCGATCTGTGTGGGTGCCTTCCTGCTGGGTGCCGCCGGGCTCCTCGACGGGCGCAGGGCCACCACGGCATGGCTGGTCGCCGACGAGCTCGCGCGCCGCCACCCCCTCGCCACCGTCGAGGCCGCCGCCGTACTGGTCGAGGACGGTCCGGTCACCACGACCGGCGCCTTCAGCGCCTCCTCCGACCTCGCCCTGCACCTCGCCCGGCTCCACGCCGGCCCGGACATCGCGCGGGCCACCGCCCGACTAACCCTGACGCGGACCGACCGCAGCTCGCAGTCGCCGTACGTCGACGAGTCGCTCGCCCGGCGGTCACGAGGCGCCTTCTCGACCGCCGTGCGAGCCCACCTCCTGGACCGGATCGACGAGGCCTACGACCTCGCGGCGTTGGCAGCGCACTTCCACGTGAGCACGCGCACGCTGCTGCGGCGGTTCCGGGCGGAGACCAACCAGACGCCCCTCGACTTCATCCAGTCGGCTCGGATCGGGCGCGCCAAGCGGCTGCTGGAGACGACGGACCTCGGGGTGGCGGAGGTTTCCGCAGCGGTCGGCTACCTGGACCCCGCGTCGTTCCGGCGTCTCTTCGCCTCGCACGTCGGCATGAGTCCGTCCCACTACCGCCGCAGCTTCAGCGATGTGACCGGCCGCAACCTAGTGTATTGACGCTGACGGCCATGCGCACTACAATCGAACACACGAGCGAACTCGAATCTCGAGCTCGGGCCCAACCGGAGAGCCGATCGCACCCGGCTGAATCTTCCTTACTGAACTGGCCTCCACACCTGTTGTCGACGCGCCCTCCACAGGCGCGGAAGGGCCAACCCAGTGAGTATCTCCGCCAGCGACCCGCAGCACGGGTGGCGTGCACCGGGCACCGACCCGGTCGCCTCGCCTGTGGTGGCTGGTGTGCTGGCGCGGGTTGGCGAGGCGCTGGACGAGCTCGGCTCGCTATCGCTGGGCGCGCTGTCTGACCCGGATGTGATCCGGGTCTTGGAGGCGGCCACCTCGGCTGTCGGCCGGGTGACCGCGCAGGCTTGCCGGGTCTCAGCCGAGGCCGACCGGCGCCGGTTGGGTGACGAGATCGGCGCCCGCCACACCCATCAGTGGTGGGCACGCCGGACGCGGCTCACCCGCGGCGAGGCCGCACGGCTGGTCCGGTTGGGCCGGTCGTTCGAAGAGGACGTGCACGCGCCGGTCGGTGCCGCACTTGCGGCCGGTGACCTGCGGGTGGACCAGGCGCAGGTGATCGTCGCGGCAGTGGACTCCATCCCGGACGAGGTCGAGACCCCCGACGGCCAGGTCCGCCACATCGACGCCGACATCCGCGCCCAGGCCCGCGACCACCTCCTGAAGGTCGCGGCCGACCACGACGCCAAGGTGCTGCGCCGGGTCGGCAAGCGCATCCTCGACGTCGTCGCCCCCGAGGTGGGTGAGGCGTTGGAGCAGCAGCTCCTCGAGCGCGAGGCACAGAACGCCGCCGCCACCGCCTTCTTGAAGCTCCACGACGACGGCCACGGCAAGACCTGGGGACGGTTCTCCCTTCCCGCCCACCAGGGCGCCGCACTCAAGCTCGCGTTGCACGCGATCGCCAACCCCGCCCGCCACGACCACGACGAGTTGAAGGACGCCAAGACCGGGGAATGGCGACCCACCCCCCAACGTCTCGGGCAGGCGTTCGGCGAGTTCATCGAGCGCTACCCCGCCGACCAGCTCCCCCAGACCGCCGGCGTCAACGCCACCGTCGTGATCACCCTCGACCTCAAAGCCCTCCACACCGGCCTCGGTGCCGCCACCCTCGGCAACGGCGACCGGATCAGCGCCTCCACCGCCCGACGCCTCGCCTGTGAGGCCGGCATCATCCCCCTCGTCCTCGGTGGGAAATCGATGCCGCTCGACGTCGGACGGTCCAAGAGGTTCCACACCAGATACCAACGCATCGCGCTCACCGTGCGCGACAAGGGCTGCACCGCCGAAGGCTGCGACATGCCACCGGACGCCTGCCACGCCCACCACGACCTCGAATGGACCGCCGACCACGGCCCCACCAACGTCGACACCGGACGACTCCTGTGCCCGCACCACCACCGACGAGCCCACGACCCCCGCTACGAGACGCGCACCGGCCCCGACAACAAGGTCAGCTTCCACAGACGGACGTAGGCCGGACACGTGTGGCTGGCAAGCTCCCGCATCGCGGAGGAAGGCTGACCCGACGAGTGGGCGACCAGTCTCCAGCAGCGCTTCGGATCACCCGAGCAGCTCATGGTTGCCTTCGGCTATCCGCGCGAGCGAGCGGACTTCTTGGTTGTCCACGACGCGGCCATGGTCACGGTCGTGGAGTGTCCGTTGCCCGACGCGTGGGTAGTCCCTGGGTGATCCCCGAAGATCCCTTCCAGGAACCACTCAGAGGGCGGCAACCACCCGCGTCGCCTGGTCGATCGCCCGCTTGGCGTCCAGCTCGGCGGCGACGTCGGCCCCGCCGATGAGGTGGATCCCCTGGTAGTCGGGTGAGCCGAGGTCGTCGTACACGCTCCGCACCGACTCCTGGCCTGCACACACGACGACGGTGTCGCACTCGATGACGCGGGACTCACCGTCGATGGTGACGTGCATCCCGGCGTCGTCGATGCGGTCGTAGCTCGCCCCGCTGACCTGCACCACGCCGCTCTGCTTGAGCACAGCGCGGTGCGCCCAGCCCGACGTCTTGCCGAGGCCGATGCCGATCGGCGTGGTCTTGCGCTGGACCAGCGTCACCTCGCGGGCGGACTCGCGCGGCTTGCGCTCGGCCAGGCCGCCGCGGTGCAGCGACGGGTCGCCGACGCCCCAGTGGTCCATCCACTCCTCGGTGGTCTCCGGCGTGTGGGTCAGCCAGACGGAGACGTCGACGCCGATCCCGCCGGCGCCGATCACCGCGACCCGCTGGCCCGGCACGGCGCGGCCGCTGAGCACGTCGGCGTACGACACCACGCTCGGGTGGTCGATGCCGTCGATCGCCGGGATGCGCGGCTCGACCCCGGTGGCGACGACCACCTCGTCGTACGACGCCAGCTCGGCTGCAGTGGCGGGGGTCGAGAGGCGCACGTCGACGCCGAGCACCTCCAGGCGTCGGCCGAAGTAGCGCAGCGTCTCGGCGAAGTCCTCCTTGCCGGGGACCTCCATCGCGAGCCGGAACTGGCCGCCGATCTCGTGGGACTTCTCGAAGAGGGTGACCTCGAAACCGCGCTCGGCCGCTGAGGTTGCGGCAGCGAGACCAGCCGGCCCGGCTCCGACCACCGCAACACTGCGCTTGCGCAGCGTCGGCATCAGCACCAGCTCGGTCTCGTGGCAGGCCCGCGGGTTGACCAGGCAGGAGGCCCGCTTGTTCTGGAAGACGTGGTCGAGGCAGGCCTGGTTGCAGGCGATGCAGGTGTTGATCTCGTCGGCGCGCTCGTCCATCGCCTTCGCCACGAACGCCGGGTCGGCGAGCAGCGGGCGGGCCATCGAGACGAGGTCGGCGTCACCGGAGGCGAGGATCTCCTCGGCGATCTCGGGGGTGTTGATGCGGTTGGACGCGCAGACGGGGATGTCCACGACCTCGCGCAGCCGCGCGGTGTGGGAGCGCCAGGCCGCGCGCGGGACCTGCGTGATGATCGTGGGGACCCGCGCCTCGTGCCAGCCGATGCCGGTGTTGAAGACGGTCACGCCGGCGGCCTGCAGGTGCAGCGCGAGCTCGACGGTCTCCTCCCAGGTCTGGCCGTCCTCGACGAGGTCGAGCAGCGAGATGCGGTAGACGATCGGGAAGTCGTCACCGACGAGCTCGCGCGAGCGGCGCACGACCTCGACGGGGAAGTGCATGCGGCGAGCGGTCGAGCCGCCCCACTGGTCGTCGCGGTCGTTGGTGCGCGCGGCCAGGAACTGGTTGATCAGGTAGCCCTCGGACCCCATGATCTCGACCGCGTCATAGCCCGCCCGGCGCGCCAGCGCGACCGACTTCGCGAAGGCGGTGGCGGTCGCATCGACCTCCTTGCTCGACATCGCGCTCGGCCTGAAGGGCGTGATCGGCGACTTCTTGTCCGACGCGCTCTGCGAGAGCGGGTGGTAGCCGTAGCGGCCGGCGTGGAGCACCTGCAGCGCGATGGCACCGCCCTCGTCGTGCACCGCGTCGGTGATCCGCTCGTGCCGCTTCGCGTGGAGGCGGTTGGTCATCTCGGAGGCGAACGGCTTGAGCCAGCCGCGCTTGGTGGGTGCGTAGCCGCCGGTGATGATCAGGCCCACCCCGCCGCGAGCGCGCTCGGCGAAGAACTCCGCCAGCTTGCCGATGTCCCACGGGTGGTCCTCGAGGCCGGTGTGCATCGAGCCCATCACCACGCGGTTGCGCAGGACCAGTCGGTCGCTGCCGGCGCCGAGCGTCAGCGGCGAGAGCAGGTGGGGGTAGAGGGGGTGCGTCATCGTGGTGCCTCTCCGTGGGCCTTGAGGTAGTCGGTGGTCCAGTCGATCCAGAACTGCTCGAGCCGCACCCCGCCGCGCAGCACCAGCCACCGGTCGAGGGCGGCGCCGGTCAGGCCTGCGGGGTCGGGGAACTGCTCGCGCTCGAGCTGCTCGTAGTGCGTGAGCCGGGTCGCGTGGTCGGCCCGCGCCTGCGCGAGGTTGCGCAGCACGGCCGCGCGGTCGCCGTACGACGCCCCGCGCAGCTTGACGGCCGTCTCGCTGCGGAACTCCTCCAGCGTCATGGGCGCGGCGAGCCACTCGCGCAGCACCGCACGGCCGGTCGCCGAGGGCGTGTGGACGCGCTTGTCGGGGCGGCCCTCCTGGGCGACGGTCTCGACCTCGACCCAGCCGTCGGCCTCCATGCGGGCCAGGACGCGGTAGATCTGCTGGTGGCTGGCCTGCCAGAAGAAGCCGAGCGTGCGCTCGAAGCGGCGCGCCAGCTCGAGCCCGGAGCCGGGCTTCTCGCTGAGCGCCACGAGGAGTGCGTGCTCGAGGGCCATGACGGAGACCGTCGCACACCTATGCAACTAGTTGCAAGCCTCTCGTGAAACACGTGACCGACGCCTCAAGTCGCCCGCGATCGGGTCGATGGTGGGAGGGACCTCCCTCTCGGACCCAGGAGCCACCATGAAGAGACTGCTCGCCGTCCTCGCCACCGCCACGCTGCTGGTGCAGCTCGGCACCACCTCCGCCAGCGCCGCCAAGCCGGTGCGCAGCTCGGCCATCCAGTGGATGGGCCACTCCTGGTGGCCCCGCAGCGTCGGCGGGGCGCCGGGCCCCTCGGGCCTCTGGTCGCCGGCCAACGCGACCGTCGACGCGGAGGGTCGCGTGCACCTGCGGATCACCCGCGACAGGAAGGGGCGCCTCGTCCAGGGCGAGCTCGACACCATGGACAACGGCTGGGGCTACGGCACCTACCGCTGGGAGGTGGCCAGCGACCTCACCGCGATGCACCCCGAGGTGGTGCTGGGGCTGTTCACCTACGGCGCCGACCCGGCCTACGGCCACCGCGAGATCGACATCGAGGCCTCCGGCTGGGGCAGGACGCCGATCACCTGGGACTACACGACCTGGGCCAACGGCCACAACCCGGTCTCGCGCACGCCGGTCGTGCCTGGCCGCAGCACCCACCAGTTCGAGTGGGCGCCCGACCGCATCACGTGGACGAGCTGGGACGCCACCGGCGCCCTCCTCGCCACCCGCACCGTCGCCGGCGCGGACGTGCCGGTGCCGTACGACGAGAGCATCGGCATGAACCTGTGGGTGTGCGGCTGCACCTCGGAGTGGAGGAAGACGCCCGCGACGGAGGTCGTGATCGACCGCTTCTCATTCACGCCCGCCGGCTGATCACGGGTCTAGGCCGATCACAGCACCCCGACGCCCGGGATCTCCTCGAAGACGAGCTGGGTCTCGGTGTGCCGGACCACCGGGTGCACGTTGAGGTGCTCGAGCACCAAATCGCGCAGCTGCTGGGTCGAGGAGACGGCCACGTGGATGAGGTAGTCGTCCTCGCCACCCACGTGCAGGATCCGCAGCGCCCCCGGCACCTTCGCGAGGACTTCGTGGAAGCTCGCGACGTGGTCGCGGTTGTGACTGCCGAGCCGGACCTTGACCACTGCCTGGATCGGGAACCCGAGGGCGGCGAGGTCGACGTCGGCGTGGACGCCGCGGATGACGCCGCGCTCGCGCAGGGACCTCACCCGCTGCAGGCAGGTCGACTCGGCGATGCCCAGCCGCTTGGCCAGCGCGGCGTTGGTGATGCGGCCGTCCTCCGCGAACTCGGTCAGCAGCCGCCGGTCAAGGGCGTCGAGCGGCGCAGGATCGACGGGCGAGGACGATGCCGACACGGCGTTGGCTCCATGATCTTCGGCTTGAAGGCCGATCAGAGGGTGATTCTTCAGCCAGTGTTGCCGACGACCGTGGATTCCGCCACCGTGACGGCGTGACCAGTCTCGACACCCTCGCCGTGCACGCCGGCCGCGCCGACCTCGGTCCTCTCGGGGTCCACGCGCTCCCGCTCGACCTCTCCACCACCAACCCGCTGCCGAGCATCGATGCCGGCGGGGCGTCGTACGAGGCGATGGCGACCGGTGGGCACCCCACTGACGGCGGGCTGGTCTACCAACGGCTCTGGAACCCCACGGTCGCGCGCTTCGAGGAGGCGCTGGCCAGCCTCGAGCACACCGCTGCCGCGGTTGCCTTCTCCACCGGGATGGCGGCCGTGACGGCTGCGGTGCTCGCCGCGACTGCGGAGGGCTCCGTGGGGGGGAGGGGTCGGCACGTCGTGGCGGTCCGACCGTTGTACGGAGGCACCGACCACCTGCTCGCCTCCGGGATGCTCGGCGTGGAGACGACCTACTGCGCGCCCGACGAGGTCGCGGCCGCGATGCGCCCCGACACCTGCCTCGTGGTGCTCGAGACGCCCGCCAACCCGACCCTCGAGCTGGTCGACATCGGCGCCGTCGTCGCCGCGGCCGGCGACGTGCCGGTGCTGGTCGACAACACGTTCGCGACCCCCGTCCTGCAGAACCCGGCTGACCTCGGCGCGACCCTCGTGCTGCACAGCGCGACGAAGTACCTCGGCGGCCACGGCGACGCGATGGGCGGTGTCATCGCCTGCGAGGAGCCCTGGGCCGAGGTGCTGCGCCGGGTGCGCGCCGTCACCGGTGCGCTGCTCCACCCGATGGGCGCCTACCTGCTCCACCGCGGTCTCGCGACTCTCCCGCTGCGCGTGCGTGCCCAGCAGGCCGGTGCGGGCAAGGTGGCCGCCTGGCTGGCCTCGCAGCCCGGCATCCGGGATGTGCGTTACCCAGGGCTGCCCGAGTGCGACCCGTCCGGCCTCGTAGGGCGCCAGATGCGCGGACCCGGCGCGATGCTGGCCTTCTCCGTCGAGGGTGGGTACGACGCCGCCTCGCGCGTCACCGAGTCGGTGCGGCTGTTCACCCATGCGGTGTCCCTGGGTGGGGTCGACTCGCTGGTGCAGCACCCGGCCGCGCTGACCCATCGCCCGGTCGCCGCCGAGGCCAAGCCGCACGCCGATGTGCTCAGGCTCTCGATCGGGCTCGAGGACCCCGACGACCTGTGCGCCGACCTGGCCCAGGCCTTGGCAGCCGCGCGCTGACTCTCGGCCATGCGACCGTGACAGCAGTTCTGTCATGATCGGCCCATGACCGAGGAAGCCGATCGGACGTTCACACCGGGCCAGGGCACCGGCCCCCTGCGAGGGGTGCGGGTCGTCGAGCTCGCCGGCATCGGGCCGGGCCCGCACGCCTGCATGATCATGGCCGACCTCGGCGCCGACGTGATCCGCGTGGACCGCCCAGGCGGTGGCTTCCTCAACGTCGGGAAGTACGACGTCCTCAACCGCGGCCGCCCCAGCGTGGCGCTCGACCTCAAGAACCCGGAGGCGGTCGAGACCGTGCTGCGGCTGGTGGAGAGCGCCGACGTGCTGGTCGAGGGCCTGCGGCCCGGTGTCACCGAGCGCCTCGGCCTCGGGCCCGACGACTGCTGGGCGCGCAACCCCAAGCTGGTCTACGGCCGGATGACCGGCTGGGGGCAGGACGGTCCGTGGAGCCAGGTGGCCGGCCACGACATGAACTACATCGCCATCACCGGCGCCCTGCACGGCCTGGGCCAGGACCGGTCGCGCCCGCACTTCCCCGGCAACCTCGTCGGCGACTTCGGCGGCGGCTCGACCTACCTGGTGATCGGCGTGCTTGCGGCGCTCCTCGAGGTGAGGACCAGCGGCCGGGGCCAGGTGGTGGACGCCGCGATCGTCGACGGCACCGCCCACCTCAACGCGATGGCGTCGATGCTGCGGGCCGTCGGTGCCGCCAGCGACCGCCGCGCCAGCGGGCTGCTCGACGGCGGGACGCCGTACTACGACATCTACGAGACCGCCGACGGCAAGCACCTGTCGGTGGGGGCGCTGGAGCCGCAGTTCTACGCCGAGCTGGTCCGCCTCCTGGAGCTCGACCTGCCCGACCGCGACGACCTGGCCAACCTGCCGGTGATCCGCGAGGCGTTGACCGCCCGCTTCAAGGAGCGCACCCAGGCCGAGTGGGCCGAGCTCTTCGACGGCACCGACGCCTGCGTCGCGCCGATCATCCCGCTGGGCGAGGCCGCCGAGCACCCGCACCTCGCGGCGCGCGGCACCCTCGTCGAGCGTGACGGCATCGTGCAGCCCGCCCCCGCCCCGCGCTTCTCCCGTACGGCGCCCACGCTCGGGCCGCCGCCCGCTCCCGCTCCCGGCGCCGACACCCGAGTGGCGCTGGCCGCCTGGGGGATCGACGACGTGGACGGCCTGATCGAGCGGGGCGTGGCGACGCAGGCGTGAGGGACGTTCGACCCTTTGCCGGCCGGCCATGACGTCGTAGCGTCGGGCCATGGACGAGATGACACGCGAGGAGTGCTGGGACTTCCTGCGGGAAGCCGAGTTCGGCCGACTGGCCTTCCACCTGGCCGACGAAGTGCACATCACCCCGGTCAACTACGCCGTCGACGGGGAGACGCTGCTGTTCCGCACGGCCGAGGGCAGCAAGCTGCTGGGCATCGTGATGAACCAGGACTGTGCCTTCGAGATCGACGAGTTCGGCGACCAGGAGGCGCGCAGCGTCGTGCTCCGTGGTCGTGCCCGCCTGCTGGAGGAGGACGAGGAGCACCGCGCCGAGAACGTGCCGCTGCGCCCGTGGGTGGCCGGCCCGGAGAAGTACAACGTCGTCGAGATCACGCCTCTCGACATGAGCGGCCGGAGCTTCCACCTGCACCGCCCGTGGCGGCACATCCGGCTCGACGAGCAGTAGACAGGGGAATGGCGCGACGGCCATGATGGTTAAGCCTTCAACTATCTGAAGGAGCCCTCGTGACCCGTCACTCCCTGTCTGCACCCGTCGTCGCCTTCGCCGGTGGCGCCGACCGCCCGGACCTGCCGCTGGTGGTCCTGCTGCACGGCCGCGGGGCCGACGAGCAGTCGATCCTGGGCCTCGCCGCGCACCTGCCCGAGCGGGCGTCGTACGCCGCCGTGCGGGCGCCGATCGGTGAGGGCGGCGGCTACGCGTGGTTCGACAACCGCGGCATCGGCCGTCCTGTCGCCGAGTCGCTCCGGGAGACCGTGGCGTGGTTCCGCGCCTGGCTCGACGAGGTGGCGCCGAGCGGCCGCCCGGTCCTGCTGGTCGGCTTCAGCGGGGGCGCCGCCTTCGCCGGCGGGGTGCTGCTGGACGACCCTTCCCGGCTGGCGGGCGCCGCGATCCTCTACGGCACGCTGCCCTTCGAGGGCGCCGGCGCGGACGTCACCGACGGCCGGCTCGAGGGCGTCCACGTCTTCGTCGCCCAGGGCGAGGAGGACCACGTGATCCCGCGCGAGCTCCTCGACCGCACCTGGAGCTGGCTCACCGAGGGGTCAGGGGCGACCGCGGTCACCCGCCGCGACCCCGGCGGCCACACCCTCTCCGCCGAGACCGCCGCAGACCTGAAGGGATGGATCGATGACCGACTCGCCTGAGCCCGCCAGCAGCTCCAGCGAGGCGGTGTCGTACGACGCCCTGGGCACCCGCGCGCGCCCGACCTTCGGGCTCGACACGTTCGGTGACGCGCCGCTGGACGGGGCGCCCGGCAACCATGCCGCCACGATCCGCGAGGTCGTCGCCGAGGCGGTGCAGGCCGACCGGGTGGGTGTCGACTACATCGGCCTGGGTGAGCACCACCGCCCCGACTACGCGATCAGTGCCCCCGACGTCGTGCTCGCCGCCATCGCCGGGCAGACCGAGCGGATCAGGCTCGGGACCGGCGTCACGGTCCTCTCCTCCGACGACCCGATCCGCGTCTACGAGCGGTTCGCCACCCTCGATGCCGTGTCCAACGGCCGCGCGGAGGTGCAGCTGGGACGCGGCTCCTTCATCGAGTCGTTCTCGCTGTTCGGCCTCGACCTCTCCGACTACGACCGGCTCTTCGCCGAGAAGCTCGACCTGTTCGCCGCTCTCCAGGCGGAGGAGCCGGTGCACTGGCAGGGGACGATCCGCCCGCCCGTCGAGGGCAAGCAGGTCTACCCCACGACGGCTGCCGGGAGCCTGCCCGCCTGGGTCGGTGTCGGTGGGACGCCGGAGTCGGTCGTCCGCGCCGCCCGCTACGCGATGCCGTTGATGCTGGCGGTGATCGGCGGCTCCCCGGCGGCGTTCGAGCAGCTCGCCGACCTCTACCGCCGGGCGCTCGGCCAGCTCGGCCACCCCGAGCTCCCGATCGGGATGCACTCGCCCGGCCACGTCGCCGAGACCGACGAGCTGGCCCGCGAGCAGCTCTACCCCCACCAGGCGGAGCTGGTCACGCGGCTGGGGCGCGAGCGCGGCTGGCCGCCCTACAGCCGGATCGCCTTCGAGCAGAGCGCCGGCCCGCAGGGTGCCCTCTTCGTCGGGTCGCCCGAGACCGTGGCACAGAAGATCGCCTGGGCCGTCGAGCTCCTGGGCCTCTCCCGCTTCCAGCTGAAGTACTCCGTGGGCGAGCTGCCCCACGACCAGCGGATGGAGTCCATCCGGCTGTACGGCGAGGAAGTCATCCCGCGCGTGCGCGAGCTTCTCGGCAACAAATCGGACAACCTTTGACAAGTAAAGGAAATGATCCGGTTTCACCGGCGCATTCCCGGACGGACGCCTACCGTCTACGCATGACTGAGCGAGCTGGGCCCCCGCGAGGCGATGCTCGTGACGTCGAGCTCGCCGACGAGGCCGAGCGGGTGAGGGCCTGGCTGGCCGACCAGCTCGACAGCGTCGAGCTCAGCACCGCGCAGTTCCCCGTCGAGGCGGAGGAGCAGGCCGCCGAGCTCGAGCGGCTGGCCGTCGAGATCGGCGACGAGCACCTCCAGCTGCGCTCGCTGCTGGTCCAGGCCGACGTCAAGGGTCGCGCCGGTCAGTCGGTCGCCAGCGGCCGCGTGCTGCGCTCGGTCAACCGCTGGGCGAACGCCCACGACGACCAGTACCTCCTGGCCCGCAGCCACCGGCTGCTGGGCAGCTTCTTCGGGACGCTGGGCGACGACGTGGCCTTCCTCGAGCACGCCATGCAGAGCGTGGAGCTGCTCGCCGAGGGCGCCCGCAAGGCGCTGCGCGCCGACCACCTGAGCAGCCTGGGGATCGCCCAGGGACGGCTTGGTGCACCGGAGGAGGGCCGTGCGTCGTTCGCGGAGGCCGAGCGCCTCGCCGCGGAGCTCGGTGACAGCTACCGCCAGGTGCTGATCGTCAACAACGTCGCCTACCTGGAGTACCAGTGCGGTGAGCCGGACCGCGCCCTCACGGCCGTCGAGCGCCTCATCGGCCTGGCCGAGGAGCACGGCATCGAGCTGGACCCCCACTACCTCGACACCATCGCCCGGGTCTACCTCGAGGTCGGGCGCTTCGCCGAGGCGGAGGAGATCCTCAGCGGCATGCTCGTCGACGGTGAGGCGGGACGGCTCGGGGACGCCGACGGCGTCGCCGAGTTCACCCTCACCCTCGCCGAGGTCCAGCGCCGTCGCGGTGCCACCGACGAGGCGGAGGCCAGCCTCCGGGAGGTCCGGGAGCTGTGCGAGCAGCGCTCGCTCCACGGCGTGCTGGTGCGCGTCCACCAGGAGCAGGCCGAGCTCTACGCGGTGCAGGGCAGGTTCGAGGAGGCGTTCACCGAGCACAAGGCGTTCCACCGCCTCTCCCAGCAGCTGCGGTCCGACGCCCGCCTCGCGCGTGCGCGCACCCTGCAGACGGTGTTCGACTACGAGCAGGCGCGACGGGCCAGCGAGCGGTTCGAGGAGCTGGCCTACCGCGACCCCCTGACCAACCTGCGCAACCGCCGCTACGTCGACACCAGCCTGCCCACCATCCTGGAGTCCTCGGACTGCGAGTCCGACGTCATCTCCGTGGCCTTCATCGACCTGGACCACTTCAAGCGGATCAACGACACGCTCACCCACCTGGTCGGCGACGAGGTGCTGCGCCAGTTCGCGGCCCTGCTGGCCGACGCGGCGGCCGAGCCGTCGTACGTCGCCCGGATGGGTGGGGAGGAGTTCCTGCTCGTCCTGCCCGGCGCCGACCACGAGAAGGCGGTCCGGCTGGTCGAGGAGCTCCAGGAACGGATCCGCTCCTACGACTGGACGCCGGTCACCGGTGACATCCCGGTCCGGGCGAGCATGGGGCTGGCGACGGCGCTGGTGCGGGACACCGAGCAGTCGGACCTGCTGGCCGAGGCAGACCGCAACGTCTACGCCGCCAAGGGCGCCGGTCGCGACCGGGTCATCGCCAGCGACCTGTCGGCCTGACCCCGCCTCCGCTCAGGCGGTGAGCCGCTCGCCCGAGCCGGCGTCGAAGACGTGCACGGCGTCGGGGTCGATGACGAGGCGCACCTGCTCGCCCTTCTGCAGGCCGTGGCGTGCCTCGAGGCGTACGACGGCCTGGTGCAGGACCGCGCCGAGGTCGGGGTCGTCCGGGAGGGCGTGCAGGAACGTGTCGGCCCCCAGCTCCTCGAGGACGGTGACGGTGACCGGCAGGCCCTCCTCACCGTCGGCGGCGATCCGCCAGCCGTGCGGGCGCACGCCGAGGATCACCGAGTCGGAGGCCTTGGCCGCCACGTCGCGCTCGAGCGGGACCCGGTAACTCCCGATCACGGCAGATCCCGACTCGACCCGCGCCGGGATGAGGTTCATGGCGGGGGAGCCGATGAAGCCGGCGACGAAGACGTTGGCCGGTCGGTCATAGAGAGCGAGGGGGGTGTCGACCTGCTGGAGGATGCCGTCCTTGAGGACCGCGACGCGGTCGCCCATCGTCATGGCCTCGGTCTGGTCGTGGGTGACGTAGACGGTGGTGATGCCGAGCCGCTGCTGGAGCGCCGCGATCTGCGTGCGGGTCGAGACCCTGAGCTTGGCGTCGAGGTTGGACAGCGGCTCGTCCATCAGGAACACCTCGGGCTTGCGCACGATGGCGCGGCCCATCGCGACCCGCTGGCGCTGGCCGCCGGAGAGGGCCTTGGGCTTGCGGTCCAGGACGTCCTCGAGGTCGAGGAGGCGGGCCGCCTCGAGGACGCGCTCGGCGCGCTCCTCCTTGCTGATCCGGGCGACGCGCAGGGCGAAGGCCATGTTGTCGGCCACGCTCATGTGGGGGTAGAGCGCGTAGTTCTGGAAGACCATGGCGATGTCGCGGTCGCGGGGCGCGTCGTCGGTGACGTCGCGGTCGCCGATCATGATCGACCCCTCGGTGCACTCCTCGAGCCCTGCGAGCATCCGCAGCGAGGTGGACTTCCCGCAGCCCGAAGGACCGACCAGGACCATGAACTCGCCGTCGTGGATCTCCAGGTCGAGGGAGTCCACCGCGGGCCGTTCGGAGCCGGAATAGCGTCGTCCGGCTCCGACGAATCGAACCGATGCCATCCTTTGGTCCTTCCTGGGGCTCGCGGCGCATGGCTCGTCGCGATGGTCCCGACACCGTACGGCGCCACGAGGACGGCGTCTAGTGGGAGCGCTTCCATTTTGCTTAGGTCAAATTTCACGCGGTCCATTGACAGTCGCTGTGACCGCTGCCATGTTGAGTGTCGGGCAGAAGTGGAAGCGCTCTCACACCTTGTTTCGCTCACCACCGCCGCCCACCCCGACCGGGCACACCAGGGTCCGGCGACTCGCAGGACAACAGGAGTGCAACGGTGCAGACACGGAACACTCGGCGAGTGCGACTCGCCTCGAGCGCCCTGATGGCGCTCACCCTCGCCACGACACTGGCAGCGTGCGGCGACGACGGTGACGCGGAGGGATCGGCGGACGGGACCACCACCGTGACCGTCGCGACCTTCAACGAGTTCGGCTACGAAGGACTCATCGAGGAGTGGAACTCCTCCCACGACGACATCAAGATCGAGCAGGTGAAGGTCGGCACCTGGGACGACGCCAAGGCCAACCTCTACACCAAGCTCGCAGCGGGCTCGGGCCTCTCCGACATCGAGGCCATCGAGGGTGACGCCATGCCGGCGATCCTCGCCGAGGGCGGCGCCTTCGAGGACCTCACCGACTCCGAGCTCGAGGGCCGCTGGCTGGACTGGGTGGCCGAGAAGGCGACCAACGCCGACGGCCAGATGATCGGCTACGCGACCGACATCGGCCCCGAGGGCATCTGCTATCGCGCCGACCTGTTCAAGAAGGCGGGCCTGCCGACCGACCGCGAGGAGGTCGCCGGCCTGATGGGCACGTGGGACGACTACTTCGCCACGGGGGAGAAGTTCATCGAGGAGGTGCCGGGGACGGCGTGGTACGACTCCTCCGGCGGGCTCGCGCAGGCGATGCTCAACCAGGTGGAGAACCCCTTCGAGACCGACGACAACACCGTCGACGTCGAGAACCCCGAGCTCCAGGCCGTCTACGACACGGTCACCGGCAACATCGCCAAGGGCCTCTCGACCAAGCTCACCCAGTGGAGCGACGACTGGACCGCGTCCTTCCAGAAGGACGGCTTCGCCACCATGGCCTGCCCGGGCTGGATGCTCGGCGTGGTCGAGGGCAACGCCGAGGGCGTCGAGGGCTGGGACTTCGCCAACGTCTTCCCCGGCGGCGGGGGCAACTGGGGCGGCTCGTTCCTGACCGTGCCGGCCCAGGGCGACAACATCGAGGAGGCCAAGGAGGTCGCCAACTGGCTGACCGACCCCGAGCAGCAGATCAAGGCGTTCGAGGCCAAGAACACCTTCCCGAGCCAGCCCGAGGCCTACGAGGCCGAGGCGATCAAGACCGCGACCAATGAGTTCTTCAACGACGCCCCCGTCGGACAGATCCTCGTGGAGCGGGCCGAGGCCGTCACGGTGCAGCCCTACAAGGGACCGAAGTACTCCGACATCCTGCAGGCCTTCCAGGCGGCGATCATCCGCGTGGACGACGGTTCGCAGGACCCCGACAAGTCCTGGGAGCAGTTCCTGTCAGACGTGGAAGCCCTCGGCTGACAGCCATGACATGCCACAGGACCTGAAGCCCAGCGGCGGGGACACTCGGACGGTGTCCCCGCCGCTGCCCCCACCCGCAACCGCCGGACCGCCGCGCTCGGCATGGCGGCAGCGGCTCAACCGTCTCGACGTGCGGCTGTCGCCCTACCTCTACATCTCCCCGTTCTTCGTGCTCTTCCTCCTGGTGGGGATGTTCCCCCTCGCCTACACCGCATGGGTATCGGTCCACGACTGGAGCCTGATCGGCGGCAAGGGCGACTTCGTCGGCCTCGAGAACTTCCGCGAGGTGCTCGACAACCCCTACTTCGGCAAGCAGCTGGTCAACACAGTCAGCATCTTCCTGCTGTCGTCCGGACCCCAGGTGGTGATCGCGGTGACCCTCGCGGCGCTGCTCGACACCCACCTCCGGGCCCGCACCTGGTGGCGGATGAGCATCCTGCTGCCGTTCGTGGTCTCGCCGGTCGCCGTCGCCATCATCTTCGGATCCCTGTACGGCGACCGCTACGGCCTGATCAACGAGCTCATCGGGCACCTGGGCATCAGCCCCATCCAGTGGCACACCGACCGCTTCGCCAGCCACGTGGCCATCGCCTCGATGGTCAACTGGCGCTGGACCGGCTACAACGCGCTGATCTTCCTCGCGGCGATGCAGGCCGTCCCGCGCGACCTCTACGAGTCGGCCTCGATCGACGGCGCCGGCCGGGTCAGGCAGTTCTTCAGCATCACCTTGCCGATGATCCGCCCGACCATGGTCTTCGTCATCATCACCTCGACCATCGGCGGCCTCCAGATCTTCGCCGAGCCGCGGCTCTTCGACCAGACCGCCACCCACAGCGGCGGCAGCGACCGCCAGTTTGGGACGATCACGATGCTGGTCTACGACTTCGGCTGGCAGCTGCGCGACCTCGGTCGCGCGTCGGCGACGGCGTGGCTGCTCTTCCTGGTGATCTGCGCATTCGCGATCGTCAACTACCTGCTGATCCGTCGGTTGGGCGCGCTGGGGGAGGAGTCGTGAACCGCCGTCCCGGCTTCCTCGTCTACGGGCTGCTGACCGCCTTCGTGCTCGGCTCTGCCGCCCCTCTCTACTGGTCCTTCCTGCTCGGCTCCCACACCAAGGAGGTCGCGGCCCAGGGCGTCCCGCCGCTCCTGCCGGGGGGCCACTTCTGGTCCAACGCCGAGCGGGCGATCGAGACCATCCCGTTCTGGAAGGCGCTGGCCAACAGCATGATCGTCTCGACGGTCACCGCGTGCTCGGTGGTGTTCTTCTGCACGCTCGCCGGCTACGCCTTCGCCAAGCTGCGCTTCCGCGGGCGGGGCCCGTTGCTGGTCTTCGTGATCGCGACGATGGCCGTGCCGACCCAGCTGGGCGTCGTACCCCTCTTCATCCTGATGGCGGAGTTCGGGTGGGCCGGCAGCATCTGGTCGGTGATCGTCCCGTGGCTGGTCACCGCCTTCGGGGTGTTCTTCATGCGGCAGTACCTCCTCGACGCCGTGCCCGACGAGCTGATCGAGGCCGCCCGCATGGACGGGTGCTCGCAGATCCGGGTGTTCTGGCACGTGGCCCTGCCGGCCGCCCGACCGGCCGCGGCGATCCTGTGGCTCTTCACCTTCATGCAGGTGTGGACCGACTTCTTCTGGCCGCTGATCGCGCTGCCCCACGGCAACCCGACCATCCAGGTCGCCCTCAACCAGCTGCAGAGCGGGTTCTTCAAGGACTACAGCCTGGTCCTGGCCGGCACCACCCTGGCCACGATCCCGCTGCTCGTCCTCTTCATCGTCGCGGGCCGCCAGCTGGTGGCCGGAATCATGCAAGGAGCCGTCAAGGGATGACCGTCCACAGCACACCCGCCGCAACCCTGGGGTCGACCGGCCCGCTGCAGTTCCCCACCGACTTCGTGTGGGGCATGGCCACGGCGTCGTACCAGATCGAGGGCGCGGTGGCCGAGGACGGCCGGACGCCCTCGATCTGGGACACCTTCTCCGCGACGCCGGGAGCGATCCTCAACGGCGACACCGGCGAGGTGGCCTGCGACCACTACCACCGCATGCCCGAGGACGTCGCGCTGCTCGCAGAGCTGCAGGCGCGGTCCTACCGCTTCTCGGTGGCGTGGCCCCGTGTCCGCCCGGACGGCGGCCCGGTCAACCGGGCCGGGCTCGCGTTCTACGACCGGCTGGTCGACGAGCTGCTCGCCCACGACGTGGTTCCGTGGCTGACGCTCTACCACTGGGACCTGCCGCAGGCCCTCGAGGACGCCGGCGGCTGGACCAACCGCGACACCGCCCACCGCTTCGTGGACTACGCCCTCTCGGTCCACGACGTGCTCGGCGACCGGGTGCCGACCTGGACCACCCTCAACGAGCCGTTCTGCTCCTCCCTGCTGGGCTACACCGCCGGCCACCACGCGCCCGGCCGCCAGGAGGGCGCGGCCGGCCTGGTCGCGGCCCACCACCTGCTCCTCGGCCACGGGATGGTGACGGCCGAGCTGCGCGAACGGGGTGCCGAGCGGCTCGGGCTGAGCCTCAACTTCACCGTGGCAGACCCCAGCGACCCCGACGACGAGGCCGACGTCGACGCCGCGCGCCGCGTGGACGCGCTGCACAACCGGCTCTTCCTCGACCCGGTCTTCCGGGGCTCCTACCCCGCCGACCTGCTCGCGGACACCGCGGCGCTCACCTGGCAGGGCCGTCCCTGGTACGACGTCGTGCTCGACGGCGACCTGGCCACGATCTCGGCGCCCATCGACGTCCTGGGCGTGAACTTCTACCACGGCAACGAGGTCTCGGGTCATCCCCGCACCGACGTCGTGGGGGTGGGCAGCGACGGGCCCGACCGGGTCGCGCTCTCGCCGTTCGTGGGCTCCGAGCACGTCACCTTCCCCAGTCGCGGGCTGCCCGTCACCGACATGGGCTGGGAGATCCAGCCCGAGGGCCTCCACCGCCTGCTCCGTCGTCTCCACGACGAGTACACCCACCTGCCCATCTACCTCACCGAGACCGGCGCGGCCTTCGACGACAGGCCCGGCCCCGACGGCCAGGTGCACGACCCCGACCGGATCGAGTTCCTCCGCTCCTATCTGGCGGCCGTGCACCTGGCGCTCGAGGAGGGGGTCGACGTGCGCGGGTTCTTCCAGTGGTCGTTCATGGACAACTTCGAGTGGGCGTTCGGCTACGCCAAGCGCTTCGGCCTCGTCCACGTCGACTACGACACCCAGCAGCGGACCCCCAAGTCCAGCGCCCGGTGGTACGCCGAGCTCTCCCGCTCGGGGACGCTGTCGGCACCTCCCGCGACGGGCGACTAGCGTGGCGCGTGTGATCGAGTCGCAGGGCGGGACCAACGGGTCGCCCACCCTCGACCAGGTGGCGCGGCTGGCCGGCGTCTCGCGCGCCACCGCCTCGCGGGCCATCAACGGCGGCCAGCGGGTCAGCGCCCGCGCCCAGTCGGCCGTCGACTCGGCGGTGCGCACGCTGGGCTACGTCCCCAATCCGGCCGCACGCAGCCTGGTGACGCGCCGTACCGACTCGATCGCCGTGGTCGTGCCCGAGCCCGACGACCGCATCTTCGCCGACCCGTTCTTCGCGGGCACGCTGCGCGGGGTGACGAGGGTGCTCTCCGAGCGCGACATCCAGCTGGTGCTGCTGCTGGCCCGCCCGGGTGCCTCGACCGCGCGCACGCTGCGCTACCTCACCAACCGTCACGTGGACGGCGCGCTCGTGGTCTCGCACCACCGCGACGACGGCTTCGCCGAGCACCTCGCGGATCTCGACCTGCCGTGCGTCTTCGGCGGCCGACCGTGGACCGCGGCCGACCGGGTGGCCTACGTCGACGTGGACAACATCGCCGGCGGGCGCGAGGCCACCGAGGTGCTGATCGAGCGCGGCTGCACCCGCATCGGCACCATCGCCGGGCCGTCCGACATGACGGCCGCGGAGGACCGGCTCGCCGGCTGGCAGGCGGCGATGAGTCGCGCGGGGCTCCCCGACGACGCGGTGGAGCACGGCGACTTCACCCAGGAGAGCGGCGAGCGTGCCGCCGAGGCCCTGCTGGCGCGACATCCCGACCTCGACGGCCTCGTCGTGGCCTCCGACCTGATGGCGGCCGGCGCCCTGCGGGTCCTCGACCGGATGGGCCGACGAGTGCCCGACGACATCGCGCTCGTGGGGTACGACGACCTGGGCGTCGCCGAGCGCACCACCCCGCCGCTCACCACGATGCGCCAGCCCGTCGAGGCGATGGCCGAGCGCGCGACCAGGCTGCTGCTCGAGCGGGTCGACGGTCGCGACGGCACCCACCCGATGCGGGTGATCATCCCGCCGGCGTTGGTGCGGCGCGCGAGCGCATAGTCCGCGAATTCCACGGAACAGGCGGACGACCGGTAGCGTTGCACCCATCAGTCCGGCCAGTCTTGCCCCGGACGCTGGTCATCCTCGGGTGGCCCTCCCTCACTTCTGAGGCACGTTCGCCGCTCCGCGGCTCACGTTGGCGAGACGCCAACCGAAAGATTCGTCCATGACCTTCGCCGCCCTCGGCGTCCCTGCCCGCCTGTCCTCGATCCTCGAGCAGCAGGGCATCACCACTCCCACCCCCATCCAGGCCGCGACGCTGCCCGACAGCCTCGCCGGGCGCGACGTGCTCGGCCGCGGCCGGACCGGCTCCGGCAAGACCTACGCGTTCCTGCTGCCGCTGGTCGCCCGCCTCGACGCGAGCAAGATGCCCGCGATGCCGCGGCGCCCGCGCGCCCTCATCCTCGCCCCGACCCGTGAGCTGGTCGGCCAGATCGAGGCCGCGCTGAAGCCGCTGGCCGACGCCGCCGGCCTCAGCACCCGCACCGTCTTCGGCGGCGTGGGCCAAGGCCCGCAGGTCACCGCCCTGAAGAAGGGCGTCGACATCGTCCTGGCGTGCCCCGGTCGTCTCGAGGACCTGATGGGCCAGGGCCACATCGACCTCGGCGCCGTCGAGGTCACCATCCTCGACGAGGCCGACCACATGGCCGACCTCGGCTTCCTTCCCGGCGTCCGCCGGATCATGGACAAGACGCCGAGCGAGGGGCAGCGGATGCTGTTCTCCGCGACGCTCGACAAGGCGATCGACGTCCTCGTCAAGAGGTTCCTGCACGACGCCGTCACGCACGAGGCCGACTCCGCGCAGTCGCCGGTCTCGAAGATGACCCACCACGTCCTGCACGTCTCCCGCGACCAGCGGGTGCCGATCCTGGTCGACCTGACCAGCGCGCCGGGCCGCACTGTCGTCTTCACCCGCACCAAGCACGGTGCCAAGGCGCTGACCCGCCAGCTCAACAAGTCCGGCGTCCCCACGGTCGAGCTCCACGGCAACCTGTCGCAGAACGCCCGCACCCGCAACATGGAGGCCTTCCACTCCGGCAAGGCCGCGACGCTGGTCGCGACCGACATCGCCGCGCGTGGCATCCACGTCGACGACGTCGCCCTCGTGATCCACGCCGACCCGCCGGTCGAGCACAAGGCCTACCTGCACCGCTCGGGCCGTACCGCGCGCGCCGGTGCTGCCGGCACCGTGATCACGCTGATGACCGACGAGCAGGTGCGCGACGTCCGCGACCTCACCCGCCTGGCCGGCATCAAGCCCGTCACGACCAAGGTGCACGGCGCCGGTCACCCGATGCTCGCCGAGCTCGCCCCCGGCGAGCGCAGCACCCCCGGCGGCCTCGTCGTCGCGGTGCCCGAGCAGGGTCGCGGCGGTGGTGGCAGGTCCACCGGCGCCAACGCCCAGCGCAAGCGCGCCCGCTCGTCGGGCCAGACCAACGGCCAGTCGCGACGCGGCAACCCCGTCGGCGCCACGGCCGGCTCCTCGACCGGTGGCGGCCAGCCCCGCAAGCGGTCCGGTGCGCCGGGCGGCGGCCAGGGCGGCGGCAAGCCGGGCGGCCAGGGCGGCCAGCGTCGTCGTACGTCCTCGGGCTCGGGTGCGCGCTCGGGCGGCTCGTCCGGGCCGCACAGCGCCGCCGGCTTCTCACGCGGTCGTTGATGGATTTCCACTCCTACGAGTGGAACTGCATCCGGGGTTGAGCGTGGCACCAGCTTCACGGGGCTGAACTTCCACGCGAGCGAGTGGAAGTTCAGCCGAGGTCGCACACGAGCCTTGGACAAGTGGTGTCGTTCTGTACAACGACCGCCTACGCTCTGGTCCGTGAACCAGGCCAGCGCGAGCAACCACGTCGACGTCCTCATCATCGGTGCCGGCCTGTCCGGGGTCGGCGCGGCCGCCCAGCTGACGCGTGAGCACCCCGGCAAGTCCTACGCCCTGCTCGAGCGGCGGCCGAGGATGGGCGGCACGTGGGACCTCTTCCGCTACCCCGGCATCCGGTCCGACTCCGACATGTTCACCCTCGGCTACCGCTTCAAGCCGTGGCGCGGTGACAAGGCGCTGGCCGACGGGCCGTCGATCCTGGCCTACGTGCAGGAGACGGCCCGCGAGTACGGCATCGACCGCCACGTCCGCTACGACCACTCGGTGACCGCGGCGTCCTGGGACAGCGAGACGGCGACGTGGACCGTCACGGTCGAGCACGGCGGCGCCACCTCCGAGATGACGTGCGGCTTCCTGTGGGCAACCACTGGCTACTACGACTACGAGCAGGGCTACCGGCCGGAGTTCCCGGGTGAGGAGTCCTTCACCGGCGAGCTCATCCACCCCCAGCACTGGCCCGAGGGCTTCGACCACACCGGCAAGCGCGTCGTGGTGATCGGGTCGGGCGCGACGGCGGTCACGCTGGTGCCGGCCCTCGCCGACTCCGGCGCCGCCCACGTGACCATGCTGCAGCGCTCGCCGACCTACATCCTGTCGCTGCCCGCCGAGGACAGGATCGCGCAGGCGCTGCGCAAGGTGCTGCCGGAGAAGCTCTCCTACGCGGTGACCCGATGGAAGAACGTCGGCGTGGCCACCGCGCTCTTCCAGCTCAGCCAGCGCCGGCCGCAGATGATGCGCGGCGTCATCCGCAAGGAGAACCTCAAGCGGCTGCCCGCCGGCTACGACGTCGACACCCACTTCAAGCCGACCTACAACCCGTGGGACCAGCGCCTGTGCCTGGTGCCCGACGGCGACCTGTTCCGCGTGGTGAGCGACGGCACCGCCGAGGTCGTCACCGACACCATCGAGACCCTGACCCCGACCGGCGTCCGGCTCGCCTCGGGCCGCGAGATCGAGGCCGACGTCGTCGTGACCGCGACCGGGCTCAACCTCAAGGCCTTCGGCGGCATGACCTTCGAGGTCGACGGCCGCAAGGTCGAGCTGCCCGACACGATGGCCTACAAGGCGCTGATGCTCAGCGGCGTGCCCAACTTCGCGTTCACCATCGGCTACACCAACGCCTCCTGGACGCTCAAGGCCGACCTGGTGGCGGAGTACGTCTGCCGGTTGCTGTCCCACCTCGACGAGCACGGCCTCCGCGCCGCCGTACCCCGTCCCGACCCGTCGGTGGGGGAGGAGCCGTTCATGGACTTCGCCGCCGGCTACGTCCTGCGCGCGCTGGACGAGCTGCCCAAGCAGGGGAGCGTCGAGCCGTGGAAGCTCAAGCAGAACTACTTCCACGACATGCGCACGATCCGGCGCGGGCCGATCGACGACGGGGCGCTGGTCTTCAGCTGAGCAGCACGCACTCCAGCAGTGCCGGGCTGCAGCGCGCCATGCGCTGCTGTGTCCCGTCGGTCACCCGGACGAGGAGGAACTGGGCGTCCTCGAAGGTGAAGCGCGTGTTGTCGAAGCGCCACCCGGGAGGCGGCGCGAGCACGCCCTCGTCGTCACCGTCGAGGCCACGGACGCGGATCTCGTCGTACTCCCGCACGTCGCCCGAGATCTGCTCGGCAGGGACCCAGGCCACCCACTCCTCGGAGACGTCGGCGATCCCGAAGTTGGGCAGGTCCGCGATCGGGACCATCTCACCGTCGGGTGTCACGTCGGCGAGGTAGACCCGACCGTCGCCCGCGACACGGTTGTCGCCGCTCGGGTCGCGGGCATCGCCGGTGCCGTCGACGACAACAAGCCCGGCTCGCGTGGCCTGCCAGACGAGCTGACCGGGCGCGGTCTCGGTCAGGTCGACCGGCTCGGCGCCGTCGAAGGGTCGCCACAGGACCCCGACACCGCGTCCGCTGGCGATCACCCAGCCGTCGTTCGTGACAGCCCCGATGCGGGTGCCCACCCCGTCGTCGTCGCGGACGGGGACCGGCACGGGGAGCCCCATCCCCTCACCGGCCGGCGCGGTCTCGAAGCCGTTCATCTCACCCTCGGTGCTGATGTAGGCGACGTACTCGCCGTTGGGGGAGACCCCGGGCGGCTGCTCGAGAGCGACCTCCAGCTCGGAGGGTGCCCCCCCGCCGATGCTCGTCGACCACACGGAGGGCGGCTTCACCGCCACCCAGCCCTGCGCGGTCCCCTCGACCGCGTCATAGCCGGGGAAGGTGCGGTCGCCGACGTGAAGGACGCGGTCGAGCACGTAGGGGACGGTCGGCGGCCCTGTGGGCACGGCCTCCGGCTCCGTCGCGTCATCGGTGGCCACCTCGGTCGGCTGGGGTGCCGGCTGGGGCGTGCCTTCCCGGTCGGGCAGCACCCCGACCAGCGTGGCGAGCGCGATCAGGACCACCGCGGCGACCGCCAGCAGCGGTGCCCACGTGGGCCGTTGCGGCCGGGCCGACGGAAGCAGCGGCAGGGGCGGGATCTCCAAGCCGTCGGCGACCTGGCGCAGCTCGCGCGTCAGCATGTCCTCGATGTCCATGTTCATCTCGGTGTTCACCTCAGCCCTCCTTCCCGTCGAGCTCTGCTCTGGTCTGTTCGTCCGAAGCCTCGAGGGTGGCCCTCAGGCTCTTGAGCGCGCGGTGGGCCGTGGACTTCACGTTGCCGCGCGAGCACCCGAGCGTCTCGGCGATCTCGCTCTCGCTCAGCTCCTCGAAGTAGCGCAGCACGATGACCGCACGCTGCTGTGGTGGCAGCCGGCGGACGTGCGGCCACAGGGCCATCCGTTCGTCGGACGCCCCGGGCACCCCGGCCGTGTCCGCGGTCGCGCCGGCCGCTCGTCCCCACTCCGGAGGCTCGTCGGTCAGCAGCTCCAGCCGGCGCCCCTTGGGCCGCTTGGAGGAGAGGAACGTGTTGGTGAGGATCCGCCGTACGTAGGCGTTCATCGAGTCCGAGGCGCTCACGCGGCCCCAGGCGCCGTGTGCCTTGATCAGGGTCTGCTGCGCGAGGTCCTCGGCGTCAGCATGGTTGCCGGCCAGCAGGAAGGCGCTGCGGTACAGCGTCGGCCAGGACGCCGCGGCGTACTCCTCGAACGAGGGCGCGTGCGTGCCGGTCGCCGAGAACATCCCCACCTCCTCACCATGCACCACTGCGGTGCCGTCTCATCCCCTCTGACTCCGGATGTCCCCGGAGGGTTGCCTGGCCGCGGTTGCCGACTTTCCGAGAGGCACGCGCCTGACGGGCGGCTGGACTCCCCCGTGGGTCCAGCCGCCCGGATCGTGGGGCCGGCCTAGGCCGTGCGGCGCGTCAGGGTGAAGCGCGAGGGCGTGACGATCCCGCCGACCAGCCAGCTGACCGGCAGCACCAGGGCCACCGTGCCGAGCAGGTGGAGCCAGGGCACGTCGGCACCCGGCAGCCCGTCGATCTGGGCGAAGGCAAGGCCGGCCGCGACCCCGACCCCCACACCCAGTGCGGTGCCCACCACCCCGAGGAAGAGCCCGTGCATGGCACCGAAGCGCCGGCGGGTCCAAGGGGCGGCGCCGACGGCCGCGAGGGTGGCGACGTCGTCTCGACTCTCGGCCGCCGCCAGGGCCACGGCCATGCCGACCACGATCGCGGCGAGCAGGCCGGCAGCGCCGATGCCGGCGTACTGCGCGAGCTGGACCTGGGCCCGGTCGACGTCGTCGCTGTCGGCCCAGAGCCCGCGGATGCGCAGCCGCTCGAGCTGGTCGCCGGTGACCGGTGTCGCGGTGCGGACGACCAGCTGCGTGAAGGACGCGACCACGCCGAGGTCAGCGGCGGTCTCGGCGCTGACGTAGCTCGGCTGGGTGTAGGGCGTGACGCCGCTGACCGCCTTGACCTGGGTCGCCGGCAGCACCGACTGGTTCTCGGACTTCCGCCCGCCGGGGAAGCGCGCGACCGTGACCTCGCCGTCGCGGACCACGCCGGCGTACGTCGTCAGCACCCCACCGTTGCGGAACACCGCCAGGTCATCGTCGTCGAGGTGGACCAGCATCCGCAGGTCCGCCTCGTCGACCATGGTGAGGGCGTCACGGGCACGCAGGAGGTCGAGCGACCCCTTTCCGTCGGGGGATCCCAGCGTGGAGGTGGTGGCCGTCTCCACGGGGTCGACGATGCTGCCGATGGTCTGCTCGATCGCGTCGAGCCGCTCGGTGTCCGGCACGGAGCAGCAGACGTCGACCGACAGGATGCGCGGCCCGAGCCTGTCGTCGAACTGGCCGCCGCGCTCGGCCGAGGCGAACGCGAAGCCGATCAGCACCGTCGCCGCGACAGTGATCGTCAGTGCCATCACGGCGGCGGCGCTGCGGAAGCGGTGACGGCCCGCGTCGCGGAAGGCATAGCGTCCCGAGAGCGGCAGGAACCGCCCGAGGCCTGCTGCGCGGCGGACGGCGTACGGCGTCGCCCAGACCGTCCCGGCGACCAGCGCCACCAGGCCGGACCCTGCCAGGAAGACCGCGGCGCCCAGCCAGTTGGGGTAAGAGCGCTCGGCCTCGGCCGTGGCCCACCCGCCGACCGCGAGCAGGAGCACGCCGCCGGCCGCCAGGACGAAGGCGGGCCGGTGTGCGCGGGACTCACCGGGGCGCAGCGGGAACCTGCCGGACAGCGCATCGACCGGAGTCAGCCGCGCCATCCGCCAGCCCGGCAGGAGCGCGGCGACGACCGAGGTCACCGATCCCAGGCCGGCCATGACGACCACGAGCCACCACGGCACCTCGCGTGCGTGCATCGTCTGCCCGAACCGGTCCTCCAGGACGTCGGCGCCGAGCAGGAAGGCAGTCACCCCGATTGCCGCGCCGATGACGGAGGACACGACGCCGAGCACGATGCCCTGGGCGAGGAGCACGCGTCGTACGTCAGGGGCTGCGCCGCCGTTGGTCGCCAGCAGGCCGAGGTCACGGACCTGGCGACGCGCGGACACCGAGAAGGCGGCGCCCACGAGCAGGACGACCTCGATCAGGCCGACCAGGATGCACAGCCCGCCCAGCAGCAACGGGGTCAGGTCGAGCCGGTCCGACATGGACTGGTGCAGACCCCACTCGCGGGGGTTCTCGACGGCCACCCGGGGCTGCAGGGCGACGCCCTCGGCGGCGAGGTCGGCGACCAGCTCGCGGACCTGCGCGTCCTCGAGCGGCGGCAGCCCCAGGAGGTACGACGGCGGCTCGACGTAGCCGCCCGGCTCCCCGGCCACCGGCGCGACCGAGTCCGGAGGTGCGACGAGGACGGGACCGTAGAACCCCCAGTCGCGCTCGTTCTTCTCCGCGATCCCGACCACGTCCAGCGTCACTCCGCCCGCCAGCTCGAAGCGCGCGTCGGGGGAGAGGCGCCCGCCTGGCAGGAGGCCCATCTCGGCCGCCGCCGCCCGCGACATCGCCACCTCGTCGGGCGCCGCGGGTGCCCGGCCCTGCGTGATGTCGACGACGTCGTCGGTCAGCGGGTGGGACAGGTCGACCCGCAGCACCTCGCCCTGGCCCCCCGTGGTCAGGGGGGTGAGCGACAGGGCCGGGGCAGGTACGACGTCAGTGCCGGCGGGCAGCAGCGCCGCCAGGTCGACGGACGCCGGGTCGCGCTCGTCGGCACCGCGGACGGGCTCGGGCCAGCCGTTGAGGGCGGCGCGGGGCCGGACCTCGGTGTGCTCGCTGACGACGGCGAGCCCGTTGCCGTCGTGGAAGTTCTGCGCTGCCTCCACCTCGTTCGTCCACCTGCCGTTGTGCGCGGCCAGGGCCGCCACGGTGGCGACGACCACCGGCAGCGCCACGAGCAGGCAGGTGAGGAGGGCGCGGACCTTGTGCCGACGCAGGTCCCGCCGCGCCATGCGCAGGGCGGGACGCCACGCGGTCACGGGCGGCCTGCCACGAACGCGGCGGGCGAGGTGGTCGCGCCGGCCTCGTCGACGACGGCACCGTCGCGCAGCCACACGACGCGGTCGGCCCAGCCCGCGTGGCGGGCCTCGTGGGTCACGAGGAGCGCGGCCGCACCGGCGTCGCAGCGCGCACGCAGCAGCGCCAGGACGGCCTCGCCGGTCTCGGAGTCGAGGGCGCCGGTCGGCTCGTCGGCCAGGACCAGGCCGCGCTCGCCGACGATGGCGCGGGCGATGGCGATGCGCTGCTGCTGGCCGCCGGAGAGGTCGTCGGGGAACCTGTCGTAGACACCGCCGAGGCCGACCTCGTCGAGGGCGGCGTGCGCCTGGCGGGTCGCCTCGCGGGCCTTGACCTTGTCGAGCTCGAGCGGGAGCGAGACGTTCTCGGCAGCCGTGAGACCCGGGATGAGGTTGTAGTCCTGGAAGACGTAGCCGACCCGGCGGCGGCGGACCTCCGCGAGCGCGGCCCTCGAGAGGGAGCCGAGCTCCTGGCCCTGGACCCGCACGTGACCCGCGGTGGCCTGGTCGAGCCCGCCGGCCAGGTTGAGCAGGGTCGACTTGCCCGAGCCGCTCGGTCCCATCACGGCCACCAGCTCGCCCGGCTGGACGGTCAGGTTCAGCCCGCGCAGCGCGTGCACGGCCGTGTCGCCCCGGCCGTGGATCCTGCTGACGTCGATCATCTCCAGCGCCGCGTTCATCGTCGTGCCCCCGCCTTCTTGGTGGTCGTGCCGGTCGTGGTGTCTGTAGTGGCTGCGTCGCGCTCGCGCACGGCGCGCGCCAGCGAGGTCTCGCAGTGGTCGAGCCAGCGGATCTCGGCGTCGTACTGGAAGCGCATCGATTCCAGGACCAGCGACCACGAGAGGTCGCCCTCCCCGGTCGCCTTGAGGCGGGTCAGGTCCTGCATCGCGACGATCGTGGACGCGCGCTGCTGCTGGATCACCGCCGCGACGTCGATGCCGGGCACGGTGACGGCGAGGGCGAGCTTGATCGCGAGCTCGTCGCGCGGGCGGTCGGAGTTGACGACCGGCGTCCCGAACCATCCGGCGAGCTCCTCGCGGCCGGCGTCGGTGATCGAGTAGCGCACCCGGCCCTCCGCGTCCTCCTCGCCGGGCGTGACGAGGCCGTCTCGCTCGAGGCGCGCCAGCGTCGTGTAGACCTGTCCGACGTTCAGCGGCCAGGTCGACCCGGTCGTGGCGTCGAACTCGCTGCGGAGCTGGTAGCCGTACATCGGCTCACGCTCGAGGAGGGCGAGGAGCCCGTGCTTGATGGACATGGATACTGAGTATGCATACCGAGTATCCATCTGGCAAGCGCCGCCGGATATCACCCGACTCCGCGGGCTCCGGGCTCGAGGACCGGGGGTGTCGTACGACGACTCAGCGCAGCGGCGCGCCCCGCACCTTGCCGACCGGGATCCGGACCACCTCGCGTGAGTCGCCCGCCACCATCGTGACCTTCACCGTCAGGCGTCTGCCCTGCATGGCTCGGGTGAGCCTGAGGCTCGAACGGGTGGCCTTCCTGAGCTTCTTGCCGCCGAGGTACCACCGGAACCGGTAGCCGACACCGGTGCGGACGTGGGCGACCAGGTGGGTCACCTTCACGGTCCTGCCGACCCTCGGGCTTCCCTTGACGGCGAGGTCGTCGGCCAGCTCCGAGAGGAGCGACCCCAGGCTCGGAGCCGGTGCCACGGTGGGCGCGGGTGCCGGAGCAGGCGACGCGGTCTGGCTGGTCGTGGGTGCCGCCGTGGGCGTCGCTGTCGGGCTCGCGGTGGGCGTGACCGTCGGGCTGGTGCTGGGAGTCGGCTCGGCCGTGGCGGTCTCGGTGGGCGTCACCACCGGCGCCGCCTCCACGGGATCGGTCGCGGCGGACATCGCCACGCCTGGGTCGGCAGCGTCGCCCGAGGTCGTGACCTCGACGCTGATGCGCTCGCCGACGAGCTCGGGGGTGAGGGTCAGCTCCGGATCGGACGCGCCGGGAATGGCCCGGCCGCCGGCCAGCCACCGGTAGGCGTGCACGCCGCCGGCGGGTGCCCAGGTCCCCGGGTCCGCGGCCAGGGTCTCGCCCACGCGGGCCACACCCTCGACGGTGGGGCTGGTCTGCGCCTGGTAGTCGGGGCGGTCGGCGGGCCTCAGGGCGGCGTCGTGACCGCTCGACTGGAGGTTGGGTCGCAGGAAGATGTTCTGTGCGGACGCCAGGCTCGGCTGGTCCGACCAGTACTGGTCGACGTGGGTGCCGGACTCGTCGTGGAAGCCCAGCCGGTAGGTCACTCCGGCCGGAAGGTTGTCGAAGACGTAGCTGCCGTCCGGCTGCGGCCGCGTCGTGGCCACGTCCGTCCAGGCGCCGTCACGCTGCGCGTAGGCGACCACGCGGAGGCCCTCGACGGAGGTCGACCCGAGCCGCGACACGGTGCCGAGGATGTCGCCGGGGACAGGCGCGACCTCAGCATCGACGGTTTCACCTGCGGCGTCGAGCACCTCGACGTCCGTGGCGTCGGCCACCGTCCGGCTGTCGCGGTGGAACTCCGTGACGAACCACTCCATGTCGTCCTTGAACCCGACCCGGTAGACACCCAGGGGCAGGCCGGTCACGGCGTAGGAGCCGGCGGTGTCGGTCCTCGCCGTGGCGACCGAGGTCCACGTCTGGATGAGCTCGTCCCACTCGTAGACCGTGACGTCGATGTCCGGTGCGGCGGCCCCTGTCGGACCGGTGACCGTGCCCGCGATCCGGCCCGTGGCCGGAGGCGTGGAGAACTCCATGTCGATGTCGGTCACCGTCGAGCCACCCGTCTCGATCACCAGCGGGGTGGCGTCCGCGGCCGAGGCCTGTCCGTCCCACCAACGGTCCGGCCGGTTGCCTGTGGGGTCCCTGAACCGGAGCCGGTAGGTGCCCGGGACGGCCGCGAACACGACGTAGCGCCCGTCGGCGTCGGTGGTGGTGGTGTACATCGGGGCCCACCTGCCCTCGTAGAGCATCTCGGCGAGGACGTCGACACCGGCGAGGCCGTCGCCGCCCGCGGTCACGGAGCCCCTGGCGATCGACGTGCGCTCGTACCTGGGGATGCCGACGTCCACGACGACCTCGGAGCCGGCGGCGACGACGACGCTCTCCCCGCCCTCCACCGAGGTGGCGTCGGGGTGGTACACCAAGCCGTGGGTGCCGTAGGGACCGCCGGCCACCAGCAGGCGGTAGGTCCCCCAGGTGCCCTCGAACTCGTAGCGACCGCGGTTGTCGGTGTAGGCGCTCTCGAACACCGGCTGCCAGTACTCCCCCTGCAGCTCGTAGAGGTCGATCCGCGCCCGCGAGACGGGCTCGCCGGTCTCGGCGTCCGTGATGGTGCCGCTGAGGCGGGTCAGGTCGGAGAGCACGGCATCGGTGCCGGTCGACGCCTGGCCGGAGACCACGTGCACCGGGATCGCTGTGAAGAGCGTCGGAGCATCGGGGTGGTACTCGCCCTGCATGCCGATGGCGTAGGGGTTGTAGCGCACCACGTAGTCGCCGGTGGTCAGCTGGCCGATGCGGTAGCGGCCCTCGTCGTCGGTCTCGGCCTCGAAGTAACGGGTCTCCTGCTGCGTGTCGGTCGCCCGCACCACGACCCCGGCGAGGGGAGCGCCGTGCTCGTCGGTGACGGTCCCCTCGATGGTCCCGCCGGGCAGCAGCGAGACGTCGGCGTCGGTGATGGCCTGGCCCTCCCCGAGGACGATGTCCTCACCGTTCGCCAGGAGATCGGCCGACGGGAGGAAGGTGCGGACGAATGGCTCATCCGGGTTCGGAACCTCGATGCGATAGGTCCCCGGTTCGAGGTTCCCGATGACGTAGCGGCCGGACGTGTAGCCGGTCCCGCTCATCCTCGTCCGTTGCCACTGCGTGCCGTCCAGGACGTAGAGGTCGACGTGGGTGGACGTCATCTCCACGCCGTCGCCCGTCACGATGCCGGAGATCGACCCGGTCGCCGCGAGCGCAGCGGCGCGGGGGGTGGGCGCGGCCGACGACGGCGCGACACTGATGCCGACCATCGCCAGCACCAGCACGAGGCCCATGACGAGCCGACGACGAAGCGAGTCCATGTGCCCTCCGAGGCCCCCGTCCCGCGGCCCTCCCGCCGCGGGTTGTCCCCGAAGACTGCACCATGTCGCAGGCGCCGAACAGCCCCGGCCGCCCGGCAAGACGCGTGCGGTGGGGTGTCGTACGACGACTCAGTACGGGCGCGCGCCCCGGCGGACGTAGCTGTCGGCGCTCTCGTCCATGGCCTTCTCGTAGGCAGCGACGAGGCCGGCGATGGTCAGCGGCTTGAGCCGGTGGACCAGCTCGCGGAGTCCCTCGACGGTGCCGCCGGAGTCGCGGTACTCCGGCCACAGCCGGGTGCGGACGATCTCGGAGAGCTCGTCGGCGACCTGCTGGCCGTGGCGGGCGTAGACGTCGGCGACCGCCTCGGCGGCGCTGGCCGGCACGCCGAGCCCGACCAGGCCGTCCTGGATGTCGATGCGTCCCTCGTCGGGGACGGGGGCCAGCAGCGCGAGGTGGAGCGCGATGTCGGAAGGGGTGGCGTCGGCGGGGATGCGCGCGACGTACTTCTCGATGGCGGCGAGGGTGAAGCCGTGGCCCTGGAGCTCACGCACGAGGTCGAGCCGGGCCAGGTGCTCGGCGGAGTAGAAGCCCGAGCGACCCTGCCGCAGCGGCGGCGGCACGAGGCCGCGCGAGGTGTAGAAGCGGATGTTGCGCACGCTGATGCCGGTGCGCTCGGAGGCCTCCTCGAGGGTGAGCAGGGCGTCCTCGGCGACTGCTGCGTCCACGCGTCCTCCCCTCCTGCAGCGAAACGGGCCATGAGTGATCCGGACCACACCTTTACCACTTTGACAGTAATGGTGTCACAATCAGCAGCATGGCAGAGGCATTCATCTACGACCACATCCGTACGCCGCGCGGCAAGGGCAAGGCCAACGGCTCCCTCCACGAGGTGAAGCCGATCGACCTGGTCGTCGGCCTCCTCGACGAGGTGAAGACCCGCAACCCCGGTCTCGACCCCGCGCGCGTCGACGACGTGGTGCTCGGCGTCGTGTCCCCCGTGGGCGACCAGGGTGGCGACATCGCCAAGGCCGCGGCGCTCGCCGCCGGCTACCCCGACACCGTGGCGGGCGTCCAGCTCAACCGGTTCTGCGCCTCCGGGCTGGAGGCGGTCAACCAGGCCGCGTCGCGCGTGCGCGGCGGCTTCGAGGACCTCATCCTCGCCGGTGGCGTCGAGGCGATGAGCCGGGTGGCGATGGGCTCCGACGGCGGCGCCTGGGCCATGGACCCCCGCACCGCGCTCGACACCGACTTCGTCCCGCAGGGCATCGGCGCCGACCTGATCGCGACGGTCGAGGGCTGGAACCGCGAGGACGTCGACACCTTCGCCGCCGAGTCGCAGGCCCGTGCCGCCAAGGCGCAGGCCAACGGCTACTTCGACGGCTCGGTCATCCCGGTCAAGGACCTCAACGGCCTGACCGTCCTCGACCGCGACGAGTTCATCCGCCCCGGTACGACGGTCGAGTCGCTCTCGGGCCTCAAGCCGTCCTTCGCCTTCCACGGCGACCTCGGCTTCGATGACGTGGCGCTGCAGAAGTACCACTGGATCGAGCGGATCGACCACGTCCACCACGCGGGCAACTCCTCCGGCATCGTGGACGGCGCCGCCCTGATGGCGATCGGCAGCGAGCAGGTCGGCTCCGACCTCGGTCTCACCCCGCGCGCCCGCATCGTCTCCGCTGCGGTCAGCGGCGCCGACCCGACGATCATGCTGACGGGCCCGGCCCCGGCCGCGCGCAAGGCGCTCGCCAAGGCCGGTCTCGAGGTGGAGGACATCGACCTCTTCGAGATCAACGAGGCGTTCGCCGCGGTCGCGATGCGCTTCATGCGCGACATGGGCATCGACTCCGAGATCACCAACGTCAACGGCGGCGCGATCGCGATGGGTCACCCCCTCGGTGCGACCGGCGCGATGATCCTGGGCACGCTCGTCGACGAGCTCGAGCGCCGCGACCTGCGCCGTGGCCTCGCCACGCTGTGCGTCGGCGGCGGCATGGGCATCGCAACCATCGTCGAGCGCGTCTGACACCCATCGTTGGTCGAGGACGTCGCGCAGCGACCGTCACGAGACCGCCCCACAACGCAGCCTGGTTTCGAGACGGGACTTCGTCCCTCCTCAACCAGCGGAGACAAGAAGGACTTTCCTGAGATGACCGAGCACCAGAACACGATCCGCTACGAGCGCGACGCCGACGGCATCGTCGTACTCACCCTGGACGACCCCACCGCCAGCGCCAACACCATGACCGAGGCCTACGGCCGCTCGATGGCCGCGGCGGTCGAGCGCCTGGAGGCGGAGAAGGCCGAGATCACCGGCGTCGTGATCACCTCCGCCAAGAAGACCTTCTTCGCCGGCGGCAACCTCAAGGACCTCCAGTCCTACGGGCCCGACGAGGCCGGGCTGGTCTTCGAGGGCGCGCAGGCGATCAAGGACCAGCTGCGCCGCATCGAGAAGCTCGGCGTGCCGACCGTCGCCGCCATCAACGGCGCGGCACTCGGCGGCGGCCTCGAGATCGCCCTGGCCTTCAACCACCGCATCGCCGTCGACGGCCGCTACGAGATCGGCCTCCCCGAGGTCAGCCTGGGCCTGCTCCCCGGTGGCGGCGGCGTCACCCGCGTCACCCGGATGCTCGGTGTCTCCTCGGCGCTGATGGACGTCCTGCTCCAGGGGCAGCGCTACAAGCCGGCCGCGGCCCAGGCCAAGGGCCTCGTCGACGAGCTGGTCGCCACCCAGGACGAGCTGCTGCCCGCGGCCAAGGCGTGGGTCGTGGCCAACAAGGACAACGACGAGGCGAAGTCGCAGCCGTGGGACCGGAAGGGCTACAAGATGCCCGGCGGCACCCCCTCCCACCCGTCGCTGGCGCAGATGCTGCCGGCGTTCCCGGCCGGCCTGCGCAAGCAGCTCAAGGGCGCCCACTACCCGGCGCCCGAGGCCATCCTCGCCGCCTGCGTCGAAGGCGCCCAGGTCGACTTCGACACCGCTTCGCGCATCGAGTCGCGCTACCTCGCAAAGCTGGCCACCGGCCAGAACGCCAAGAACATGATCCAGGCGTTCTTCTTCGACCTGCAGGAGATCAACTCCGGCGCGCTGCGCCCCGAGGGCGTCCCCACGTTCAAGCCGTCCAAGGTGCTCGTGCTCGGCGCCGGGATGATGGGCGCGGGCATCGCCTACGTCTGCGCCCGCGCCGGCATGGAGGTCGTCCTCAAGGACGTCTCGCTCGAGGCCGCCCAGCGCGGCAAGGCCTACTCGAAGAAGATCAACGAGAAGGCCGTCTCGCGCGGCAAGCTCACCGCCGAGAAGTCCGAGGAGCTGCTCGGCCGCATCCTCCCGACCGACAACCCGGCCGACGCCAAGGGCTGCGACCTGGTCATCGAGGCCGTCTTCGAGGACCCCGCGCTCAAGGCCAAGGTGTTCGCCGAGATCGCCGAGCACATCAACTCCGACGCGCTGCTGTGCAGCAACACGTCGACGCTGCCGATCACCGAGCTCGCCCAGGGCGTCGACCGGCCGGCCGACTTCATCGGGCTCCACTTCTTCTCGCCCGTCGACAAGATGCCGCTGGTCGAGATCATCGCCGGCAAGGAGACCAGCCAGACCGCGATCGCCCAGGCGATCGACATCGTCCAGCTGATCAAGAAGACCCCGATCGTCGTCAACGACAGCCGCGGCTTCTACACCTCGCGCGTCATCGGCGTGCAGATCAACGAGGGCCTCTCGATGCTCGGCGAGGGCGTCAACCCGGTCAGCCTCGACCGTGCCACCACCATGGCCGGCTACCCCGTCGGGCCGCTGCAGATCACCGACGAGCTCAACATGGAGCTGATGGTCAAGATCCGCAAGGCTTCGCAGGAGGCCGTCGAGCGCGAGGGCGGCACCTGGACGCCGAGCGGCGCCGAGGCCGTCATCGACAAGATGATCGAGCTCGGCCGCTCCAGCAAGCTCAAGGGCGCCGGCTTCTACGAGTACGACGACGCCGGCAAGCGCCAGGGGCTGTGGGCCGGCCTGGCCGAGCACTTCCCGGTCGCCGAGGAGCAGATCCCCTTCGCCGACATCGCCGACCGCCAGCTGGTCATCGAGGCGATCGAGACCGTGAAGTGCATGGACGAGGGCGTCCTGCGCTCGAGCGCCGAGGCCAACATCGGCTCGATCTTCGGCATCGGCTTCCCGCCCCCGACCGGCGGCGCGATCCAGTACATCAACGGCTTCGAGGGCCCTGCGGGTCGTGGACCGGCCGGGTTCGTCGCCCGGGCGCGCGAGCTCGCGGCGTCGTACGGCGAGCGCTTCGAGCCGCCCGCCAGCCTGGTGGCCGTCGCCGAGGCCGGGGGCACCTACCCCGCCTGACCGATCGACGCCTCGCTGTAACGCCGGGTTAGGAGCTGTTGTACCCCAGTCGCAACGGGGTCGGTACAGCCCATGACCCGGCGTTACAGCATGGTGTGGAGAGAGCCCGGTCCCCCGAAAACCGAGCGCACGCGCGCCCGGTCGGGGAGGATGAGGCAGTGAGTCCCCTGCCCCCAGGCGCCCCCAGCGGTGCCGCTCCGGCCGTCCAGGTCCGCGACCTCCACGTCCGCTTCGGCGAGGTGGAGGCCGTCAGCGGTGTGGACCTCTCCGCCGAGGCCGGCCGGGCGACCGCGCTCCTGGGGCGCAACGGCGCGGGCAAGTCGACGACGATGAAGGTCCTCGCGGGTGTCGTACCCCCCACCGCCGGCGCGGTCACGGTGGCGGGCCACGACGCCGCGACCGAGTCGCTGGCCGTCAAGCGGGCGGTCGGCTACTGCCCCGACGTCGGCGGGCTGGTCCCGCGCGCGACGCCGTGGGAGCACCTGCAGCTCAGTGCCCGCCTCCGCAGGCTCGACGACTGGGAGGCGCGCGGGCGCGACCTCCTCGAGCGCTTCGAGCTCGGCGACGTCGCGCACCGGGTGGTGGGCGGCTTCAGCCACGGCATGAGCCGGCGCCTCAGCGTCGTGCTGGCGGCGCTGCACGAGCCGGCGGTGCTGCTCCTCGACGAGCCGTTCGACGGCGTCGACCCCCTGGGCGTCGACGCCACCCTCGAGATCGTCGCCGACGCGCGCGCCCGCGGTGCGTGCGTGCTGCTCTCCACCCACCTGCGCGACCTCGCCCTCGAGGCGTGCAGCACGGCGATCGTGCTGCGCGGCGGCAACCGGGTCGCTGCGATGGCGGCGGCCGACCTGACCGGCGAGGCCTACCGTGCCCTCCTCGACTGACGGGCAGCCCGTCCGGGGAACCAGCGACCCCTGGCCCGCGGCCGCGCGCGACCTCGGGCACCTGGTGGCCTTCCGTGCCCGGACCGTACGACGGCGTGGGGCGGCGCTGGCGGGCAGCGCGCTGGTGCTCGGGGTCACCGTTGCCTTCGCGACGTTGCCGAGCAGGTCACGGTCGGTGACCGACGGCATCTTCGCCGACGTGCTGCAGACCTCCGTCCGGGGCCTCGAGGGCAACCTGCCCCTCGGCTTCGCGGCCGTCCTGCTCCTCGGCGTCGCGGCCTCGATGGCCGGCGGTGGGGGGCGCGAGCTGCTCTCGCGCACCGAGGCCATGGTCCACCCCATCAGCCCGGTCACCGAGCACCTGGGCGCGCTTGTGCTCACCCCGCTCAACATGGCGTGGCTCATCCAGGCGTGGGGACTCCTCGCGGCGACCGCGATGGTGACCCCTCCGGAGCGGACGGCGGGTGCGCAGGTGGTGACCGTCCTGTGGCTGCTGGTCGCTGCCGCGCTGGGACAGGCCGTCGGCTGGGCCGTCGAGGGCGTACGACGCACCACCCACGGCGTCGTGCTCGTGCGGGCTGCGACCATCGCGCTCGGACTCGTCGCGATGCTGCTGCACCTCGCCGGGCGCCTCGAGGACATCGGCAGGGCGCTGCCGACCACGTGGCTCGTCGACACCGCCGCGACGTCACGCTGGCCGCTCCCCGCCCTCGTCCTGCTCGCACTGCTTCCCGCGGCCGTGTGGCTGGGTGCCTGGCCGGCCCGCTGGGCCCTGGGCCTGCCCCCGCGCGAGGAGCTGCGCGTCGACTCGGACGTGCACGAGGCCCGGCACGCACCCCAGCCCCGGTGGCTCTCCGCCGACCTGGCGATGCTGCGACGTCTCGACAGGGGCTCGGTGTGGCGCTCGGTCGGCATGCGTCGCGGGCTCGTCATCCTCGGCCTCGGGCCGGGACTGGTCGTGCTGGTCGCCGGCCTGGAGTGGACGTCGATCCTGCTGCTGCCCGGGCTCGGTGTCAGTGGCGCCGCGCTGCTCTTCGGCGTGAACGCGTGGTGCCTGGACGGCAAGGGCATGGTGTGGCGCGAGACCCTGCCGGTGCCAGCCGCGGTGGCCTTCGACGCCCGCGCCCTGGTCGTCGCCGAGTGCCTGGTGGCGGTGTCCGGGCTGACGTTGTTCGTGGCGCTCGTGCGGACCGGGCTCCCCGGCCCCACCACTGCTGTGGCCGTGGTGACGTGCTGGCTGGTCGTCGTGGTGCAGGTGCTGGCGACCTCGATGCGGTGGTCGGTGCGGTCGCCGTACTCCGTCGACCTGAGCTCGCCGCGCGCGACGCCCGCACCGCACGCCGCGATGGCCGGCTACGCCGGGCGGCTCTCCCTGTCGACGACGCTCACGGGGATCCTCTTCGCGGCGTTCGCGGTGCTGCCCGCCTGGTGGGTGTCCCTGGCGTTCGCCCCGCTGTTCCTGACCTGGTCCGGCGTGCGGCTGGTCCGTGCGCGCCGACAGTGGCTGGAGCCGACCGAGCGGGCCCGGATCGTGCTCACCGCCGCCGCCGTCTGACAGGCCTCCCGGCTCGCGTCAGCAGCAGCGGCCGCCCGCCTGGTGCTCCCGCTCGTGGTCGCGCAGCCGCTCGAACTCGCGCCGCGACATCGGCGCCTCGCCGAACGCTGCGCACTCCGTGAGGTAGTCGTCCCACTTGGCCTCGCCGGTGAGCTCACGGACGTACCAGCGCAGCGTGCGCACCACCTCCCGCGCGGTCATCGGCTGCTCCCCACCTCGGTGCCACGTCGGGACGCCTCCCACTCGCGGACGGCCTCCTTCTCCTCGGCCGTGGCGATGAAGTCGGAGGGCTGGACGAGGTGGGACTCGTGCCACGGGACCTCGGTCGTGGGCAGCCCGCCGGCGCGCAGCGCCTTGATCCAGATGACGAACGCGTTGGCGACCACCACGAGGACGAGGATCGCGAAGAGGGCCTGCAGGGTGCCGTTGACAGTGGAGTTGGTGACCACCTGCTCCATCTGGTCGACGCTGGTCGCCGGGGCGAGCAGCTCGCCCGCGTCGAGGGCGTCCTGGTAGCGCTCGCGCTGGGTGAAGTAGCCGATGGCGGGGTTGTCGGAGAACACCTTCTGATAGCTGGCGGTCATGGTCGTGACGAGGTCCCACACCAGGCCGACGCCGGGCACCCACGCCCACTTCGCCTTCCCGTGCTTGATCAGCAGGGTCACGCACAGGGTCAGCGCGATCGCAGCGAGCAGCTGGTTGGCGATGCCGAAGAGCGGGAAGAGCTGGTTGATGCCACCCAGCGGGTCGGTCACGCCGACGTACAGCATGTAGCCCCACAGCCCGACCACGACGGCGCTCGCCGACCAGGAGGCCGGCTTCCAGGACAGGTCGGCGTACCGCGGCCACAGGTTGCCGACGGTGTCCTGCAGCATGAAGCGGCCGACGCGCGTGCCGGCGTCGACGGCGGTGAGGATGAAGAGCGCCTCGAACATGATCGCGAAGTGGTACCAGAACGCGGCCAGTCCGCCGCCGAACGCCTCGGTGAAGATCTGGGACATGCCGAGCGCGAGCGTCGGTGCGCCACCGGTGCGGGAGATCAGCGTCTGCTCCTCGACCGCGGCAGCCGCCCCGGTCAGCTGGTCCGGGGTGATCACGAAGCCGAGGCTGTTGACGAACTCCGCCGCGGTGGCGGGGTCGCCGCCCGTGGCGCCTGCCGGGCTGTTCATCGCGAAGTAGAGGCCCGGGTCGATCACGCAGGCGGCCATCAGGGCGCTGATCGCCACGAACGACTCCATCAGCATGCCGCCGTACCCGATCATCCGGACCTGGCTCTCCTTGGCGACCATCTTCGGCGTCGTGCCCGAGGAGATGAGCGCGTGGAAGCCGGACAGCGCGCCGCAGGCGATCGTGATGAAGACGAACGGGAACAGCTTGCCGGCGAACACCGGGCCGGTCCCCTCGCGCGCGAAGTCGGTCACCGCCTCCTGCTGCAGAACCGGCGCCGCGAGGACGAGGCCGACGGCCAGCAGCACGATCACGCCGATCTTCATGAAGGTGGAGAGGTAGTCGCGAGGAGTGAGCAGCATCCAGACCGGCAGGATCGAGGCGACGAAGCCGTAGAGGACCAGGGCGAAGGTGAGCTGCTCCTTCGACAGCGTCAGGGCGTCCTCGAGGCCCATCTGCTCGACGTAGCCGCCGCCGATGATCGCGAGCAGCAGCAGCCCGACGCCGATGGCGGTGACCTCGGAGACCCGGCCGGGCCGCAGCACCCGCAGGTAGTAGCCCATGAACAGAGCGATCGGGATGGTCAGGCCGATCGAGAAGACACCCCAGGGGGACTCGGCCAGCGCGTTGACGACCACCAGCGCGAGCACGGCCAGGATGATGATCATGATCGCGAAGACCGCGATCAGCGCGGCGATCCCGCCGACCACCCCGATCTCCTCGCGCACCATCTGGCCCAGGCTCTTGCCGTCACGACGCATCGAGAAGAAGAGCACCACCATGTCCTGGACGGCACCGGCCAGGATGACGCCGACGATGATCCAGATCGTGCCGGGCAGGTAGCCCATCTGCGCCGCGAGCACGGGACCGACCAGTGGGCCCGCTCCGGCGATCGCGGCGAAGTGGTGGCCGAAGAGCACGTGCCGGTGGGTGACGTCGAAGTCGCGGCCGTTGTCGTGCCGCTCGGCCGGGGTGGCGCGGGTGTCGTCGACGCCCAGCACCCGGTAGGCGATGAAGCGGGCGTAGAAGCGGTAGGCGATGGCGTAGGAGGACAGGGCCGCGAAGAGGATCCACAGCGCCGAGACCTCCTCCCCGCGGGACAGCGCCAGGACCGACCAGCAGACGGCGCCGACGACGGCGACCGCGCCCCAGACGGCGATCGACCTCGCGGTCATGCGCGGCGGACCGCCCGAGGGTGCCGGCGATGCGGGGTGGTGGGTCGACGTCGTTGACATGGAGCGCCTCCTCCGTGTGCAGGCGCGTCCCGGCGGGCCGCGAGCCCTTCCCTGATCTGTATCGCGGTGCGGGCCCTCACCACAAGGGGGGAGTCCTACCGAGTCGACCTCGTCGTGCCCCTGGGAGAACCGGGGAAGTTCACGTAGCTGGTCGTGTAGGCGTTGCGCGAGTTGCGCTGGTTCCTCCACTGGTAGTTGAAGTTCCGCATGTACTTCTTGGCCACCACGGGGCCGCGCACGGTGAACCTGACCTCGTCGTTGCCGGGGCTGAGGCTGGCCCAGTTGGCCGTGCCGGTGACGGTCAGGTGGGTGTCGGGGACGCCGTTGTACATGCCGCGCACGACGAGGTACTTCTGGTGGCTGTAGAAGGACAGGATCAGGTCGTCGTCACCGTCTCCGTTGAGGTCGAAGTCGTCGTCGGGGTTGAAGTCGAGCCCGGTGGACCGCAGCGGGATCCTGCCGCGAGGCGTGGGCGTTCCGAGGACTCCCTTGGTGTGGTAGCCGATCAGTCCGTACATGACGCGTACGTCGCATCCCTGGGCGTACTTCTTCCGGATCGCCTCAGCAAGGTAGTTGCCCCGGTTGCCGCGCATCGTGTGCATGGACAGGACGAGACGGGAGCGCGTGAAGCCGCCGCCTGCCTTCGGGATCTTGCACTGGACCTTCTTGAGGGTCTCGAGCACCACGTCGTCCTTGGGCCGGGAGATCTTGGGGTAGATCAACGCGGTGTGCTTGTCGACCGAGTCGTCGCACGCGGCAGCGAGGGGGTCGCCGCAGAAGAAACGGGACGGCTGGCGGACGTTGTAGTCGACCCGCATGTCGTTGAAGAGGTCCACGAACTCGCGGAACAGCTTGTGGTCGCCGTGGGTGAAGTAGAGGTCGTTCCACTGGTGGATGTCGGCGTTGCGCGTGAGGTTGTGCGAGCCCACGGCGATGACGTCATTGGACTTGCCGGCCCGGCTGAAGAGGTAGAGCTTGGAGTGCATGTTGGTGTACTCGTTGGCGTTGCCGCGACAGCTGGACTTGCACTTGTAGATGAAGTTCTTGGTGCCGCGCTTGGCACCGATCGCGTTCCGGACCTTCTTCATCGCCGGGGTGTTCCAGTGGTCGTTGAGGAGCATCTGGATCTTGACGCCGCGCTTGTGGGCCGCCACCAGGGCGTTGGCGAGGGGCATCCGGTCGAAGGAGTAGACCGCGATCCGGATCGTGGAGCGCCTGGGTGCGTGGTTGATCGTCTTGATCAGCTTCCGCTCGATCCGGAAGTGCCCCTTCTTGAGGTGCGGGTCGTTGAAGACCGGGCCCCTGGGGGCCCGCCACTTCCGCCTGCGCGGCTTGTCGAGCCGCAGGGCGGCGGGCTGGGCGAGGGGCTGGGCCATGGGCCGGGCGGCGACCTGCGCGGGGGACGCCGTACCGATGCCGGCGCCGCTCGCGGATGCCGCGGGCAGCACGCCCAGTCCGAGGGTGAGCGCCATCCACAGCGCCAGTGCCAGGGTCGATGACCTCGTCACGAGAACAGTCCTCCAGGGTTGCGTCCGACAGAGCATAGGCAGATGGGGTGGGTCGACGGAGGACAAAGGTCCCCACAAGGTCCGGACCTTCGCCGCTCACGCGGACGCCGGCGCTCGTCAAGGCTGAGGGCATGCCCCTCGCTCTCCCTGCGCTCACCGTTGCCCTGCCCACCCACGAGCGCTGGTTCGTGGAGTCGCAGGCGGCCGGTGACTGGTCCTTCTTCTTCTCGCCGCTGCCGCTCGTGCTCACCGCGGCGGTCGTCGCCGTCACGATCGCGTGGCGCCTGGTGGCGCTGCGGGTCGATCGGCCGGAGCTGCCGTTCCTGAAGCGGCTGGGCGGCCTGGTGCCCTGGATCCCGCGCCTGCTGGGCATCCACCTCGGCGTCGCGCTGCTGGCGCTGGCCGCGACGGGTGCGTTCATCACGCCGTCGATCGACCACCTCGAGGGCGTCGGCGGCAACGCGCTGCTGCTCGTGGAGGCGGCGCTCGGCATCTGGCTGATCACCGGCTGGCAGCTCCGCACGGCCGCCGCGCTCGTCCTCATGCTGGCCCCGGCCCTCGCGCTGGTCGCCGGCTGGACGGCGCTGGGGGAGAGCGCCAACCTCGCCGCGGTCGCGGCCTTCCTGGTCGTCGTACCGCCCGGGCCGGACGCCCACGGCGAGGCGCACCCGTCGCGGGCCGAGCTGCAGTGGGCGCTGCTGTGGCTGCGCCTGGGCGTGGGCACGGCCCTCATCGTGCTGGCCTTCTCGGAGAAGCTGACCAACCCGGGCATGGCGATCGACACGCTCGAGCGCTACCCGGCGCTGGACGTCTTCGCGCTCGTCGGCATCAATGTCTCGCCCGAGGCGTTCGTGGCGATCGCCGGCGCGACCGAGCTGCTCTTCGGCCTGCTGGTGATCTCCGGGGCGTTCCCGCAGGTCGCCGTGCTCGTCGCGATGGTGCCGTTCAACGCCACGCTGCTGCTCTTCGGGCAGACCGAGATGGTCGGCCACCTGCCGGTGTACGGCGTCTTCCTGGCGCTGCTGGTCTACGGGTCGAACGCCGAGACCGCCGGCGCGGTGCGCTGGCTGCCGTCCCGGGTCGCTCACCGCGCCGTGCCTGCTGTCGCTGCCTGACCGCGCGGTCGCTGCTCGGCTCAGAGCAGGCGGCCGCAGTGTGGCCACGGGGAGCGTCCGCGCGACTTGTAGAGCAGCTTGGCGCGGTAGGTCTGCTCGCCGGCGGAGGCGTGGGTGGGGAGGCCGGAGCCGCCCACGCTGTTCCACGTGCCGACGTTGAACTGGTAGAGCCCGTAGTAGCCGGCCGGGTTGACGGCCTTGGGGTTGCCGCCGGACTCGCAGTTGGCGAGAGCGCCCCAGTTGAGGCCGTCGGTGCCGGGGACGGTGAAGGGCTTGCGGCCGACGAGCACGCGGCGCGGGCGCGGGTCCTTGACCAGCTTGCGCTTGACCACCTTGTACTTCACGGGCTCGCCGTTGTGGAACGTGCGGAGCGCGACGACCTTGCGGACGCCGGGCTTGCCCTGCTGCACGACCTTGCGCTTGCCGGGCTTGAGCTGGGTCGTGGGGACCTCGACGACGCGCGGCTGGACCCGCTTGCGCTTGGTCGCCCGCTCCTTGTCGACAGCGACCAGGCGTACGACGTCGCCGTGGCGCAGCCGCTTCCGGTCGCCCTTGACCTTGCGTCCGTCGCGCTTGACCCGGACCAGGTCGTTGCCGTCGACGGCGATGGCGTGGGTCTTGAGCAGCTTGGTGGGCCAGGTGCGGGCCGCGGTCGCGACGTCGACGGGCGCCTGGTCGGCGACCTTGATGCGTACGACGACCGGGTCGCCGGTCGGCTCCGCGGCGGCAGCGCTGCCGGGCACGAGAGTCAGCGCGAGAGCGGCGGTGGCGGTGCTGGCGGCGAGTGCGCGCAGGCGAGTGGACCGGTTGGACTGGGCAGGTGTGGTGGTGGCACGCACGTGCTTCGGACCTCACATGTTGGGCGCCTCCTGGGGCGCTCGGACGCGACACCGTCGAGTCAGGCGTCGAGGCCACTGCGCGCCTTACGCCTCGCGATGGGGGGCGCCTCGTTCGGGACGAGGGGCACTGCTTGCGGCTCGACTACGAGAACATGATCGCGAGGGCATGTCGAATCGTGGGCGCGCGTGGTTGTGCTCTCAGGCGGGTGATTGTGAGCGGGTTCACGCGGTTGGGCGGTCGTGTGGAGAGAGCGTTCCGACCGGGTCCAGTGTCGGTGGCTCGCACTAAAATCGAACACGTCTTCGAACGATGAGCCGATCATGGAAGGACCCTCCGAGTGAGCATCTCCGCCAGTGACCCGCAGCACGGGTGGCGTGCGCCGGGCACCGACCCGGTCGCGTCGCCGCACGTGGCTGGGGTGTTGGCGCGGGTTGGCGAGGCGCTGGACGAGCTCGGCGCGCTGTCGCTGGGCGCGTTGTCTGATCCGGACGTGACGCGGGTGTTGGAGGCGGCGACCTCGGTTGTTGGTCGGGTGACCGCGCAGGCGTGCCGGGTCGGTGTCGAGGCGGACCGGCGTCGGCTGGGGGATGAGATCGGGGCACGGCACACGCATCAGTGGTGGGCGCGTCGGACCCGGTTGACGCGTGGTGAAGCCGCCCGGCTCGTGCGTCTGGGCAAGAGCCTGGAAGAAGACCTGCACGCGCCGGTGGGTGCCGCGCTAGCTGCTGGTTCGTTGCGGGTCGACCAGGCGCAGGTGATCGTGGCTGCGGTGGAAGCGATCCCGGATGAGGTCGAGACGCTCGACGGGCAGGTCCGCCACATCGACGGCGACATCCGCGCCCAGGCGCGTGACCACCTGCTGGAGGTCGCGGCCGACCACGACGCGAAGGTGCTGCGGCGGGTCGGCAAGCGCATCCTTGATGTCGTCGCGCCCGAGGTGGGTGAGGCTCTGGAGCAGCAGCTCCTCGAGCGCGAGGCGCAGAGCGCCGCCGCGACGGCGTTCCTCAAGCTCCATGACGACGGGCACGGCAAGACCTGGGGCCGGTTCGCCCTCCCCGCCCACCAGGGCGCCGCACTGCGCTTGGCGTTGCATGCGATCGCCAACCCCGCCCGCCACGACCACGACGACCTGAAGGACTCCAAGACCGGTGAATGGCGCCCGACTCCACAGCGACTCGGGCAGGCGTTCGGCGAGTTCATCGAGCGCTACCCGACCGACCAACTCCCCCAGACCGCCGGCGTCAACGCCACCGTCGTGATCACCCTCGACCTCAAGGCTCTCCACACCGGCCTGGGTGTCGCCACGTTGGGCAACGGCGACCGGATCAGCGCCTCCACCGCCCGACGGCTGGCCTGTGAGGCCGGGATCATCCCCCTCGTCCTGGGCGGCAAGTCCATGCCGCTGGACGTCGGCCGTTCCAAGAGGTTCCACACCCGCTACCAGCGCATCGCCCTGACCGTCCGGGACAAGGGCTGCACCGCTGAGGGCTGCGACATGCCACCGGATGCCTGCCACGCCCACCACGACCTCGAATGGTCAGCCGACCAGGGACCCACCAACGTCGACACCGGCCGTCTCCTGTGTCCCCACCACCACCGGCGAGCCCACGACCCCCGCTACGAGACCCGCACCGGCCCCGACAACAAGGTCAGCTTCCACAGGCGGACGTAGGCCGAAGGCGGATCTTGACTTCACTTCGCCCAATCGCGGCGGAATGGGCTAGGTCGCGCTGACACCGAATCGTGCAGCAGACCCGTCTGCAACGCAGCCGCGTCTGTGTGTCCAGGTCAACGGGTGGTCCACCCTCCGGCTCTTCAGTCGGCCCGCCGAGTAGGTCTAGAGAGCGTTCAGGGGCTCGCCCGGTCCGTCACCCCGCGGGTCGCAGCGCGCATCGCTACCTACGCCTGTCCGGCTCGCAGTAGCCACCGCATGTCCATGGTGGATATTCGATGGACCGCAGGTGGTCCGAAAGTGGCTAGGTTTGACTCACGAGTCATGGTGAACGGACGGAGTACGGTCAGGTGAAGCACAGACGAGAAGTCGCCTTGTGGCAGAGTGTCGTCATCTCCGCTCTCACCTTTACTGTTGGGGCGCTGGCCAGTTGGTCTATTGGCGGGCTCGCCACCGAAGCGGTGAAGAAGGTCAGCGACCGGGGCCCATTGGCGGCGGACGTAACGGTAAGCGGCTCGTTGGGGGGAAATATCTTGCCCCTCTCGCGATCAGAACTCATCGCCTCCGGGGCGCCCACTCACATGACGCTCAATGAGTACGCCGATGCCGTTGGTGGTTGGGCAGGTGGGCACACCTTGATCGACTTGAATCTCTATGGCCTTGCTGCGTATCCGGTTGTCATTGATGACATTAAGCTCACAAAAGTGAAATGCTCGCCGCCCAGTGCCGGTCCCTACACGTTTCTAAGGGAAGAAGGCGGGGGCAATTTGGTCGGACTTGAGATGATATATGAGATCGAGGGATCTTCGAGCTCCGTACGTGGGGTCCCAGACCCGTCGCATGAGACGTTTGCAGAGGCAGAAGAGCAACGTTGGGATTTCCCGCGGCAGGTATCTCAGGCGGAGGCTGATCGGTTCAAACTGGGTGTATCGGCTCCAGATGGGCAGCTCTGTGAGTTCGAAGTGACAGTTGACTACAGGGCCAACGGTGAGGATGGTCATCTGTCGGTCGAAGGTGACAGTGGGGTGGCCTTTCGGGTCGCAGACGTCAAAGTTGCCGATGAGTTGCTCACCGATACCGAGTTGTACGCTACCCGCGACTAGCGTTCAGCGTTCCGTTGCGAATCACCGTCTTGGCGTCGCGCCTAAAGGAGGGTGAGATCTAAACGCCGAGTGGAATAGGCGCATACGCGTGCTAGCCGATCGCCTGCTGAGCGCCGAGGAAATGCGCCTATCTGAGACAGGTGCTGGTTCCCTGCACACATCCGCGTCTACTTGGGCGAAGGCGACGCAGTCTGACTCAGACGCAAATAAGTCCGAACCGAAAGAACCCGCGGACCCCATGCATCATTGATGATTGAGGAGTCCATTAGCCCGGTGTCGCCGCGCTGGTGGATGTACAGCTCGAGATGGCTGCGCTGGATGCCCAGTAGGGGATCCAGTCCGTTGCCCTTGCACCAGGCAAACCAAGGGCGGAGCTGGTACGCGTACATCCGGTTCGTGCGGCCGGAGTAGCGGGCAAGGTAGGAGACAACTGCCAGTTGCGCAGTGGTCATGGTGATGGGTTGGGACGGGAACAGGACAGCCGACTCGGACACGGGGCACGCCATGCGGCGGACTGGCCTCGCCCAGTCCGCCCGCCGCCAAAACACGACCGAGCCTTAAAGGCGGTGACGCTAGTTCGCCAACCAATCCCGTGTGTCCGCCAGGCGGCGGAAGGACGCACTTCCAGGGACTCACCCCGGCATGGGAGGGTTTCACCCGGCCGTCCGTCGACGGACCGCCGTGACAAGCATCCGCATCCTTGCATTGGAGTGTCGAGTGACCGACGAAGTCAGCGACTTCGTACAGCAGTACCTGGCCCATGGCGACGAATGGGCGCGCTCGCTGTATGAGGCAGTCGGCCGGGTCACGGTGTCGGGTGCTGCCGTTGAAGGTGCGCTGTTCTCGCTAGCCATGCAACTAGCCCCGTCGGACGACCTCTACGGGGCCCGAATCGACAAACTCCGCTCCGTTATCGAAAACAACCGGGGCGAATTGTCACGCAACCATCGGAAGCTCTGCGCGCAACTTCTCGGCAGAGCCAGCGACGCGCTCAGGCGCAGGAACTTCGTCGTGCACCTGGCATGGAACACAATTCCGTTTCACCAGGGACAGCATCTTGGAGTTGGCATCCGGAAGGCGCCAAGCGGTCAGGGATTGCTTGGGAGCATGAAGTCGACCAAGGAGTTGCAGGACCTCGGGGCGGAACTACACGACGTGGCGGCATCCATCAGCACTTTGCAGCACAACATTGCCACGGCATAGGTGATCGCTTCCCGAGGCAGCCAGCCAACTTCTCCACGTCCGCGGATCCGGATGACACGATAAGGGCAACGGGAGACTGCCCCCCGCGCACCACCGGGGCGATGGCCGCGGAAGGGCACACGTGATCGTTACGCGGTCAGCCGCTTGCAGAAGAACGCGCCGGCCGGGTGTCTTATGAGCATCTCGTCGCCTGGGATGTCCGCATACGTCGCAGATATCCCCTCCGACGCCCCGGCTGCTTTGCAGTTCACACTGTCGGACCCTGTGTGCATCAGATATGCAACTGGGCAATCGCATGACGTGACGAACGCGTAGAAGATTCCTTGGAGCGCGTCCTCAAGCAGAGAGATCGGGTAGTGAATGGAGTGCATCTCGCAGAGCGCGGGAACTCGGACCATGCCATTCACGACGACACTTCGAGGCACCTGGGCCGCCGGAGTCCAAGGCTGCACATCCACGACGTCTAGGGTCGATCGCAACGTCTTCCCATCCGCGAAACGAAGAAA